>NZ_AP026695.1:355010-710020 GCF_025998175.1 Nitrosopumilus zosterae
CAATGTCTGTTGCTCTCTCCCATGCCTTGGCAGATCTTTTCATCATTAGGCCTATGCTGTCTTTTAGATCTAGTGTCTTCATTTATTTCCGTACCACGTTTACCAGATTAATCAAAGCTATATTAGTTAATATGTTATTCATTTAAATCCTAATCATTAGTATCCTAATCTTTATTATCCACAATGTCATAACCCTGAATGATGAATCCCTGTTTCAGAGATACACTGAGACAACATATGGTAGTTAACCCTCGGTTTCTAATTTTAACAATATTTACAGTCTCCATGACCATTTTATTTGCTGGAGACTACGCTTATGCACAACAATCCAACATAAGCGAGCAAACCATACTATCTGAAGATCTAAAAAACGATCCCATGGCACAGGATCTCCTAAAAAAGATAGAGCAGACCAAGAAAATGATCGAAGATCTGCAGCAAACCGAGTATGAGCAAAACCAAGCTCGAGAAAACCTTGAAAGGGCACGAGTTCTATCTCTGGAACGTCTGAACCAAGATCTAAAAATGTGGGATAGACTTTGGGAACAACATTCTTCAAGAAATGCATTTGATAGCTTTGTGAGCAAGAAACCAGATCACGTTCAGGGAGTGTTTTGGGATCAGTTTGAGTTCAAGGAGCAAAAGGTCAAAGCCGGAAGATCTGCGATGAACCAAATTCTGGCAAATGGAGGAACTATGCAATCTGCAAAGGATGCTTACAACATGGCAGCATCCACGCAGCGAATCGAACTAATCGAGGTAAACGCTCAATTTAATGTAAAGCACAATCTTGCAGATTACAACGAACAGCAACTCTTCAACTCTACAGGCCAAATCCACTTTTCTCCTTATGCTGAATCTAAACTGTCTGAGTTTTACTCAGATCACAAACTGCAACCAAACTACATCTTAGCAAACCCCGATGACGCCAGCATATCTGCACAACGGAGCTCAACCGGTAATGATGTTACTCAATGTAATGAAGGATATGTTTTGGTATCTCGTATAACCTCCGAATACAAGACCTGTGTTGATGAGGCTACTGCTGAGAATTGGGTAAGCAATAATGTTCCAGGCATTATTATCTACAATCATGATATGGGTGAGATTTCATCTGATGTAAAAACAAATCCTGCAACTGATTGTGGAGAAGGATACCAGGTAGTCTATCGCCTAGCACAGTCAGAATATCAATGTGTTTCAGACTATGCTGCAAAACAGATGCTATCTGATAATACGGCAGAGATTCATACGCTAATAGAATACATCTACAACAAGGACAAACAAAAGATAACTGCAGACACCATTTATGAAATAAACCAGAAAATTCTCAAGATAACCAAAGACCATTCTGCTGCAAAGAAAAGCTTAGAATCAAAATACCAAGAAATGCTTGAAAATGAAGAGACGCTTACAAAACAAGAAATCAGGCAAGTCATAATCGAATACAAAAACGGTCATGGCCTCACACGAGAGGATCTGAGCAAATCCATCTCAGAACTAAATGATGCAAATAATGCCGTTAAAGAGAAAATAATTGAGCAAAGAGATGCTGCCTTACTCAAACTTGAATCTGAGCAAAAAAGCAAGGTGCTAGATGCGGTGAAGGGCTATGAGAAAAATCCTGACATTAATGTAGACTGGAACGATTATCTGGATGAGACCTCAACTGCAAAGGAATCCGAATCCAAACAAACTGTTGGTGCGACAACATCCCAAGTATCACATGAGCCCCCTAACAACGACTTTCTTTTTGATAATAAAGTTATACGCATAGACAACGTCGACCTAGTAAATTCGTTTGGCCAGAAGTTAAGCAATATTGAATCCAATCAGATTTTGCAGGTTGTGGCAGACATTACAAACCCCAGTGATATCAAGCAGGACTTTGTGTATATGCTTGACATAAAAGACAGCAAAGACAATCCAATCCGACCCACTACGTGGGTAACTGGTACACTGACAGCAGAACAGACCTTTAATGTAGGTCTTTCATGGATTCCAGAAGAATCTGGTGAGTTTACCGCAACAATTTCCACTGGAAACAGCATGGAATCGGTTTCACACGTTGCAGATATTGGAATAGTAATAAGTTAGAATGCCATTCCTTTGGAACTGTATCACTGTAATTGACTCTCAACAATACTATTTTACAACGTTCAATTTTGAATAAAATCAGTTTGTTTTAAAAACAAAAAAATTAACTCTAGATCGATATTATTTTCAACACGATACTTAATCCGTCAACCCCTTGCTGGTCTTTTGTGGAATGCAAGAAGGGGTTTGTTCATAATTTTGCGTATTTCTTGATTTTAGACACGCGGCGATGCATCAATTGCGGTCTTGACGAAAAAAACATTTCATAAACAAACCTGTTTTGTTTATGAAGTATTTTAAAAATTAGTTACCCGTTACTAAATCCCAGATAAAACCTAAGAATTCTTTTATCATGGAATCATATTTTTAAAAATATAGTTAATTTCAGATCTTAAAATTCATTGACAAATATTGTGCAATATTTCAATCAAAGAATTATAATTTCGTCTCAAATAACCTAATGATCCATGATAGGATTGTGTTCTAAATGTTACTCCTCTGGAGTTTCACTTGTATTAGATAATGATACCTTTGAGGCAGTATGCGACAAGTGCAGGAAATAAACTAGTTTTATTTTGGCAGTCAGGTCTCTCTTGGTCGCTCATAGTCTTTTTTTATTATTAATTCATCAAATCCTTCTCCCATTACTGGTGTCTCAAGCTCGTTAAGTTGTTTATAAATTGCAGATAGTGGAAAGGGATCTCGTCTACTTTTTTGTCTTTTTTCTAACAACCCTCTTGAAGTGTTCATAAAAACTCCTCTTACCTTGGCATTGTATTTCTTGGCAAGATCTATGTGCCTTTTTCGTATGTCTTCTGTAAGATTTGTGTCATCTATGACTATGCTTTTTCCTCGGTTGAGGCATTCTTCAATATATTCAAGTTCTTTTTTTCTATTGTTATCAAAAAATGATAAAGAAATTCGTTTATGATCAAAATTGGCTTTGATGTAAGTAGTCTTCCCACTTAGTGCAACACCGATCATCAAAACATATTCTATTTGTGACACGTCATTTTTGGTATAAAGTGTGCTTTAAAAAGAGATTTTCAATTAAAAACCTAGTTTGTTTATTTGAATCAAACTTGATTTCTTAATCTTGTGCGATTAATCCAATTCATGAAGCCTAAGGTGATCATAATCGATGATGATATGGAAAGCGCAGAAATCCTGTCTGATCTTCTTAGTCTTCGTTCAATCGAAGTATTGGGAATGGGATATGATGGGCAAGACGCAGTCAAACTGTACCAAAAATATTCTCCTGATGTTGTTATAATGGACTATTGGATGCCTGATTTTGATGGCCTGTATGGGCTCGAAAATATTCGAAATCTGGACTCTAATGCCAAAGTGATAATTTTGACAGGAAGTCCAGACAATGAATGTAACGATGACTTGTTTGAACTAAAACCCTCTGCTATAATTCAAAAACCATTTGATACCAACAAACTAGTTGAATTGATTGATAAAATTTCCTTAGGCGACATTATACAATTGGATAACAAATCAAAATAAACTTGTTTGATAAACTGTTCTTTGAACTGTATGGTGTGTGAAAATACAGATCTGTTATATTTGTAAAACTTGTATTGATATCATGAGCATACACTGTGAATGTGGGATTTGTGGGCATTGTGCTGAAAAAGAATGCATCGCAAAAGAATGTGAATGTTGTACAAATTTTCACATGCGTTCGGGATAAATCCACTAAAATTCCCATTTTTGATATTTGCATAAAGCCTCGTGCTTAACATTAGTCAAGTCAATGATTAAACAAAAATTGATCTGATGTAAACAATAAATTTTTCATATATTCATTAATGGTAATTTACTCGAAAAAACATTCATGAAATTTTGTTCTAATTGTGATACCAAGCTTTCACAAAATTTTGAAGATGTTGGAGGACCCTGGGTTTGCCCAAAGTGTAATCCTGAAAGAGTAGTTCCAAAAAGACCAACTTATGGGATGAATTACTCTGGAATAACCAAATCTTGCTCCAAAGGATGTGGCGCACAAATCTATTGGGATGATCAATTCAAATCTGATAGTGGAAAATTCATTCCAATTGATACGCGAACAGATGAGCCCCACATATGTGATGATCCTGCTGAATCAGAATATTTTCCAGATGAAATAAAAAAATATGCTCAGCCTAAAGAGCCAAAACCAGAGTCAAAAATTACATTACCTGCAGAAATTTTATTTGATGTTAAAAAAATCCCGCAATCTCTTGTTGATGAAGACAGGATTATTCGTGAGATAGTTCAGGGCCATAAAGAAGAATCGTTGGCAATTATTCATTATGAGAAAATGTTCTCACCGGAACCTGAAAAGATTCCTGTTCAAAGTCTCAAGGATGTATTATCTGAAAATATTCTAAAAGGAATTGAAAAATACGGATTTTCTGGATTACTTCCATTCCAGGAAGAGTCAATACGCTCAATCTTAAACGGAAATAATTCGATAATTTCTGCGCCTACTGGTTCTGGAAAGACTGAGGCCTTTTGTATTCCGATTTTACAAAAGATTTCCCAAGAGGAACAGCCTGGCGTATTTGCATTATTTGTGTATCCTCTTAACGCTCTGATTGATGATCAGGTCTCAAAGATATCCCAGCTAATTGATAGATGTGGGTTGAAAAACAAAGTTGCCGCTTATTCAATTCATGGTGGTCAGAGCTCCGACTACAAAGACATGATAATTTCCGATGCCAGTAAAAAATCATTGATCATTGCTACAAACTTTGATTTTATCAATTATCATTTGATATTACAAGACAAAAAATGGAATGAATTATTCAAAAATGCCAGAATAATTGTAATGGACGAAGCTCATTCTTACACTAGCTTTCATGGATCAAATGTGTATCACGTCCTAAACAGAATGAAGCGATACATGGATGATGTTCAATTCGTTGGTTCTTCAGCTACTCTGGATAATTCAAAAGAATTCTTTTCAAGCATGTTTGATTTGCCTGAAGATTCGTTTTCGTACATCAAAAGCAAGATTCGAAGAAAACACGACATGCACATGTTTTTCATAATGCCTAGAAAATATGGACAGCGAACTACCATGGAGATGCTAGCATCAATATGCTACAAGAACAAATCTACTCAGCTAATCTTTAGTAATTCTCATAATGATTCGGAATTTCTAGCATCAAATGTGGAGGTTGCAAATGATGGAATTAGAATTCAAATACATAGGGGGGGCCTTGATCAAAATAACAGAAAGTTATACGAATCTCAAATGAAAGCAGGAGAACTAGATGCATTATCGTGTACGCCTACATTGGAGCTTGGAATAGACATTGGTCATGTGGATGTAGTGATATCTGCATTCAAAAACGAGTATGATTCTTTTGTTCAGAGAATTGGGCGTGCTGGACGTATGGGACAAAAATCCTATGCAATATGCGTTTTTGATCCTGATGATGCGGCATGCCACTACTTTGCACGCCACATTGATGATTATCTGTCACAAGACCATGTAATTCCAATAAACAAGAAAAACCCAATCATTTCTGACAAGCATCTGGAATCAATAGAAATTGAAAAGGCGGCAGCAACTGAATCTGATAAATCCCAATTCTTTGATTTTGCAAACAGCATCAATTTACGTGGTACATCAGGCGAGATTGCAATTTACTTTAACTCTAAAAAGATAGGGACACGTGGCATTCCTGTTGGATATTACCAGTTGCATCAAAACGCCATCTATCATTTTAACAAGCAAAATTACGAGGTCACATCTCTGATAAAGTCCCAAAATGGCGCAAGGGCGTATCTGAAGAGATCATATGAAAAACAAAAAAGGACCATTCCAATAGTCAGAACAACCATACTTGAGACGTCAGAAAGGAATGCAACGCATCGAGATATTACCATAAAGTCTAAGACCCTCTCATTACGTTATGGCATAATTGAGCTAAGTAGAACCATCACTGGATATGTAAAAGGAAATTATAATGAATCATCAGAAAACTTTGAAACCCACAATGGGACCAGCATTTCATCCTGGAGGAATTTTAACTGGAAATCAAGACATTCCTCAGTAAGCATTGCAATCCCTCCAGAATTTATTCTAAAATCAAACCCTGAATCAAAAAGTCAAATCGCATCTGACTCTAGACTTCATACAATAACTCATGTGTTTATCAACGCTGCAAAAATTATCACAAAATCTGAATCAAACGATATCGATGCATATTATGAAAATGGGATGATTTACCTCTATGATAATTCCTCAGATGGATTCAACGGATGTAGTAAAATTATCTATGATGATTTTGAAAAAATTCTCAATACATGTTACTCATTATTGTGTGACTGTGATTGTCCTGCGGATCCTAACCAGAAAAAGCTAGTTCAACAAGGGGATAATTGGGGCGGGTGTCCAAAATGTACATTTACAACTAATTACTGTGTAACTAAAAACAAGGAACTATCAAAAAAAGACGCAAAAGATTTCTTTCAATTTTTTCACTAAAGTCTGATCTGGATATCAAAATTGTGCGGTTTTTATTTTAATAGATTGCAAAAGATCTTGCGATGATACATAGTACAATTGCTGGAATCTCTAAAAAGAGAACAGTAACATGCAAAAATCAGTTGAACAAACATCTAGTCTACAATCCCTTGAAGACTTGTATTAAAACCATCAGTATGATTTAATCTAATAATTCCTACGAATTCCTCATAAATGATTTTCAGTTTTTGTGTTCAATGACCAAACTACTGTATGCATCAATCATCGCTTCTGTAATTGTAATGTCTGTTTTTAGTGCTGACGCCTTTGCACAGTCAGACTTCAAAAAAATTGAGGGCGATGATCTGAACAATCCTGTTTCACAAGACATTCTTGCAAAAATTGAATTTGCAAAAAAACAATTCATGCAAGCAAAAGAGACTGAAAACAAGCGCAATGCCCAACAAAAACTCATTGATGAGCAACGGGCTATTTCACAAGAATCTCTAAAGCAAGAACTCCAAAGAATGGAAAAAACATATGAAGAATTCACGCCTAGAAATGCATTTGCAAAATATGTTTCAAATCTTAATGCCACAAACCATGGGATATTCTGGGATCAATTTGATTATCTTCACGCAAAAATATCTCTGGCAAGAGATGCGAGGGATTCTGTCATAAAACAAGGCGGAACATTTTCTGAAGCTATGAAACAGTATGTCCAATTTGCCAAGATGCCAAAAATCGAAATGCAAAACATTGTGAGAGAACTTAACATAAAACACAATCTTGCACAAGAAGACATTCAGTCAAACTTTGACATGAATGGGAAATTGCCACGATACGAAAATGACATTGAAGCTCCGTGCTATGGATGTACTGCAAAAATCTCCAAAGTTCAAATTGACTCAAAACAATCGGTTCCTATAACAAGAACTGTGTTTGAGCCAAAGCCTACACAGATAAGTGATCTGAAAGACTCTCTTTCCGACCTCCAAAGCCAATTCCTAGAATCAAAGAATATCATTGCACAGAAAAAAATGGTATTTGAGATGAATGAAATCATAAAACGAATTCAAGAACTTCAATAACCATTCTCTTTTATTTTTAATAGATGTCGACTGTGTATTTGTCTAATTTTTCCGTGGACATCTGAATCCTATTGAGTCATTTCTGAGATTTCTTGTTTTATAGTTGCAAATTCCCTCTCTATATGCTTGAAATTTCACATCTTTTCCAACATGGTAGATAAGATCATGCATTACGAAGCAATCATGCAACCTCGTAAACTGGCGGCTTGTAGTTCACGTCTACTAACCTGCAGATAGAATGAATCTGCTCATCCGTCTCAAAGTTACAATTCTTGCAGGAAAATTTTATTGGTTCCATACACATTGAACATTTTTGTTTTGTCTCCAAGCCCAATCCGCATTTTCTGCAACTATCCATTCTCATTGTATTTTTCACCTACAATCCTAATGAAAGAACAATAACTGAAACTACTGCAAAAACATAGAAACCAATGAATGCCTTTTTGTATCTTGGAATCATTAATTTTGATTTTTGTTTATTTTGAATCATTGCAATTCCTCCTTTGAAAAAACAGCGAGAAATCTGTGGAAAAAATCACAGTTCTTGACTGGTCTGGAGCAATGTAGTTCTCGCATGGAAAGGATATGTCATTACTTACCATATACATTGGTCAGCTATTCAGCTTACCAGTAATCTAAATAATTTACCAGAGTCTATGAAGAACTAGCACCATAGTATAATCATGAAACAACAAATCTCAAACTGGGATAAAATGGTTCATGCTCCATTCAAAAAGGTCGTAAAGTTTGACCTCATCTGCATGGGAATCGGTGTAGTGATGGGAATGGGTGCTGGAGCCTATCTTGTTGCTAGTGGTTTATTGGGCTAGCAACAACTTCTTTTTTATAATAATTATTCATAACTACCAGCATGCAATTTCAAACAATAGAGCCGTCTTATACATCAAAGGAGGGCTGTAGATTAGTTTGGAAAGGAGTTGATGAGGATGATACTGATGTGGTCATTCTAAACAAAAAAGAATTAGAAGATTTGGTTGAAATTTTTAAAAAAAATTCCACTGGCGAGGTCGAGTTGGAAGATCAATCGAGCTTCATTAGAGTAAATTCTGACGTTACTCAGTTTACTCTGACAAATCACCCGTTATTGGAGGCACAGACAACTGATCTTCAACAGCAAGTCTTAGAGTATGCTAAGGTTCCTCACGAACCCCAGTATGTCTACATAGGTTCCAAGGAGTTCTATCCTTCAGTATGGATAAGAAAAGATGACAAAGTGCAAGAGAAATTTTCTAAAACAAATCAAAAACAATCTCTGATTGAAGCTATCCTGTCATCCGAACCTGAAAAAATAAAACAAGACCTTTCTCCTACAGACCTGTTCAGAGTTTTTGCTACAAGGCGTTCCACAAGGAAATTTGATAAAACCAAGGTTGAGGACTGGAAGGTTGACAAAATTCTTTCAGCAGCCGATGTTGCTCCGACAGCTGGTAACTTCCAAGGATTTCAAGTATTCTTGATTAAAAACAAAAATACCAAAGAAGCACTTGTCGAAGCTGCAAACAAGCAACCCTATGTCAATGCCCCTGTTGTTTTGGTATTTTGTACTGATCCATCCAGAGTCAAACTGAAATTCCCTCCCGAGATATTGGAGAAGTTCTCATTACAGGACGCCACTATTGCGGCAGCATTTTCATTATTGGCAGCCTCAGGAGTGGGGCTTAGCACAATTTGGATTGGAATGTTTGATGAGGAAAAGGTAAGGAAGATTTTGGGAACTGATTTGAGGCCGTCATCCATTCTTTGCATTGGTTATCCCGATAAGAAAAAGCCGCCAAAATCAAGAAGAAATCTCAAAGAGCTCATCAAAGTTATAGAATGATTTTGTAATCATTTTTATCTCGTATTGAGGACTATGTTTGATGCCTGATCTTTTCGATGAGACCGCAAACTATGCGCTTGATTTGGCCAGTCCTCAACGAATGCAAATTTTATTCAAATTGCTTGAAAAAAACTATACCCCTACTGCGCTTGCAAAAGAAATTGACGCTACAAAACAAGAGGTTCACAGAAATTTTGTAAGACTGGAGGAAAGTGGCCTTATTGAAAAGGAAACAAATGGCACCTATCTGTTAACGACGTTTGGAAAAATCGTGTGCACCCAAGTACCGTCACTCATTTTTATCTCACAAAACAGGAAATATTTTGAAGAGCATAATTTTGGTGAAATTCCACACAAGTTCCAAATGCGTTGCGGCCAGCTTGCAAATGGTCAGTACATCAAAGGAATCTCCAAAGTTCTGGAACAATGGAAAAGCATTTACAAAAACTCAAATGAATACATCTACGAAATATTGTCAGAAGTTCCGCTGGATTTGATAGAGCCGCTGGTGAAACAAGTCAAAAAAGGAGTCAGATTCAATTACATATTTTCAGAATCTGCATCAGTTCCTAAGGGCAGAAAAGCATTACTGAAGAAACTTGGCTTTGACAAATTAATTGAAAAAGGTCTAATTGAGAGAAAGATGGAAAAGAATGTCCAGACAGTTGTAATTCTAAATGAAAAAGAGGCATGCATAATGTTTCCAACTTTGGATGGCGAGTCTGATCTTACTGAAATGTTTTATTCAGATGACTTGATGTTTCATGAATGGTGTCTTGATTATTTTAGATACTGTTGGTATGGTTCTGATGTGTTCAGGGAAAGCAAACTAAAAGAATAATCTAACTCATGTCTGTTCTTTCTAGCTGGTCTTTGTGAGAATTAGTTCAATTTCTGTTATTGTGTTACGTCTATTCCATTTGGTTCAAGGCAAAAAAATACAAATTCTATAACATTGCAAAGTAATTATGGAGAAAATTTGTTGGGCCAACACTGACAATTTTGATGAATCCGAATTTGTCGTATTGGGAATTCCGGACGAATCCCAATCACACGCTTTAAGGAAAGGAACTGAGGAAGCGCCATCTAAAATCCGACAGATCTCCAATCTGCGTGATTCCTATGTTCGGAATGGTACAGTCTCCCTTGGGCGGCCATTTCAAGGCAATGAAAAAAAAGTGCATGACATTGGGAACATCAATAGAACCGATATTGAAAAAATATATGATAAAATTTCCACCTCCTCAAAGATTCCTATCTCTATTGGAGGTGATCATTCCATTACGAGTCAAATAATTAATTCAATGGCAAATACCTATGGAAAAATCTCTCTGGTGTATTTTGATGCTCATCCTGACTTTGTAAGTTCCGCCGCCAACTACTATGGTTCAGTAATCACTGATGTCCTTTCTAGAATTGAAATTGAATCTAGTATTCAAATAGGAATTCGAACTCCTGAACAAGAGGAATTGGATAATATCAAAAAATACAATCTACAAGTAATTACCCCTTTTGACATTGCAGAGCAGGGAATAGCAAAAGTTGCAAACACGATATTGGACAAGTTGGGGGACAAAGTGTATGTCTCATTTGATATGGATTGTATTGATCCTGCACATGCCCCAGGCGTATCTGTTCCAGTTCCTGTAGGTCTTAACAGTAATGATGCCATCTATTTATTACAAAAAATTGCAAAAAGAGGAATAATTGGAATGGATATAATGGAAGTGTGTCCTAGTTTTGACATTAAAGACAGAACATCACATTTGGCATCTAGAATAATATCTGAAGTGCTTTATTCATCAGGTGGAACATAACTTGTCTGAATTTGAAAACGAATACACATGGGGCAAGGCAGTAGCAAATAATTCCACTGAAAAGTTTCATGAATCTTTTGATAGTGCAATTGACAAAGTCAGAAAAATCCTTGGGAAAAAATATCCGATAATAATCAATGGCAAAGAGATCTATTACGATGATTGTTTTTCCGTCCGATGTCCTTCTGACACTGAAATCGTTGTTGGAGAATTTCCAAAAACATCCGTTGATGACACAAAAAATGCTATATCTAGTGCAAAAAATGCATTTGAAAAATGGAGCAATACCACATTTCAAAAAAGAGTTGAAATATTCAGAAATTGTGCGGATGTTTTCTCCAAAGAAAAATTCTTTTTAGCTGCTCTCATGACCCTTGAGAATGGAAAGAATCGCCTAGAATCCATGGGAGACGTTGATGAAGCTATAGACTTTATGAGATTTTATGCATTACAATTAGAAAATAACCTGGGATTCTGCAAGCCGACTGCCCATCCAAATCCTCATGAGAAAACACAGGTTGTAATGAAACCGTACGGTGTGTGGGGAATAATTGCACCATTTAACTTTCCATCTGCAATTGCAATAGGCATGACTACTGCCGCGTTAATCACAGGAAACACTGCAATTTTAAAGCCTGCAAGTGACGCACCGTTATCCTCCTTTCAGTTTGCAAAAATCATCTATTCTGTAATTCCAGACGGCGCAATTAATTTTGTAACAGGTTCCGGAGGAATAGTTGGAAAAACCATCATTGAGAGCAAAGACGTTGACGGCATTGCATTTACTGGATCCCGTGAGGTTGGCATGAGGGGATTCCAAGAGTTTACTAAAATCACGGCAAAACCTTTCATCTCTGAAATGGGAGGGAAAAATCCTGCCATTGTGACTAAAAATGCTGATTTGGACAAGGCAGCTGAAGGAGTCATGGCTGCTGCCTTTGGATTTGGAGGACAAAAATGCAGTGCGTGCTCTCGAGTTTATGTTCAAAATGACGTTGCTGATCAGTTCATTTCAAAGATTGTTGAGAAGACAAAGAAACTAAGAATAGGGATGCCTTGGGAAAGAGATGTGTTCCTGGGGCCTGTAATTAACAAGGATGCAAAAACAAAATTTGAAAATGCAGTAAGCCTGGCAAAACAAGATGGAGAGGTTCTTACCGGAGGGACAATACTGTCTTCGTCAGGTCTTGAGAAGGGTTATTTTGTGGAACCTACGATCGTCACAAAATTACCTGATGATCACAAACTTGTCAAAGAGGAATTGTTTTTACCATTTTTGTGCATTCAAAAATACGATACCTTTGATGATGCAATCAAACTTGCAAATCAAACAGAATATGGGTTAACTGCAGGTATTTTTAGCAATGATGACAAACAGGTAGAAGAATTCTTTTCAAAAATTCAAGCAGGTGTTGTGTATGCTAATCGTTTTGCAAGTGCAACTACTGCTGCATTAGTCTCTAGTCAGCCATTTGTTGGTTGGAAATATTCTGGATCTACGGGAAAAGGTACCGGTGGTGAAAACTATCTGCAACAATTCATGCATAGTCAGACTCAAACCCGTTGTGATTGAATCAGTGAACTTCCCAGCAGCAGTATGTTTCTTTTTCTCTCTTTAATTCGCCTAAATGAATAAGGTAGCCAATTAATCCCATACGGGATGTAATCTGAAACGACCAGTTTCTTTTTAATTAGTTTGGGCTTTAGTTCCTCTCTGATTCCTTTTAGCATCTGAAACTCAAATTTTTTGGGATATTTTTTTGACAAGTTTTCTGCCTTTCGTATTATTTTTTCGTCATGTGTTGCTATTGCAAACTCGTTTCCTTTCTTGAATAGTGTCTTCATCAGCTTTAGATAGTTTTTGTCCACGTCTTCTTTTGATTTGAATGATATGCTTGCTTTTTCTCGGTATGCTCCTTTTACCAGGCGTATTTTTGCGCCCATCTGTAACAAGTCATTCAGATCATCTTCGGTTCTCTTGAGATTGGCTTGTAATGCAATTCCGAGTCTTTCATATTTTGAAAAAAATGTACTGTAAATTTCTATTGTCTCATCTGTATGTTCGGCTGACTCCATGTCCAGCCAAACAAAGACGTGTGCATTGCATGCTTTTTGTATGATTTTCTCAAAATTATGATAACATTCTTTCTGGCTAATAGAAAGGCCTATCTGTGTAGGTTTTACCGAGATTGCCCCGCGAATATTCCACTTTCTAAAAGAATCTATGATTTTTTTATACTCTTCCATATCTGCGTTGATTTGTTTTTTTGAGGTGTGGTATTCGCCTAGTTTGTTTATGATTGCATGTCTTCCTAATTGGTATGCGTTTTTTGCAGAAACTAGCGCGTCATCAATAGTGTTTCCTGCAATCCATTGTTTTGCAATTTTAAACAAAACTTTTTCCATCAACTGCGTACCGGTTCCCACAGTGAATATTCTTTGAAGATAATTATATGATTTTAGTTCTGTCATAGAACCACAAAAGAGAAATTTGATGATTATGTACTATTATTGTGGATAAGGCCTTTGTTTTAATTAATTGTGATCCGGGCAAAGAGCAGTCAATATTGGGACAATTGAGGAAAATTAACAATGTAGTTGATGCTCAAGGAACATACGGTGTCTATGACATTGTGGCAAGAATAGAATCTGATAGTAAATCACAGCTTGACAATATTATTTCTGATCAAATCAGAAAGTTAGATCATGTTAATTCTACTTTGACTCTTATTCCTATTGATGAGCAAAACATCATTCCTGATTTAATTCCAGATGTAGTTCCAGATGTCATCCCAGAACAGAAAAAACCTTTGGATGAATCTTCTGAAGATGAAGAAGAGGATTTAGACGAAAATGACTATGATGACGAGACAAAATTAAACTAGTCTAAACAGTTTGAAATTCTTTATGATTTCATCATTGTTTTGCTATCAGATGATCCGGAACTGTGATGTAAAATACCTGCTCTTGTGCTATTGTCACATACAAATCAAATTCTAAAGGATGAAGTAAATTTGATCTTACGCTATCTGCACTAATCACTGATACCTTGATATGATACAATCCGCCGTTTGTGAATATAGGTCCGTCAATTACAGGATTATCTTGGCCAAATGTGTACAGTGCTCCTGCTATTGGATGCTCAATCCCGTAATACTTTGTACATTTCCACATTGGTGTTTTATCACAATCACTGTTAGGTCTGATGTCTATCGTTGTTGTTCCATCTTCTGCATAGAAATTATTTCTAGCCAATAATTCCCCTTTTTTATAGACATCTACTGAATAAGTTACCTGTCTGAATGCTTTTCCAGTATCGACATCAAGAAACGTGATCTTCATAAACGCATTTGAAAAATCACCCACCGTCATATCTGATGGATTCATTCTTGCCTCTACTGTGACATTTCTGCTCTCAAAATCAATTGGAGGAGCTCTGTCTATTCCAGGATTTCCATGACCAAACACCTCTGAATGAAATAACGGAAATGAGATGATTACAAACAAGAAAAATAAGAACACGTATTTTTTCATTACTGTATTGTCTCATTATATTATAAAAATAAGATGTGCAACGATCAAACTTGGATGAATTAATCACTGATCATTAGAATACTTTATGAATGTCCTATTAAAAAATTAAATCTATAGGTATTGCAATGACTGAGAATAATAACTCCATTGAATTCAGAGTGATTCACAAAAGACGAAACAGAAATGAAAATAATGACGATCCACACCAGTGTAAAACTATTGTAAAGATTGAGCCCCACTATATGCAGAGATTTGGAATAAAAGAAGGAGAGATAGTCAAGATAAGCGGTAACACCAAAAACACTGTTGCAATGTGCTTGCCAATGTCTGATTCAGATTTACAGGAAATAGATACACGTGAAATAGAAGTGGAATTTCTAAACAATCCTGAAAAGAAAGTCCAACATCCTCCTAAAATCATTCTTTATGGTCCAGTATCGTGCAATGTGGATATTTTAGGGGGATGGAAACAAACAATCAATCTTAGCAAGTTTCCAGAATCCCAAATAAAATCCGAAAGTATTCCAGAGGCAGAACTTGTGACATTAGCTACTGTTAACATAGCAGAGAAAACGATGCCTGGATATCACTCACATCTGGATTATTCTGAAATCATGGGTTTTGTCGTTACAAATGACGATAGAATTGATATTCCGTTCCAGAAGGAATGGCATGAAAAAAAGCAACAGGAGATGTGGGAAAAAGAGAATCAACATCCATCCTCAGACATAGGAACTATCAGAGGAAATCGGTCTAGTTCACATCTGCCTTCGTTCCCAAAATCATTCCAGTCTGCAATCGTTGATGTGACACCTGAAGGAAAACCATTCTGGAAAATCACCGAAAACACCAGATTTGAGTTTAAAGATGCAAATCTTGCAAAAATCTTTGATCCATACAGGTTCACACCAAAAAAACTTGTCAATGTTGTTTCAATATCAAAACAGATCTTAGTGGATGATACTGAGTTTACGATACCCTCGCTAGAAGTTTATTCCAACATGATGAAGCTTATCTGGTATTCGTATCAACGCATAAAAATTCCCGAGTCTGATTTTACAGATATTCGTAAAATGAATCACATGAACAGGATGATGCGTAATGAACATCCAAGATTGATTATCACGTTGGAAGATGATTTGGGAAATAGGTATGCAAGTACCAACGAAAGTGGAGGTGGCGGTGGTTCCAGCGGGCCTGATCCCACTACTATGGAAATAATCTCAAATTATTCTTGGCATAGTATTTTTTCATCCACTCTTGACCCCAAAGCCAAAGAAATCATTCTGACAATTAAAGAGGTACAATGGGTAAGACAAAACACAACAAGTATGAATATGCCACCCCCTCCACCAAGACCTTCTCCACATATGACTCCTATTGAGAATACACTCCTTCCAAAGATAGTGATTGCAGAAGGACCATGGACGTTTAATGTTCCAGTACATTGGCAAAAATCATCATCTGATGAGGCGAGTTAGAACTTGTTTGTTTTAATTATTTATGGTGCTATCGGATATTTGTTTTTCAAGTATTTGTGGCCGATGTTACATAGTAACGATCCAGAAAAAAAACCGAAAGAACTGTACACATTCTACGACAAACATTCCAAACTTTTTGTGGCAACGATAATTTTTGCCTTGCTTGGAATTAATGAAGCAATCAGCATGATTGGCGGGATTTTTGAATTTATTTTCATTCCGTGTTATCCTGATTCAGGAACAATCAGTATCTCTTGCTGGATAAAGGGTGGTTTGGGATTTGGACAATGAAAACTAAACTTTTGATAGTCATTGCTGTGTTTCTTGTAATGGTTCCTTGGATTAGGGGGTTGGAATTTGGCATGAATGATCAAGTTATGGCAGATGGAATTACAATGAGTTCCATTATTGTCATGATACTTGCCATTGTGTTTTCTCTGGTGTCTTGGATTTTGTTTTCATGGGCATCAAAAAATATCCCATTGATAGGAATCCCACTGAGCATTATAACTGGAGCATCATTATTGATTCCATTCGGTCAGGTTCTGGGGCCAATGGCTGGTATAATTGTTGGAGTTGTAGCAGGATTTGCAGCATTCATGCTCCAAAAGAAGATTACCTATCCCGCACAAAACACCTCTATGATAATTGCTGCAGTGACCATTGCTGCCACATATCTTGTTTTGACTCTGATGATTTTGGCAATCCAAACACCATCACATGTGTGGAATACTGGAGATGGTATTGGTGCATGGACTGGAACCGCACAAGGAATGGAAGAAAAAGGATTTGATAATATTTTTAATAATCATATTGGATTTAGTTACTTTCTGGCATTAATTCCCTCTTTGATAATTACCGGGTTGATAATTCAAGACAAAATAGCGAAAAGCAAGCTCTTGATAATTACTGGATCTATTTTAATGGTGTCTGCATTGTTGTACGTATTTGTCATGAGTGCTAGTGGTCAATGCTATCTTCCTTTAACTTTTTGTACAAATTTTTATGAATCCAATTATTGGCTCTAGTCTCACAGGTCTTGGAATAATCTTCTTGTACAAATCTCAACTGATTAGGAAATTAATTCTAAAATGAAAAACTAGCATTCAAACTATATAATTTGCTGAACTAAATCTATTGGAGTTTGAAAAACAAGAATTGGTTTATTTATTTACCATACATTTCATCTATGATTCCCTTGAATGTAGTGTAAGGTTGTGCTCCTGTGATCATCTCTGCATTTTCAGGCCCAATGATGATAAATGTAGGGGTAGATCTTACTCCAGACTCTGATGCTATCTTTTTGTTGTCCTCTACTCGTTTTTCATATTTTCCAGAATCAAGACATTGGGTAAACAAATTTGTGTCTAATCCGTCAATTTCAGACACAAGTTTCTTCAGATTCTCTGAATTTGCCCAGCCGTCATTTTCATGTCCTTGGTTTGCATATACAAAGTCATGATATTTCCAATAGAGATCCTGTTCTTGAGCACAGTAGCTTCCTGCATGAATGGTCAAAGAGTCAGGTCCTATGATGGGAAAGTCAATGTAAATCAGACTAGCTTCCCCACTTTCAATCAGATCCTTTTCTATGGCCGGTTTTGTTGATTCATTCCATCTCTTGCAGAAAGGACATTGATAGTCCCCAAATTCTATAATTGTAACTGGTGCAGACATGTCGCCAAGAACTGGAGAGCCACTACGAGTGTCAAGTGATAATTTGACAGCGTTTGGGTTGTCTGCTTTTATTGCATCTAGATTCACGTATGCTATTCCAACTACTGCAGCAATTACTGCACATATTATGCCAATCATGACAAATTTGGTGGTTGATTTTCCAGGCTGTCTTGTCTTCTTGTTTCGCTTTCCCACAACAGAACAGATTCAAAGTATTAAAAGAATCTACCCCCTATTTTTTGTAAATTCTTCCCCTGTGATCTGTTTCGATAACAAAGATAATCATTTTACTTTGCTGTAGATCCAAAATAACTCTGTAATTTCCCATTCTCAGTCTGTAAAATGGTGAATTTGTAAGCCTTGCCATGCTCTTGAACGGATCTCGTGTGCAATTTAACACTGCATCATAAACTCTTTGTGCATTTTTCTTGTCTATCTTTTCTAGCTGTTTTACAGACTTTTCAGACCATATGACCTGCCATGTCATTTCAGACCTAGTCTCTTTTTGACTTGTTCAGATGTGTACACGCGTCCTGCCTTGATGTCTGCAACTCCCTCTTCAATGTTTTTGATGATTGCAGGGCTTAGCACATCGTCTTCTTGTACATTTTTTAGCAGTCTTGCAATTACCATTTCATAGGTTTCGCCTGGATGGATCATCTGTTTTTTGAGATCGTTTTTTATCTTTTTAGAAAGTTTGATTGTGCTTTGTTCCATGGTATACTCTAGTATACTATAGTATATTCTGATATAAAAACAAAGTGATTGGAACGTTTACAATATTCTTATTCTTTTTTCCATAACCAACTATATGATATTATGAAATTTATAATAGACCGGATGGGACTTTACCCAAGTGTATTATACTCATATGCTATTTTTAGTTTTGAAGACTGAAGAATAATGATTCGTGAAATAATAGACATCAACCCAAAAACATGGCTCAAACCATTTCAGAAAACAAGTATTTTCTACCTTCTAAAAATGGGCCTGTTCTACCACGGATTAGGCGTGATTTTGATGTATGCGGGCTCTTTTTTTGCCACAAATATCATTTCAGACTATGAAATACCACAATTCCCAGTATCCATAACTCTTGCAGTAAGCTCAGGGTTACTAGAGGAATCAATATTTTTTGGGATGCCATACTACATGACTGGCAACCCGTTGATACTTTTAGGTTCAGGAATAATTTGGTCTGCATCACACTTGTTTAGTTCATCCGTATTTTCAGTTGAGGCACTAGCATATGGGGGGTTTCTCCTAACAATTCCGCACATATTTTTTAGCATCAGAACATGGATTAGCAAAAAAGGATGGTTTGCAATCGTGTTTCATTCTGCATGGAATTTTTCATTTTTGATTCTTTACTGCATGCTGGGATTGCGTCAATGCAGTATTGTTAATGACATGTATGATGTCATAAACCTAATCATGGCAATATCTGCAGGAGTTATTGTATATCTTGCATACCAAAACAAGAAAAGATATCTCAATCGATTCTTGTATCTGATTCCAGTTGGAATCATATTCGTGTCATCTGCTATTTTGTTTTCAGATTATGTTCTCTAGAATGTTTCTTAAACTCTTTGTATGACTTTATCATCGACTCCATGTATTCGTCAAGATATTTTTGAATTCCCGGAAGTTGATCATACAGTTCCGCCCAAAGTTTTTGATAGTGAGTATCTGATGACAACATCATAGAGCCAAATAGTACCTGTATGTCGCGCGATGTTGAATCATCTCCACGTCTTATCTTTTCTATTTGTTCTTCAACTGCACTGAAATATTCCAAAAACTTTCTAAACACATGTTTTGATTTTTTCAGATTCCCAATAGTTATGTCAAATCCTTCTTTCTCAAGATCTTTTTGAAACTCTTTGTTTTCTATCCATATCAGAAAATAGTTTTCAATTTTTTCTGCAAACTCTCGATCCTGTTTGTATGCTTTGATTATCCCGTAAACTGTAGGGCCATACCCAATTTTTTTCCTGCCCTTTTTCTTTGACTCATAAACTCGAATTTTGCCTGACTTGCTTAACTGCCCAAAGTGTCTGTGAATTGTACCAATTGGAATTCCAGTCTTGCTGTTTGCAGAGTAAAGCGTGAGGGGGCCATTGTCCATTATTGCCTTGAATATATCCAATGACGTCTGTGAGGCTGTGGATATATTCGCCATATTCCATATATTTGATAATAATGGATATATTCATTTCTATGGATATATTAATATGAAACATTATCTTTTCATGGCCCTCTTAGTTTTGGGTTTTCCATACGCATCGGCTGCACAGCTTGATGCTGCCATACTATCAGATCAAAACACAACAGAGCCATCATTTCAGTTTTTGAGGGTCGTCTACATTGAATATCCTGATGAAGGAAAAATCTCAGAATTATTGCGAGGCACAAAGAAGACCGTATCCTTTGTTGCAGATTCCAACACACCTGAAATGGATGAACTGGTGGAACTGATTAATCAAAATCTAAAAAAACTTTCAAGCAATGCAGTTGCCACGGATGCAAAGATAAGCTATCAGGCAATATTGCAGGGAAATGCACATTCTGCAGTAATTGAATACAAGGTACAACTAGTTCCAACACTTACAAACCACATACTTGAAAAGTCATTTGAAAAGAGTACTGTTGATTCGAATTGGCGAGGGATCTCACTTGACTCACCGGTAGTTGTTCAAACTATTCATGGTGCATTTGATGTGAACAATCCAAAATCTGCACTTGATGTGATGATTCCAGACGTTTCAGACAAACTCAAAGATGTCACAATACTTGAGTTGCCATTAATTGACGCAAGTGGAATTAGGACACTTCCCTTGCACAAATGGCATTCCCTGTTTGATAACACTGCAATAATGTCTGATGCCATAAGATATGATTATGCTGGAAAAAATGTCATTACTCACTATTCCATGGGAGAGTGCAACATAGAAGTTGGCATGTGTGAGGACAAAAAATGGATGCAGGAAATCACTCTTGATAAAAAATATGTCGTAAAAGTTATAGAGTCAAGTGATGATGCAACAATTTCTTTTGAAGGATATGTTGATACCACTCGCCTCAACGGAAACGAGGTATTTCAAACCAGCCTAAAATCCCTTGTAACTCACAAGCCGGACACTGATGAGTTTCCAGCAACTGTAATGTATGGTATGGCAGGAATGGCAGTGATAGGCGGAATTGTAATGTTTGTGATAAGTGATAGAAAGCTAAAGAGAATCAAAGATGAGGGACAAACAGGCGTGGATCCTGCACACTTGACATCGTATGAGATTGGCAGTTCTGCTGGAAGCTACAAAACAAACAGAGGCGAATCACACCTTATTGCATACGAAAAATCCAAAATGCCTATTTGATCAAATTTGAGTTGTTTTTCTTCAAGGAATCACATATTTCATTGAACAAAGAATATCGGTCATTTCAGATTTGCCAGATTCAAACACAGTTAAAACTCAAAAAATCCCTTCATGGGTTAAAAATACTTCTGAGTGGTGGGCAGATGGAAAAATTGATGAAAAAGAATTTCTAAAAGGTATTGAATTATTTGTATAGAAAAATAAAATAAAAAAACTACTATCCTAAATTGTATAGATTCTTTAAGATCTTCTTTGCACTATACTCTGCCATGATCTTCTTGTAGTTTTTTACATCTTGTTTTTTAATTTCTCCAAAACTGTTGTGTTTTGTTTCTTTTTCGTCAAATGAAACCTTGTCTTTTGTCTTAATTCCATATGACTTTGCTTTTAGTTTTTCAGAACTAAATTTTGCTTTTTGAGTGTATGCATGTACATCTTGGAATGCTGGTGCAATAACACCTGCTATCAAAACTACCATTACAGCTACGGCTAAAACTGTCTTTGTTATTTCAAATACACCTCCTCTTAGTTTGATAAGTATAATTTTCCAATACCTCATCTCTGATAAGGCATGATAGTCCTATTGCATCGTAGGTAATTTCTTCCCTAATTGGAAGAGTGTTTTTGGCATCTCTTCCAATTAGAGCGAATGACTTGTAGGTTATGACGGCTTTACACTGGGTTGCAGCTTGCATGAGGTTACATAAAATGAAAAATTATTTGTTCATACCTCTAACTTTGTGGCCTGCCTTTTTCACACAATCTTCAGTATTTCATGTGCCAATGGCATACTACATGTAAGTTGTTTTTTTATCAAAAATCGCTTTCTATCTGATTGCGAGGTGAAATAATGAATCCCCAAAAAATCAGCACATAGGATACATGGTTCACGCCCCATTCAGAAAGGTCGTAAAATTTGATCTCATTTGTATGGGAATAGGTATTGTCATTGGAATGGGAATTGGTGCATTTATTGCAACACATTTCTAGCTTAATGACAAATGTCTGGAACTTCCGGCCCTATAATTCCCTTTTTTTTAAAATTTTAATCTTCTAACATTACCAGTACTGTGTATACTAGTTTTTCCTGGAATGCTGTCACAGTTAATTTAATGCCTATCACTTTTCTCTGTTCTACCACTTCGTTGATTAGCTTGTCAAGCTGTGATATCTCTTCTGTTTGTATTGTTTCTACTAGCATGTCTTTCCACTATTTTCACAAAGTTATTGTGCAGAGATTTTTCTCTGCTGCCATAACTGCTCATTGATTTGATGGCACTTGCAATCTGGGGATTTTTCCTTGCAGTTCTTTTGATGCAATTTTTGGTCACACTTGTTGCAATCAGGATCTCTCCAGCTTGCTTGGTTTCCGCAGTTAGGACACCTCATCTATATTCTCACACTCTTAGATTTTAGCAACAATTGTTGTGAATTGTTTTGGATGTTGTTGATGGTGTAAATTATATTGTCTCCTTCAGGCAATGGATTTGCACATTTTCCACACAGTGGCATGATAACTTCTGCATCAAACTCAATCTCTCCTATTGAAGATTTACACTTCGCACATATCACTGATTTTGTATCGTATATGTTCATTGAGATATGACCTCTATGTATTTGCCAAATGTGATCTTTTCTTGTACGATTCGAATCATCTTGGACGTGTCTAGTTCTGGTTCAGTTGACAGTAGAATCAGATTTTCTTGGTATGGAATTGTTATGATGTTTGCTTTGTCTCTATACGAAACAATCGCATTTATGCTTCCAAGTGAGTTATCAAAGTCTTTTCTCATTGAAAGATCCAGTGCTATTTCCATAAACAACATCTCAATTTTCTGTTCATCTTTTTCTAATGGAGATACTTTGTTGCTAAAACCCCCTGCAATCTTCCTTCCTTTTTTGTTAATTATTCCTACAAATCGCACCCCAGGAATCTGGCGTACTTGGTTGCATACATCATCAATTACACATATCTGTTTTAATTCCACTTAGCATGCACCTCTTTTACTTTTGAATCCTTTTCCTGCTTTTGAAATGGATTGTACGTGGATTGTATTGAACAATCCTGATTCAAGTTTTTTTGAACTATTTTTGTTTTCATGGTATGTTGATTATCTTGGAAATATATCATAATGCCGTATACTTTGTGGCATGCCATCTAAACCGGAAATTACTCAAATTTTGTTAACCCAAAAACAATCTATGCTGAAAAACATTGTATTGAAATTATTGCTTGTTTATGACTATGCTGTTCCTGAAATTGATTAAATCTTTACAGGAATCATGATCACCCATATTTTGTATATGGTTGCATTTGAAACACCTACGCAGGCTAGTTCTCTTGCATGTCACACAGATAGAAATTGGCACTAATGGTCCAGCACAATTAACGCATTCAAAAAAGATGCTCTTTGAAAGATTTTTTCCATCCAGAGATGGGGTTTTTTTAATTGCATGATCTGGTAGGTTGATTGAGGAAATCAATTCATTTGTTCTGGATGTTTTGGCGGACGTAGCATCTCTCAAAGAGCTCATGAAACCTTACTTAGGAAATGATATTTGATAATATCTTAAAAGTTGTGGCCTGCCTTATTCTCTGAAATGAATTAGTGATGTTTAAATTCAAACATATGTGAACTGGGCTAGAGTATCTTGAGAATTTCATTTGTCATAATTATTGTAATGTTTTCAATGTCTTTGGTGTTTACCGTGTTTGGATTAGTGACATTTGATCTTAGTGTCAATGAAATAAAAAAATTGTTAGCAGTAAGAAATGAAAATTTTGCTTACAACATGATTCAAGGTCTAGATAAACACATTGAAGAAAGAGTTATTGATTTTGAGGACCTTACAAAACTTGAACTAATTCATAATAAGTTGACCGAATCTAATTTAGAGTTTGAAAGAATTCAAGACATCACGGAATATCTAAACATCAAAGAACAAGAAATCGAATACACTAAAGTAACTCCCTTTGTAGGGCAAAGCGTATCTGATGAAATTTTGATTAGTGAACTTCAGGATACCATTGATTTTTACCATGATGAGTACAATTATGATGTAGTTGAGGAACTGTTTGTAACAAATGCATATGGTGCTAATGTTGCAATAGTATCGGGAACTTCTGACTATCTACAAAGTGACGAAGAATGGTGGCAAATAACAAAAGATGTTGGAAAGTATGTAGGTAAAATCCAATACAATGACGAGTATGAAAGCTATTCAATTGATTTTGGATATCGAATAGATGATGCTCAGGGCAATTTCTTGGGAGTATTACGTGTGGTGATTACTATGGATGATTTTCTAAACGAGTATGTTGAAGAATCTGATCTGCTTACAACATCAGGCCGTAATGCAATACTATTAGATGAAAACGGCCATTTGATATTTTCAAACGGGCAGATCACAACATCTGATGCCTCTGTTTCATATTTTTCAGATATTGCACAAGGAGAAGACACAGGATATCTTGAATTAGATGACAAAACTGATGACTTTCTTTTGATTTCCTATGCAAAATCTACTGGATATAGAACATTTGAGGGGTTTGATTGGGTATCTGTTGTAGAGCAAAACAGCTCTTCTATTGTCCAAGAATTTGTAGAATTAAGAAATTCCATCCTGACAGTATCTGTTTTAGGAATGATAGTGTCTGTTGTAGTCGGAGTATTGATCTCAAAGGTGATATCTTCCCCACTTAGGAGACTAACTGAAACTTCTAGACGTATTGCAAAAGGAAACTTTGATGTTGATATCAAAAAAAGTAGAATCAACGAAATCAACATAATTGGTAATTCTCTCAAGGAGATGAGTGGTGATTTACAGAATCTAATTGACACAGAAAAGAAGCTGGCAGAGGCTCATGTTAAAATCAAAAATGAACGTATGACTGCCATGGGAGAACTATCTGCAAGCATGGCACATAACATGAAAAATCCTTTAGGAATAATTCAAAGCTCAGCACACATTTTACAAAAAAACACCATGGACAAAGAGATGGACGATGTTGTAAAAAGAATGAATAGAGCTATAGATAGAATGTCTCATCAAATCAATGATGTTTTAAATTATGTTCGAACTACCCCGTTGGAAAAAAACACAATAAAAATAACTGATTTGTTAAATTCTGCAAAAAACACATTAGAGATTCCAGAACACATAACAATCTCTGTACCTGATTCTAGTATTGAGATTAGCTGTGATGTACGAAAGATGGAAATTGTGTTTACAAATATTTTCTTAAATGCAATTCAGGCAATAGGAACAGAACAAGGAAAAGTCATCTGCAAAATTGATCAAAACAAAACTAGTGCAATCATTGAAATACAGGATTCAGGTCCAGGAATACCAAAAAATCTAATGTCTCAAATATTCAATCCTCTAGTTACTTCTAAGCAAAAAGGCACTGGATTGGGTCTGTCTACATGTAAAAATGTTATAGAACAACACGGTGGCACCATTGCTGTTCAAAATAATCCTACCCGATTTACAATCACTATTCCCCTATCTCAATCCTAACAAAATGATTTCTTAGAAAGTTTTATCATGTGTAATAATTGACTTATTTTATGTCAAAGAAGACAATTTTGCTTGTAGATGATGATATTGATCTATTGGAGAATACTGCTTACATGATTAAGAGTATGGGATTTGACGTGGTTACTGCTGAAGATGGGCAAGATGCCGTACTCAAGTACAAGGATATTAATCCTGATCTGACCATAATGGATGTTAAAATGCCAAAAATGGATGGGTTTGATGCGTTTTTTAAGATAAAACAGTTTGATTCTGAAGCCAAAGTTGTACTGATCACAGCATTTGCAGTTGATGAAAAAAAGCATCTAAAGGCAAAAAGTATGTCTCTGGTAACTACTCTTAACAAGCCATATTCATTTGAACAGCTTGAGGAAGTTGTTACTGCTCATGCATAGATTATTTCTTTTCTAATTTTTTTAATTTGGTAAACCTATTATTGTAAAATCTGATTGCCTCGTTTACAAAATCATAATACCATGTTTTAATCAAGTCATTTCCATGGATTATTTTTTTCCATTGTTTGACCTCTAATGATGAATGTTTTCCTGTTGTTCTAAATTTTGTTGGAACCAGTAGATTGGTGTAAAACCAAATTGATATTTGGTTTGCAAGATCTTCTTCTTCAATCTGTTCAAAATTCTGTTGGTATTTCACATTTAGGTATGTCATTAACTCATAAACTGGAAAATTTGAAATTTTTGATATCTGAACATTGTCCATGAACAAACCTGATGCTAAATTTTTCAACTTATACACTTCATTTCCTACATTTGATTTTAGGTAGTCCCATTTACCAAATACCATCGGAAGAACTGAGGAATATTTTTCAGCCATAGTATCAATCTGCTTGTCAGACAAATCTAAAACATCTAAACAATACAAAACTCCATGCAAAGATAATCTGTATTGATCTGCAGGTGCTTTGGCAAAACTTTTGCCGTCTTTTACAACCAGTCCTGATTCTAACAAACCTATAGTGTGTTTACCTCGTGCCATTCTGCCTACTAGTAATCTTCTGTTTTCTTTTTCTTTAGTTCTGATTGCAGAAGAACTGTTGATGTGTGTTTTTGCCATCCCCCAAGTGGTAAGCGTTCCATTAAGAGCTAAAATCTCTAGTAATCTCTGGGAATTTTCATGATGTTTTGTTCCGCTTTTTTTTCTAAAAGAATAGGCTCCAAAAAGTCGTTGAGCCGTTGGCCTTGTAAACATTTTGTAAGCATGAAGGTTTCCGTACACAGTTCCTTGCTCATTTGATGGCATACCACAATTTAGTAACTATCGTCTAATATTTGTCATTATATTGTTTGTATATGAGTCAACTTTTAGAACAAAGGCAACCTGAGCCAAAAAATATCCTGGTTGAAAGAACACCAGTAAAAGATGGAACAAAACTTTCTAATAATTCATTGTCTTGGGAAGATATTCGTGGATTAATTTGGTTAGAAACAGAGGATGATTTTTGATTCGAAATATCTTTGACTCTGTTTAGACACCAAAAAAGAAATAACAAAATCGAGGTTCCAAGTGAAATTCTGGAACCCTTCAGGTAATGACAGATGAGAGCATTCCTAATTGCATCTATAATTGTAATAATGGCCACAATCCTAGTTTTTTCAATGTTATTGCCTGCAAAAGCAATGAAATCTGATACTAGTGAACGATTATCCCCCAAATCATTTGGAACAAAGATCAAAAATGACATGTGTTCGGTAATTTTCTGCAAGAATATTACAAGTGTCAAAACTGATCATCCTTCCAGTCATGCAAAAGAAGACTGGCAAAATAAACGACTTGCACAAATTTTGGTAAACTATCCAAAACTAATGTACTTGAAACTTACATAGTCTAACCAATACTTTTTTAATTTTATGAAAATCCTGTTTTACAAAATAGGATCAACACATACTAATCTTAGAATTTTATTTTTTCAAATTCAATCTATTCTTTAATCCTTGAATGAATCATATTGGTATCATAAATGATATGGTCTTATTTATATGGCATGCCACAATGTGGACGGCATTCTCAAATAATTTTTTCTCGTATACTAATTCATGCAACTATTGCAGCAAAAAAATAGCCAATCTGAGGCTAGAAAAAGCCTGGTTGAAAGAACACCAGTAAAAGAAAGAAAAAAACTTTCAGTCATACATGAAGCATCAGGAACACCATTCCAAACATCTATCCTGCAACAAGCTAGATTGGAAGCTGAAATCGCAGTGTATTGGTTGCTTAGCAAGTATGCCCAATCACTTCGTGCTGTAAAAAATAGCATATAGAAGTTTGACAAGCCAATACGAGAAGACAGGATTGATTTTTCTTATTGAAATTTGTTTTAATACCTGTATTTCTCAGCAGAAATGGTAATTTTGAAATATTTTCTCTTTATCATTTTCTCCATTTTCTCAATTTCATTTGCATTTGGTCAGTCAGATAATGAAATTGACCTTCTGTTAAAAAACGCTAATTTATTTTTCATGGAGCAAAAATATGAAGAAGCAATAAATGAATATGATAAAATTCTAAAGATTGATCCTGAACATATTGATGCATTAAACCACAAAGGTGAAATCAGGCTGCTTCAGGGAAAGTATGTAAAAGCACTCCAAAATTTTGAAAAAGTAATTAATTTGGATTCAAGTAATACTAAAGCCCAAAACGGATTGGGATATGCACTTTACAACTTAGATCGTTATGATGCTGCATTAGACCAGTTTCATACCGTATTGGAAGTTGATAATCGAAACAATGATGCTTTGATAGGAAGTGGACGGGTTTTGTTAAAATTGGAACAATACGATGGCGCCATTTTGTTTTTTGATCTTGTCCTTGAAAAAAAACCTGATGAATTAACTGCATTAATTTTGAAAGCATATGCACTTGCAAATACAAACCAACACAACTCTGCATTGTCAATATATGATAAAGTCCTAGAAATTGATCCAGATAATGTAGATGCATTGATTGGAAAGGGAAACTACTATCTTGATTTGCAAGAATTTAAAACCTCGAAGATTCTTTATGAGGGGGCATTAGAAACTAATGCAGAAAATATTGATGCCTTGCTTGGATTGGCAGAAATCAATCTTTTAGAAGGCAAACCAAAAAAATCAGGGCAGATTTACGACAAAATACTATCTCTTGATTCTGACAATGTGAAGGGATTGATTGGAAAGGGTCTATCTGTTATAGAATTAGACCAATCTGCTGAAGCCTTGAAATATTTTGATGAGGCTTTAGAAATTGATCCTGATAATCTTAGTGCTCTTGATGGAAAAAATATTCTTCTTCAATCCAAAGTGGACACTTCCCTGGATTATATCTTGATAATTACAGTTGTAGGAAGCATCACGTCAATTGTTTCACTAATTCTTGTGATAACCAAGATCAAAGAAAATGCAGAATTACAAACTAAAATTGCCATTTCTGACGAACAAATTGAGGATCTAGTACTAAAAATGATGAAATATTCTGAGAAATCCAAAACTAAGGACTGATACATTCTGCTGGATTTTTCAAAAAAGGCATACCATAAAACCTACGCAATTAATATATCATTTTTTCACAAAATTTTTTTGGTAAAAACGTACATGATATCAAACAAAAATCTCAAACCCCATTGGGCCTTCCAAATGGTATCTGTTACGTTTTTACATTCATAAAAATGGCTTTTATAAAATTGATACAGCCCTTTAGAAACATTAAAGTAATTTTAAAAAATAATTTTGATGTGAATGTGTATTTTCTTGTTATACTTACACTGTCATGTATTTTGATTCTTAATGTTGGAACATCTTACGCTGATGTAATTCCACCACGACATCAACAAAAAATTGGTATGTCCTCTGATGATGTTGTTTGTGATAGTGGTTTATTCAAAGTAATTAGAGAAAGAACAAATTCTGTTGCATGTGTAGAGCCTGAAAATGTGACTAAATTGGTTGGAATGGGTTGGGCAAAAAAAGTTGATGACAAACAACTCTCTGACATGATTAACAGAAAGAGCATTCAGGTAGGAACTATCAACATATTGGAAAAAATTCCAGTTAGAACAAATGTTGGGAAACTTGCATCAAGCACTTCTATTTCAGGTTATGACATTGTATTTGAGGTATGTGCTTCCACCTCAATATATGCACCAGATGTATTAGTTCGATCTGATAGTGAGTCAAAACGTTATGAGATGATTGAAACCATTACTGCAAACTCTTGTGTTCTTAGCGTTTCAAAAATCAAAGCAGCTGATGCAAATAGCATCACTGTCACATTGCTAAACAAAGGAGATATCTCACAAAAAGTTTTGTCACTTCAAAATGAACTTGATTCGTTAAAGCAACAACTTTTGGATGCAAAACAATCTTTCAAAAACCCACAAGCATCTGATGCACAAATACAGGGAACAAAAATTGCTGATCTACGAAAACAAGTCAATGACAAACGCGAGGAATTACATCGATTATTATTTACCCTTCATTCTCCACAAACAGATAAACAAAAATTAGAGAAATTCACGTTTTCTGGAAATGTAATTGAGGGAGAATCTGCATCTATTCTGTCTGTTATAGAATCTGTGCAAACTCCGGGACTATTTGATGCAATTTTTGAAGTATGTGCAGGAGATACGACTGTTAGATTACCTGTAGTCACAATTACTTCTGATAAACAAACCATCAAAATTAAACTAGGTGACAAAGTATCTGCCAATTCCTGCCAAATGACATCCGGCAAAATAGAGGCAGATGACAAATCTTCAATCAATATTACTCCTGCAGGTAACGCATCTTCTTCCAACAAGGTCACAGAACTTGAGATGTTGATTGGAAGTTTGACTGGACAAATGGTAAAGGAAAAACAAGTTCTCAAGGATCTAGTGCATGATTCTAACCGAGCCTCAAACTTTACAGAATTGTTTGATGCCCAAGTATCAAAGATTGTTGAACTAAGAAACCAGATCACCAATGCAAAAGCGGAATTTAGCAAAATACTGTATCTTACGTATAACTGATGAAAAAAATCCTCATTGGCCTTGCATTTGCTATATTGCTAACCACTAGCTACGTGCCGAACTCCTTTTCACAGGATGCTGTACCTCAGTGGATAAAACAGACTGCAGGGTGGTATTCGGACGGACTTGTATCTGAAAAGGAGTTCCTTGATGCAATTAGATTTTTGGTGCAAAACAAAATCATATTGCTAGATGAAACTGTATTAGATGATCCAACATTGCTTACAAATGATATTGTTGTATCAAAACCAAAAATACGTCAATGTGAAGTATTGTTCCAATCCTACAAAAACATTGGACCACTTCAATTCAAATCAAAATACTCTTACATTAATTATATTGATAGCTGTATGAAACTCTACAAAGATCCGATATGGAGTTATCTGGGAAGTGACCGATACGACAAGTTGTCTGAAAGATTGACAGAACTAAATGAAAAACCACCAGAAAAAAAATTATCATATGAACCATCTGCAAACATATTGGCCAAAACAAATCTTGGTCCTGAAAAATACAATGTAAAATTCAACATCTGTGCAGGTGATAAGGCAATTGATAAGGCCAAAGTTTTGGTAAAATCTCAGATCGAAGCAATTCAAGTTGGATCAAACAAGGATGTTCCTCCAAATGCATGCAGAACATATGAAACACTGATCTTTGCAAAAAACCCTGATAACATTTTCATTGAAATTCTTGAACAGGTGCTTTTAGATTGAATCTGTTATCTTATTCTCTGATTGTTATTTTCATTGCATTATCTAGTGGCATTACAGTAATCGGATTTGATTTTTCAGAAGCTCAAACCCCTTCTAATCTAATTGTGTCTGCATCAAATTCAGTTTCTCAAAACAGATTTTCAGGACCTCAGGTAATTGAGGTTGTAATACGTGACAACAATATTGCTGATACTGGAAAAAGTGTTGGAGAGCCAGACGTTACTGTAAATGGCAAGGACTTGCGAATGGTTCAGGCAACTGACGGAAACTGGTATGGTTACTTTGCTGATAGAAGGCAGGCACAAATTGCAGATAGTACTGTTGGTTTGACTGGCAAAGGGCTTGATTTTGGTACTTTATGTGTGCGAAACTCATCAGTTCTGGGATTTTCAGTATCTGAGACTGATGGTGTAGCCATTCCTGTAAGTGGAACAGGAATAGGCGGTGCAAACGGTTCAAATCCGCCTAATCCGATATCTCAGGACTGTGCTCTATCATCTCCTTTCACAAAAAATTCAATCAATGTAGTTAGACAGGCCAAGGCAGTAAATCCTGGAACCACTAATGTAAAACTAGGTCAGATTGGATTGGCATCACAAGACTTGTGGCCATTTATTCAGCTTTATGATTTTTCACAGGGCGGTAATGTTGTAGTTCAATACAACAGAGGTGGTGGTCCTCAGCAGACAACACTGACATTTGATACTGCTGAAAAATTTATCAAGTTTGAACTTGATAGATCATCTTATCCAAGATCAGCTGATGTTAATTTGAAAATTACTGATATTAACTTGAACATTGATCCTACTGATGAGGACTCTTGGTCATTTGCAACTGTTGCATCGAGTCCATCAACATATTATATGTTGTATGAAGAGTCTGGAAATATTGATGCAGATGGAACTGCCGGAGCTGTAAATCTAACTCCAACATTAAACTCTATGATGTTCAAAGACAATGGAATTTTGAAAATAAATCCAAATGTTCAGGGTCAGTCTAATGTAATTACAATCAGAGACAATGACGATTCTGAAACTAATGGTGATGGTGAAAAGGCAATATCTCTGATTTCTACAAATGGTGGCTCAATTGCTGCAGGAAAACAACCAATTACGATTACTGAGACAACACCAAACAGCGGAATCTTTGATACATATGATGCAAACAATGACTCTGTATTAATAACAACGCAAGATGCCCAGAGAGGAACCTCTGCATCTGTAGAATATAACAAAAAATCTCTTACTTTGTTGATTGGATTTGGAAAGGCAACCCTATCTCTTGATGAAAAGCTAAAGGGAACGGAATGGAACTCTGGAGAAGAAATGCCTGTTATTTTGATCGACTCTGATGCAAATAAGAACAATTTGGAAAAAGAAGACCTTGACTTGTTTAATCCTTCATACAAGGCAATTCCTGCATTATCTACTGGAGACCCGTACACTCTTGGTGAGAGCGGAACTGACTCTAATACCAAAACTACTGCCTCCTTTCTGAATGGTTACACTTTAACTTCTACTGCTAATGGACAGTTTACATTATCTGGCACTGTATTGGGCTCTAGCTCCACAGTTGTTGTTGAAAAACACAGCGATAGGGCACGTATTGATCCTTCATCAAACACCGATTCTGATGCACTTGTGATAGACCTTAAAACCAATCTGACAAAACTACGTTCTTCAATTAACAACCCCTTTGATTCTGCACAGAATTTTAAGGGACTAAACATGTTCAATTACGATCTACGTTCTATTGGTGATTTTAGTACTGTTGATATCTATCTGCTTGTTACTTCTTCATCTTCCATATTGGACTCCTCGGGAAATCCTTCTTCTGGAATAACTGCAATCAAAATTGCAACAGACACATCTGCTCAGAATTTGATAAATCTTAATTCTACAAGTCAAGTATCAAGTCCGCAAATACTTCACTCAAACTTGTTTTCAAGTTCCTTTTCGGGCAATGAAAAAATAGGCTTGATGTTTACATATCCAAACATACAAAATATTGGAACACAAACAAAACCTATTGTTGCAGACTTTTTCTCATATGGTCTGAAAAATGACGGTTTGACCAAAACTGACAGGATTGCAAATCAAATAGTTCGTGTTGAGATGGAGGAACTTGCAAAAGACTCTGGAAAGTTTAGAGGTAGCCTAGAATATATCATGTTAAACCAGCTTAACATATTTGATTCAAAAACATACGAGTCTATAATCCCAATTGATGATGAGCCAATATTTCTTATGATTGATGAGATGAAAGGAAATGAATCCCCAAGAATAAACTATAATGATCTGGGAACTGATGGAGTTTTCACAACCGTTTCTGATCAACAGGAAGTTTTGTCTCACATGGGGCTTGTTGTACTTTCTGTAAAATCTTTCAAACCTGGTGATACTGTGGGTGTGCAGCTAATTGACAAAGACCTAAACACAAACTCTGATCTTGTTGATGTTTACACTGTAGTTGATCCTACGAAATATCCAAACGATCCTGCAGCTGATACTGTTGGATTGCCAAATCTAGGATATAGAGATAATCAACCATTTGGACGATTACTGGAAATTACATTTGATGATGAGCGTTGGCTCAAATCAAACATTTCATATTCTGGCAAGTCATGCTCTACCATTTCTGGCAGTGATGGATTAGCATCAACTGGATTCACTCTTGTTGAGACAGATGCAAAAACAGGCGAGTTTACGGGTAATTTCAAAATTCCTTCCCAATACTGTTCTAGGGCAAGTGGAGGTATCGTCAAAACAACCGCTGGTGTAGATATTGGTGCAGTTTATTATGACTTTAGAGGACAATCTAGTCAGGCAGCAGTTACTACCTCTAGTGCTACTGTTGGAGCTACAAGCGGTATGGTTCAATTAGATAGAACAAGCTATCCTGTACCTATTGGTTCTGTTTCAGACTTTTATGAATCAGGAAAGTCTACCACCACAAGACCTGACAATCGTTCAATCTTTCCTTATCATCTTACTGCAATTACAAAGAATGGTGATCCCAAAGCAATAGACTCTGGTGAACAAGTAGGACCAAAAGATACAGTTCTTACAATACAAATCCATGACGCAGATTATAATATGTCTCCAAACGGTGAGGATAAAATATCTAAAAACATTTCAGGTACCACAAACGGACCTGTCAAAGTAATGATTACGCGAGGATCATCTACTCTTGTGTTGGCAACAGCTGGAGGTGAAGAAGCAAAGTCTGGAGTAATTACCGTTGGTAAGAATGTAAAAAATGGTATTACACGAGAGATTGGACCTATTACTGAAACCTCTCCAAGCTCTGGAATTTTCCAATTTAACATTCCTGTAAGATATAGTGATGGACCTTCATCAACAAAATGTCCTGCAACTATTGATTCTGGATTCAAAAAACTAGATGCAACAAAATCTGGTGTTCTAGCTAGATTTGATGCTGTACCATCTACAGGAAACTATTGTATCCTACAAGGAGATATCATAACTGTAGAATATACGGACCTTGCAGATGCTTCCGGTTCTGCACGTACTGTAACTGATTCAGCAGCATTTGATCTAAGAATGGGTTCTTTGCAATCTGACCAGCAATCTTACATCATTGGACGTGATGTAGTAATTACATTAATTGATCCTGACTTGAACTTTGATTCAAAGAAGGCAGAGACATATTCCCTTGATCTGCTAGAATGGGATTCAGATAATGCTCGAGTCACTATGGGTAATTTGGGTGGTGCTTCAACAAACAATGGCAAACTATTTGATCCTAGGCCTGTTGGATTACGTGAAACAGGTGATTCTACTGGAATCTTCCAAACTGTAATTGAGATACCCTCTGAAATCAACAACAAGCCTGTTGATAGGGGAGAAACAATCCAAATAACCTACACTGATTGGGGAACTCCTGGTTCTGATTTTGTTGGAAAAAATGATCAAAAAATAGAACTGAAATTTAGCACATCAAACTTCCAATCCCAAATAACATTGGACAAAAAAGTATATTCCTGGACTGAAAAAGTCTACATCACAATTATTGCTCCTGATCATAACTTTGATGCAAATAAGATAGATGAGATAGGAAGCAAATCTACCAATGAAATTAAAATTTCTACACGTTCCAACAAACTATCTCAGTATAAGCTTGTAGAAACTGGAACTAATTCTGGAATATTTGTAGGCGAAGTCATCCTTACAGGTTTCAAACATGATGCAGATGGTGATCCACGAACTGGTGATATTGATGGTAAGGATACATCACCAAGAACCGAACCAAAAAGTAACGGAGGACCAACAAATGGATTCTTGGAATCAAAAAATGATGATGGTCTTACAGTCTCATTCCAATTTACTGAAAGGGATGCCACTCTTGGTTCTGCACTAATTCGCTGGAATATAGGAACAGTTGAATGGGTTCAAGAAGCAACGTCTGCAAATGGGTATGGTATTGTCCGTGTAATCGATCCTGACATGAACCTAAATCCTGAACTTGTGAATACCTTCTCAATTGATGTTTGGTCTGATTCTGATCTTGGTGGCATTGACCTAACAGTTACCGAGACAGGTCAGGCAACTGGAATATTTGAAGGAGAGGTCAAGTTTACCAGCAATGATCAGTCATCTGGTCACCGATTGCGTGTAAATGATGGTGATTATGTCACTGCAAAATATGAGGACAACACTTTGCCAAAACCATATACAACTGCTGATGAGCTAAAAATTTCCGCTAGTACTATTGTGGGCCCTGTTGTTGCTCCACTAGAACGTGTTCCTGTAGGAAATGCTAGAATTGTTGATTCGTTTGGTAATATTGTTAACCAAGTAAAAGTTGATCAGCAAATTCAGATAGCATCAGATATTGCAAACAACAACATTGCACAACAACCATTCACATATCTTGTACAAATCCAAGATTCAAACAATACCGTAATCTCATTGTCTTGGATTACAGGCAGTCTTAAAACAAATCAGAATTTCTCCCCCGCTGTATCTTGGATTCCACAAAGTCCAGGCCAATACAATGCAACAGTATTTGTTTGGAACAGTCTTTCAAATCCAATTGCATTAAGCCCTACAGCCTCATTCACAATTGATGTTTCTTAATTTGTAAGAATTCTTACAATTATGCATGAACATGAGTATATGCGTTAATTTTTAACCTCAAAATAGTGCCCTAGTTTCTGTGGAGTTGAACCCAATTGCGGTGTTGTAGTTTGATCCCATCTCATTTGTTACACAAAAATGGTTAAGCCTCTAAGAATTCAAACCAATACTTGCAAAATGATTATTTGTCTATAATCCAAAATTTCCTACAATTATCTCAAAGACAATCCAGCACTTCCAAACAAGACACTGAAGGTCTTACACCAAATCAAAACTTTGTTGTATTTTTGCAGATCAGTTCCTTCAGGAATATCATAATTTTGATTTCCTTTGTTTGCTTTGAGTTTTCCTAGATTAACAATGTCTGATGCATTATCATCTGTTGACAAGTACACATACAAATCAGGACCATTAGTTGATTCAAAGTTCTCTAGTCTGAGTATGTTGTTTTTGTCTTCTAATGGAATTGTATAAGCATCTCCTTGTGCGTCATGAATTCCATCACCAACACCGATGAATATACCTGCATAAGACATTGGAACAGTCTCATCCATCATATTCTCATCCATCATATTCTCATCCATCATAGTCTCATCTTTTGGCTGAAGAACAACATTAGTTGGTAATGCTTCATCAATTGTTGATTCCAAAAAATAAGGTGATACAGCATATGCAGATATTCCTCCGACAATTGCAACTGCAATGATTATTGGTATGGATTTATTCATGAATGTATTTTATGATTTTAGTATAAAGCGTCTTTTCCAAATTAACTCCAGATTCAAAATCAATTTGGGAAATTATTAATATATTCAAAAACTAACTTGATTTAATGACTTATGCATGTCCAAAAGGATTTTCCTCTGTGACTCCTCATCTTGTAATCAAAGACTGTGCAAATGCACTTGATTTTTACAAAAAAGCACTTGGAGCACAAGAGATCTATCGAAGCAAGATGCCTGATGGAAGAATAATGCATGCAATGATTCAGATAGGCAACTCTTTTGTCATGATGGCCGATGAATTTCCAGACATGGGGGCAGTAGGTCCCAATACGCTTGGCGGAACATCAACTTCACTTCACATTTACACTGATGATGCAGACAAACTTTTCAAACAGGCAACTGATGCAGGAGCTACACCAATCATGCCTATTGCTGATATGTTTTGGGGTGATAGATATGGTCAAATTCAAGATCCATATGGACATCGCTGGGCAATTGCAACACACACCAAGGATGTTTCTCCCGAAGAGATGGAAAAGGCTGCAAAAGAAATGTTTTCTAAAGGTAACTCCTGTTAAAATCTGATTTTGTATCTCGATAACAGTTCAGGCCTTTATTGATTCGATACAAAACATCAGAAGCACTTTTCAATGGCTGTACTTAATTTTCATACAATATGGTGATATTATATGCAATTATTGGAGCTGTGATTACTATTGGAGTTATCTTACTCCGTTATTATCTCGAAGAACGAAAAAAGAAACCTCGAAATGACAAGTTTTGTTATAATTGCAATCTAAATTTTCCAAATAACTATAATGTGTGCCCAAAATGTGGAATAAAATTTGGTAATTAAATGAAAACTAGGCTCTTGATAATTATTGGAATTCTGGGTACTTTTAGCTTAATTAATCATCATCTAGCTTATGCTGATGAACTTCAGCCCCTTCCATCTGACTTTAGAGATCTTACAGAACATGAAATTGATATCCGTCTTCTTTATGATGTAGAGGATATCTATCCAATTCCGTCTGCACCTCTTAAACAATTATCTGCTGGAGTATCCCTAAACAACATACAATGTAAACCAAATTTGCATCTGATCATCAAATACAATGATACTCCAGCATGTGTAAAATCAAAAACAGCTCAAAAATTAACAGATAAACAATCTTGGTCTCCAAGTGAAAAATTATGGAAAAAACTTGAAAATCAAATCTATTCCATAACTGATGAATCATTTTGTCCAAAACGATGCATCAATATAGAATCTGTTGAAACGATGCAACAAGCAAATGAAAATACTAGTCTCAGAATTAATTTGCCAAGTTACATTCCAAAAAACTATGAATTTTTCAAATATTATCCTAATGAGAACGCACTAAACATTCAAATTTCTTCCAATCCCTTGACAGAAAATACAACATGGGGTGACTTCTATTTGATGGATCATGGTATTCTTCTAACGTATATTGACTATCCCGTTACATCAGATGGTAGAACTCAAACAGCATATTGGGCAAAAACTCAAGATGCACAAAACATATCTCGACAAGACAACGAACCAATTTTTGTAAAGGAACGAAACGTAACCTTTGACGAAGATCTTGGTATTTTGTTTCTGGGCTCACCCTCTGAAGCACAGTTTAACCTCAACGATGACATCTCAATAATAATTACAGGGTATGTTCCACAAGAAGAGATAATCAAGATTGCGCGTTCTTTTTTTGGAATTGATAAATGACGAAAACTAGACTTTTGATAATTATTTGCATAACTGTTTTTGTCGTATCTAGTCTTATGGTGATTGTGTACACATATCCTGAATTATTTGGTCTGCCAAGACCATATTCTAAAATCGGTGAATATGATGGGGCTGTTTCAGAAACGGCATTAATGATCAATGAACAATGTTTGAACAAAGATCAGTTCAGTGACTATCCATTTACTAAAACATCAAACGGCCATTATTACATTGACAATGTGATATGTGAGCGAATCAATGTAGAGCAAGGGGGATGTCTGGAACCGTTTAGCAAAGGATTCCCTGATGAAACATGCCAGAATCGTGTAACTTTTGATCAGCCTTATGGTGAAACGGGTCCATATTTTAACAAAGAATTTTGTAATCACGTAAAATTTTGGGAACCTGCACTCACTGATACTGTTGAAAACAAACGAGTAAACTCTGAATGGCTTCACATATGCACAATTCGTGGCCTGATAGCAGATACTCCGTTGCACGACATTTCTCAAATAATGAATTATCAGGGCAAAAACTGCAATGTGTACAGATTTGGCAGTGTTGATTGTTTTGCTATTTCGTTTGACAAATGTATTCCTGCAAAAATAGAGAATACTCATTTTACTGTGGAAGGTGATCCAATTACAGTCATTGCCATGATAAAATCTGATTCTTGCTCTATAGACGTATTTCATGATGCAACACAAGATAGATTTGGAAAACAAGAAATTACAAAATATTCTTGTCCTGAAATTAAATTAGATGATAACTATCTCCACATGGTTTCATGTGTAGATGAATTTGATGAAGGAGAATATGGATTTATAATTAGAAAATGAAAACAGACTCTAGAATTATAATTTCAATTGACAAGCAATTCTATAGTGACGATGATGAGATTCGCATTCATGTGTGGTTTAATCATGCGTTTTACTCTCCTGCCACATTGACTGTTCTGAGTCCAACTGGCAGAAAGATAGATTCGTCTGGACTAAAGACGGATGTGAATGTTACTGAAACGTTTGCATTTACCTGTGGTGGACCTTTTATGTTTGAGAATGGATATCATGTGATTAGAGTAGAATGTGAAAATGTAGTAACTGAAGCAATGTTTGAGTATTACAATTCTAAAAATAGATTTGGTTCGGGGTTTGGAAAATGAAAACTAGATTTTTTGTGCCTGTCTGCGTCTCATTTTAACCCCAAAATGGTCAAGCTAATTCTGCTGGAATTGCTATTTTTCTTTTAGCAAACTTGACTGCAACCCATCCCATTATTGCACCTGGAATGCTCATTATTCCTAAAATCATTCCTAGTGTATCTGCAAAATCTGGAAGCAACTCATAACCTGAAACTCCATTAAATATGTGAAATTGAATATATGCCATTCCGATTAGTGGCATACTAAAAACCAAAAACATTGAACCAATAATTGCACCTGCGAGTTCTTCTCCAAATCTTTTAATTTTAATTTTACTTGAAATTAATGCATCACTTACTATGCCTAAAATTACTGGCAATGCAAACCAAGGCAAAAATCCCCACAAAAATTCTGCAGGAATGATATTTGATGTAATGTTTAGTATGATAAAAACAACTGTTACAAGAGTCGCTCCACCAAACCTTCCAATTGTTTTTGCTGAGGACCAAAAAATAAGCACGCTAAAAAATGGTAGAGCGCTTGCAGCAATTACAGCTGCAATATATGGGTCAGGATCCAAATCTATCGTATCTCCAGTTGAAATCGGTAATGTAAATTGAAAGATAAACCCAATTGTGATAAACCATAACACTCCAAATGCAAGAATCAGAGATGGCTTTACAACTCTAAAATTCTTGTGAATTAATCTTGCTAATCCAATTACTATTCCCACTGATTGAATTAAAATTCCTGTAATTAATGTAAGATGAGTTGGGCTAAGTAATCCATCTGTTCCAAACATTTCGTGCCAATAGTAATCAGATGGTCCTGCAATTATCTGAAACACACATCCAATGATTATCAGTTTTAACCCCAATGAAAATGATTTTTTTAAAATCTCTCTTTTTTTGAGCATTACAGCTACTGACATTATAGCTGCAATCAACCCTATTCCAACTCCGATATATAGTACTCCATGAGGCGGTGTGAAAAACGTCTCTGGCTCTCCTAACTGGTGACTTGTAATATCCCAACTGCCTCCCCATGTCTGCAAAATTGATCCGAGAAGTGTTATCATCAATATGGCAACAATGAATTTTGTCATCAGGTATTACTTTATTATGAATTAATTTCTGATCTTTATGCCTTTCTACATCCACTTTTATCCTCAAAATAGTGGAAGTCCACATGAAGTTGAATCGAATCTTTTTCTTTTACCATAAAAGGTTCAAGCCTCTAAGGATTCATCATTGATTTGTCTTGTGGCTATTGCCTAGTCTAAAATACAATCAAAAGATTTTCTGTATTGTGATTACTTGTCATTGACCATGTATTGCAGAGTAACAATCTGGTGTCTTGCTTGGTTTAACTCGTCTCTCTGCTTGATGATTTTCTCTGTCAGTTCTGTGACCTTCTGTCTAAAGCTAGGAATGGATAAAGTACAACCTACATGGACTCCTGATGGAAAAACTCACTATGCACTAGTGTTTGTGGATCCGAAAAAATCTGCAGGTTCTTGGGTATTCTCTGGAAATGCATTGGCAATCCATTCAATGAATGAGACACCATTCACGGTAAGCTACGCAGTAGTGCTTACTGAATAATTCTCTTTTTTATTTTCTTGGCATGCCACAACCTAGTGACTATTCTCAAATAATTTTCATCTTATAGTATATCATGCAAGTTGTAGTTTCGTGTGAATGCGTCCCAAAATCAAACCTGTTACCTACAGTGGTTGGAAGTGAGGCCAAAAACCCTCTTCCCATCAGCAAAGGGAAATATTCTGAATCTATGGGATTATCGTGTCTTGTTGCAGATGATTTTGAAGATTTTGCTTAATCAAATAAGAGGAGGTGAGTATAAAATTATGAAAGTAAAACTAACGGTATTTGTTGCAGTTCTTACAGCATCTCTGTTGCTGGCTGGCCCAAGTCATGCATTTGCAGCCTCATCACCATCATCCAGAATATTGGCAATTGTTCCAACAAGTGTTGAGAACATTCATTCTGTGATATTTGAGGTGTGTGCAAGTGATACAGTAAACATGAGAGCGCCTGAGGTAATCATTAATTCTTTGGCAGAGGTAAAAAATGTCAAATTGAGTAAGGTTATTGCAAAGGGCACATGTACTACTAATGCAGCTCAGCTAAGTGCATTTGATCCTGCAAATATCAAGATTAAGGTAATAGACAAATCAAAGCTTAACACAATGGTTGATCAGGCTGAAAAGAACCTAATCAAGATAAAATCAGACATATCAAAAACTAATGCAGAGTTACAAGGTTTGTTAGATAACATACCTGGAAACACTCCTACGAAGAAAGATGACATAGCCAAGATCAATGACTTGACATCAAAACTATCCGAACTTAGAATGCAACTCAAAGATGTTAGAAGTGAATATCATAGACTACTATACATCCTGAAAGGAAATTAGTAGTATATTTTTTATTTTTTTATTTTTTGCTGTCATTACAACAGATGGTATGATCTTGATAATGTTTTCAGGATTCACACTTAACAATTGAACCCATTGATCATCTTGAAATAACTCTTAATGGCATACCACAACAAATTATCAATCATTACATAATATTTTCTGATACAACATTTGGCTAAAACGTATTGATGTATAACATGCCTTTGGAGATACCTTCGAATCATGGCAGTAACATCTGATACGTTTTACCAATGAACTGAAATGAAAAAAATAAAATTTGCAAATAACATACTTGGGCTGTCATTAATCACCCTTTTGTCCTTTTCAATATTATCCACATCTGTATTTGGAGAAACACCAAAAAACCCAAATGTGCATTCGATAAAAATTCAATACGTAACTAAAGTTTCAGACAACTCTTACTATGTTAATTTTAAAGCATGTATCGGAAAAAATCATGTTAACACGCCAACATTTGCAGTTACTACTGATACTAATTCTAAATTTATCACATATGACAAGATTCACTTGGCAAATACCTGCAAGACCTACGATGCTTCTGTCAATGCAAAACATACATCCAGTATTTCTATACAAATGATAGATACTGTAGTAAAAAAATAAACATTTGTGATACGAAAACAACATTGCAAAAATTGCGGTAAATGTATTGGTAGGGTAAATTATGAATGATAAAATGATGCAACCATATGAAGTTTAGATTAAATGAAAAAATGATTTTTGTACAAAAATCTGAAATAATGTAATTCTAGCCTTAAAATTTGACTCTGTGCTAATGTCATGGCATTAACAATCCCAAATTTGCGTCTATTTTTAACCCCAAAATGGTATATGAGTCTCGTGAAGTTGAACCCGATTGTGGTGTTATAGTTGTATGCCAGTAATTCTCATGATGGGAGTTGAATATTGATTCTCTTCTTTGAAGCATGCGTGGTACTCAATGACCTTACATTAGGTCGCGGGGGAGTATTAAACTAATTTGTGTGTGCCGGGGGCGAGTTTCGAACTCGCGACCTCCAGATTATGAGTATTGCCTTAGTTGGAGAACCGTTAGAGATTACCAAGCGAACTGGCACTCTAACCAGGCTGAGCTACCCCGGCATACTATATGCCTAAAAATTTGGGAAATTAAATGATTCTACAAGATCTTTGAGTTTGTCACATGACTCCCTCAAAAATATAATTTCTCCATGCGGTGCATTGCAATGCATTCCTACAGCTTATCTTGATTTTTGATGTTGCATTAATGATGAGAAAAAGTTTTCAAAACTTTTCTATTTTAACATTAATTATTGCATTATCCTTTATTGTAATGATCTCTCAAGAAGTATCAAATCCAGTCCATGCTGAAGAATATGATTTTGTAGCTGGAATACGCAATGAAGTAACTTTTCATTTCAGAGATGGCATTGAAACTGTGAATTTTCCTGTTTTTTCCACCACTTCGGATATTGTATCTAACGTTGGAACTAGTTTTGAAGTTGAAGGTGTTGTGGGAAATAACCCCTACTTGCACAAGGCATTAGATGAAGCATATCTCTATAGAATGTCTACTTTAACTGGAGGTAATAGTTTTGAATATAATTATAGATACTTTGATGTTGATGTTAACGTAGTTCAAAATGAAATTATTCTAAAATCATTCAAGTATAACAACTGTGAAATTTCTGGATATGGTCTATCTACTCTTACAGATGACTATGAATCCTATTTAGCACCTGATACTGGATTTGCAATTGTAAATAATATACAATTTAGATGTAGTGGGGTTGGAATTAATTTATCTTCTGATAAATCTGATTTGAATTCTATGTCGCGTAGTTTTGTTGATTATGGCTCGTTGCCTTTTACACTTGCAGAAGACGTTCGTACTTTTCTTACATTTGAATTCGATCATGGCTCTGAAAAAATAGAGTCTGTGATTTTTACCTTGACTTCGGGATTCAATGAGGCCAATGATAGTGGTCCTAGCTTTCAGATAATTACTGCTGTCCTACCTCATCCTTTGATAGATGATGCAATTGATAAATCTCGAAAGGTTTCCGGTATGGCATCTGTGTTTAATGAAGATTTTGATGTGTCTGTAGAATTTACAAATTCTCAAGAAATACTGCGAGGTCTTGATTTTAAAGATTGCATAGTAAGTGGATATGACATATTGACTCTGAGAGATAAGGAGGAAGGCTATACTGGAAAACGAGGATTTGCTACTGCTGAAATTCTTGATGTTGCTTGTTCTGGTTTGACTCCAGTTAATCCTGCTTTTGATAACTTGCATGATGCCAAAGAATCTCGGTATTCTCAGATGAGTAATACTCACACGACAAATTCCTATAACATGGGAAATGGTCCCCACATAATTGCCACTTTTGATTTTAACAGTGGCACTGAAGTTGTAGATTTTCCCGAGTTCTACCAAGGCAATCTGATTGCAAGGGCAAATCCAACATTTACACTTGTGGGGGTTCCTGGTGTCACTCCATTGCTATATGATGTAGTTGATCGTACTAGGGAGTCTGGATCAAAATCAACTGGTGTCTCTTCCCAAGTAGAATTGTTTGATGTAAATCTTGTTCTAGTATATGGCGATGATGTTGTTCGGGGCTTTGATTATACAAAATGTCGTATTGTCGATTATATGGTAAGAACAGAACACGATGGAGAGGAGAGCTTTTACAAAGGATTTGCTTTAACTGATGAATTCTATTTTGAATGCCATGGGTATGAACCATTTGATCCAAAATATGATGCGCTATTTGATGCTCCACATGCAAAGACAGAGTCTTCGTTAAATTGGAAAGAAAAACAAAGAGATACTTGGGGTTCTAACTTTAGATAAATTACCTTATGCTCTTCCAATCAACATTCTCGTTTTTGACCCAGAGGAATTTCTTTTGCAATGCAGATGTGTACAGTTTCTCCCATTCTGCACCTACCTCATCAGTCCATGCCTTGAAAACGCGAGGATCGATATAATTTCTCAAAGATGTTCCGATGTTGTAATCTTTAGTTTTCTCAGACAGATCAATTTGCAATTCTAATTTCTGCAATCTTTCTTTGTGTTTTGCCTTTTGTTTTTTGATTTGCTCGTTTAATGTCTTGACTCGCTTTTCTTTGGCCTTCTTTTGTACATCTGTCTTTGGGGCAGATGCCTCGACTTTTTTAAGAGTCTCTTGTGTCTTCTTCCAAGACTCTTCCTTTTCGACTTTTTTAAGAGTCTCTCTTTTCTTTTCTAATGATTGCTCAAATGTCTTTGGAATTGTTCTTTTGTGATTGCACATCATGGCAGCTTCAAGATTTGCCAATTTTGCATGGTATAGTTTCTCAGTTGCGGTCTTTCCCTTCATGTCATCATGTTTGACTAGGTAGTTTTTGACAACCGTTGTAGCAAGATATGTTCTGAACACCTTGGCAGTTAGACCCTTTACAATGCTTGAATAATATGCATTAACGTGCCTTGATGTAATGTCGTCAAAAATCTCGTCTTTTGGTTTTTTCTTTTCTACTAATTTCTTTAGGTTCTCTTGAAACTGCTTATCGTGTCCTTCTGCAACTACTGTCTCTTGCCATCTTACACTATCTTTTCCGAGAAAATCAAATTCTATGGTCTTATCAGTAATTTTGATGTGCTCTTTTCTTAGTGTGGTGGCACCTACGGTATCTGCCTCGTCAGGATCCTTTTCGTCTCCGACCCTCATCGCGGTTCTATAAATCAAATAACATGCAGTTGCAATTCTGCTAATTTTTGGATCCTTTATTTTCATGTCCTTTACAATTCTGTCTTTGATTTTGTCGATCTCCTTTGCAAGCTTTACTGCTTTTTCGTACTTTTCTTTATCACGATCTTGCTTTAGTCCTGCAGTATCTGCAAGCCACACGTATTTTCTTTTTTGCGTCAGAAAATCCATCCAGCTTGCAAGCCACATGGAGTCTTTATCGTGAATAATTTTTCCCCACTCGCCTTCGGGTACTTTGGCCTCTTTTCCAAGATTTAATGTGACGTCTTTTGCAGTGACTCTTGGTTTCCACCTGCCTCTTAGTGGGTGTTCTCCCCTGCCGATGAATATTCCTGGAGGTTCTGCCATATAGTTTCCAACTTCCACCTCCTTTCCATCCATGATGGCAATTCCGTATTTTGACTTTAATTTTTCACGCAGTTCTTTTCTTTTTGCTGCGAGAGCTTTTTTCTCTTCTTTTGTCATCATTTCTCTGGTGTCTTTTTCTTTGTCGACCACTTTGTATGCATTTGAAAAATCAATATCTTCATATGATATTTTTTTAAATTTGGAATCTAGAGTTTTAGCAAAATCTGCTGTAAAATTTTTCTGAAAAACCTTGTCTTGACCATATGGTGTGTCTTTCTTTTTTGCCCATTGATACACCATCTCTTCTTGATTTAGATCAAGAGGGACATTTTCGCCTTTGATCTTAATTGTGATACCTTGAGCCTCATATTCAGGAGGAAATAAGATTCCATTATGTTGTAGCGTTTTCCATTTCATTCTTTTCACTTTAAAATTGCGGACTTTGACAAAAACTCTATTCTATGCGTATATCAATTTAACGTACAAGAGATTTTAGCCTGGAAATAGCTCTTTACTCAAGTATTTCTCAAATTCCATGTCTGTTTTCATCTTTTTTGCTTCCATAAACATGGCAGCATCAGTTCCTACAATGTATCTTGGCAACATTTCATCATCATGAATTGCTTTCATTATCACTTTGGCAACCTCTGATGGTGACGTTCCCATTTGCACCATCATCTTCAATCCTGCTAGAATATGATCAGTTAGTTCTTTGTATTTTGGGTCTGTCTTTGAATCTGGAATCTTCATTGATTCGAAAAAGTTTGTTTTGATCACTCCTGGCTCAATTAAGGTGGTCTTTATTCCAAACTGCCCGAGTTCGTATCGTAAGCATTCTCCCAGTCCTTCCAGTGCAAACTTTGAACTGATATAAGCTGGAGACCCTGGAAGTCCCATTCTTCCTGCGACTGAACTGATGTTTATGATGTTTCCTGATTTTTGTTTTCTCATGATTGGAGCTACTTCTTGAATTATTCTTATGATGCTGAAAAAATTAGTTTCAAACTGTTTTCTAAAATCATCAATTGACACATCTTCTGTGCATCCAAATTGACCATACCCTGCATTGTTCACTAGTACATCTATTCTTCCACAATCAGCAATTATTTTTTTAATTGTAGAAACTATTGATTCTTCTCTGTCTACATCTAGTTCTATAATTTCAACTGAAAGGTTTTCTTTTTTTGCAGCTTGCTCTATCTCTCCTGCTTTTTTTGTATTTCTCATACTTGCAAAAGTTTTGTATCCGTCCCTTGAAAGTGCCAGTGCTGTTTCTAATCCAATTCCCGAAGAACTGCCTGTGACAAGAGCTACTTTTTCCATGCAATTGCTATAATTTTGGCATATTTATCCCATTTTGATTATCATACTAATGGCCTGTCTCCTTCAGTAGGATCTACCAATTCTGTTTTTTCACCCTTGTGTATTCTTTCAAGAATCTCCAATGCCGAATATTTGTGAAGGAATTCATTATTGTTTCCACATCTGTATGAGAATGTACATCGTGGACACCCTGACTCATTTTTGCATGGACATTCCTTTACAATGTACATGCTTCTCTCAAGGACTTTTTCAAATCTATCATACAATGCTTTACTGGCGCCACTTCCGCCAATTGCACCATCATAGATGAAAATCAGGCCTGACGTGCCTAACGATATGCCTCCCAAGTCTTGAGACACTCCGCCTGTAATCATGTTGCTTCCTTCAATTACGACATGCTCTGTTGCATGATATCCGCTGGCTTCTGTGTAATCCTCATCCTCTGCCTTTTCCATTATCTTTAGTGGTCTTGGTGCATGAAAGACAATCCCTTTTGTAACAAAATCATACTCTAGTGGTGCATCAAGCATCACTTTTTCCCCCTGAGTGATTTCTTGTCCTAGCTCTATGTTGACATATCCGTAGACTTTTTTCTGAATGTGTAATTTACAAAAAGCAACCTCTATTCCGTTTGCTCTTCTTCTCTCAAAAACCGTCTCAATGGTGGGCCATTCTTCTGTGAGTGATTTTGTATAGTATGGATAGTCTCTTGAAATTCTTTCTAGTTTTGCAATATTTTTTTTAGGATAGTCGAATTCTTTTACCTTGTATCTGATTCCTGCTAAAAAATAGATTGCGTCTTTGTGCAACTCCTCAAGCGCGATTGGCAGTACTCTGTCTCCAACTTTTCTGTCTGATAAAAAGATGTCAATAGATTTGCCGATTCCTCTTATGCTGTATTCGTTCAGCATGGAATTTATTTTGTCAAAATTTGGAACAATCCTGTTGTTGATTATTTTGAGATTTTCTCTGATGATGTGGTGTTCAATGATTTCTTCGTGCTCTTTTAATTCGTGTTTGGAAATCGGCCTGTCACATGCCATTGCCAACACTTGAAATTCCTCCACGAATGGATTCTTGGGGTCGATGTATGTTTTTTCAATATCTTCAAAATAATCATCCGGATGATTCTTGTAGTATTGAGAAATAGGATCGTTTCCCAAGGCCAGGAATGCATAACCTCTTTGTCCTTTTCGTGCAGCTCTTCCTATTCTTTGGATCAGTCTGTTTACCGGAATTGTAGATGAGATGACGCAATCCACGTTTCCTACATCTATGCCTAATTCAAGCGTAGGGGTGCATGAAATTGCTTGTAATTTGTCCTCTTTGAACTCTCTCTCTACTGCAGTTCTGTAATTTGCCATCAGCCCTGCACGATGAACTTTGATGTTGACTTTTTGCTTTTTTGCTTGTATTGCTAGAAGCTCGGAGTTTAGATGTGAATTGTTAAACACCATGGTCTTGTGCTTTTTTTCAGTTAATTTTTTTGTCAGTTCTACCATGAGTTTTCTTTGAGTTCTGAGTGATGGAAATAGCATCACAAAATCTGTCTGGCCTTTTTTTCCAGAACCGTGAATTATTTGCATTTTTTCTCCAAACAACTGCTCACAGAATTTTTTTGCGTCATCTAGAGTTGCTGATGCTGCAACAAATTGCAGTTTGTTGCTGCAAATTCTTTTGAGTCTCTTTATGATATAATGTACGTTTGAACCAAAAATTCCCGAATATACGTGGGCCTCATCTACAATCAGAATTCTTGTTGATGATAGTAATGACGAAAATTTTGTCTGATGCCACATGTGATAATGCAACACATCAAAATTTGTAACTAAGATCTGAGGTGGATTTTCAACAATATCTCTTCTTTCTGGAACTTTGGTGTCTCCATCAAAAACTTTGACATCCACTCCGATCTTTTCAGCAAATTTTTGGATTTTTGGGAATTGATCTCTTGCCAAAGCTTTTGTAGGGTATACGAAGATTGCAAAAACATTTCCTTGGTTTGCTTCCTTTTTTATTCTCTGGATGACTGGAATCAAAAATGCTTCCGTTTTTCCTGATGCCGTTGGTGCCTCGATCACAACATTTTCTCCAAACATGATTTCTTGGATTGTCTCTTCTTGAAACTTGTAAAATTCTTCTATCTGTAATTCTTTGAGGTGCTCTGTGATTGATTCCTCCAGGCCCATATCTTCTATTTTGCAGCCCATTTTGGGCTCAGGATTCTTCAAAACTTTGTATTGCGAAATATAGTCTTTTTTTGAAAATAGGATCTCCTCTGTAATTTTGTCTGGCTTGTTATCTGCTATCATCTCTTTGATTTCGTTTTCTGCCCTGATGATTCCCTCATCCTTTAAACCGTCTGATAATCCCTTCTCGGTAACTAGCCCCTTATCAAATCTTGAGAGAAATTCAAGGAATACCTCGTCAATGTTTTTTGAAAATTCTAGCAGATCCTCGATGCCACATTTTCCACAGGAGACATGCATCTTTTTGTTGAATGTTTTTTGTATCTCTATCTTTGATTTACATTTTGGACATGCGAATTTCAAGATCTACTTGATTGGCATTATTTGGTGATTTATTGTTTAATCATCATTATGGATCCATGACATTATTAAGCTAGGAATTGGTCTTGAATTTAAAAATGAAAAAAATTGAAATTAATAATATTTACAATCTAAATTGCATTGAAGGGATGAATTTAATTCCTAAAAATAAGATTGATCTTGTAATTACCGATCCTCCGTTTGCTATAAATTTCAAAGCAAACAAGGCAAATTATAACAGAACGTCATCTAGAGTATTGACCGGTTATAACGAAATCAAACCTGGAGATTACTATGATTTTACATTTGCATGGATGAGTGAAGTTTTTCGAATTCTAAAGGATTCCGGAAGCATGTATGTTTTTTCTGGATGGAATAATCTCAAAGACATTTTGCGTGCATTAGATGACGTCGGATTTACTACAGTTAATCATATTATTTGGAAATATCAATTTGGAGTAGTAACGAAAAAAAAATTTGTTACTTCCCACTATCATTGTCTTTATGTTTGCAAAGACAATAAGAAGCGAAAATTCTATCCTTTTTCCAGATTTCAAAAAAATGACAAAACAAAAGACGGCCGGAGCCTTCATTATAAAGACAAGGAGGACGTATGGGATATCAAAAGAGAGTATTGGACTGGGGATGAAAAAACTCCTACTAAACTTCCTTCTGAGATCATCAAGAAATTACTTGAATATTCAAGTGAAAAAAAAGATGTCGTGTTTGATCCTTTTCTTGGTTCAGGACAAGTTGCAGTTGTAAGTAAATCACTTAATCGACGTTATCTTGGATTTGAAATAGTTTCAGATTACTACAAATTTGCCAAAAAACGACTTGATAAAAACATGTACAGAATAAAGACATCAAAATAATCTACTTTTTACTTTCTGACTCGTCAATTCTCTTTTGGCCTATTTTCTCAGAGATGCTTTTTCTTAACTCGTCATCTGTTTTACCTTCTACTTTGACTCCTGCTGTTCTTGCAATCATCTCCAGCTTTTCTCTTTCTGTTTCAACTGGTCCTGAAATTTTTGGTGATTCTTCGGTAACTTCTTTCATGTGGTCTTGAATTTCGTTTTTTGCTTTGTTGTACTCATTTACTGCTTTTCCAAGTTTTCTTGCAGCACCTGGAAGTCTTCCAGTGCCTAAAATTAGTACCAGTGCTAAAAAAATTATGATTAGCCATTCGCTTCCACCTACGTTTAGTGAATGTTCTAACATATTCTGCTATAACCAAATTTGAAATTAAACGTAATGTTGGAGATTTATGCCTAGAGTGGCAGGAATATTTTCATTGAATATCATTCATGAGAAGTACTTATTGATTTAAATAAATTCAGAACGTTATACATTTATGAAAAAAATTGAAGCTATAATTCAATCTGGAGCAAAAGATGCAGTCGTTGCTGCAATTAAGAAGATTGGCGTTGGTGGAATAACTGTTCACCAAGTTCAAGGACAAGGCTCACAGGATCCTCCGCTAGTTGGACAATACTTTAGCAGGGATATGATAATTTGTGTGGTAGACGATCCTAAAGTGGATGAAATTTTAGATGCGATTGCAAATGTTGCATGCACTGGAACAAAGGGTGACGGTAAAGTTTTTGTCACTCCTGTTGATGACGCACTTGATATTTGCACCAAAAAACGCGGAACCACCTCTATCTAATTTAGAACTCTTTGTGGTTCTAGTTTCTTTCTAGATATGATTGCAAATATTACGACTCCGATTCCTATTATGCAAAATAGCGCATAGGGTGTTTCATTTCCAAATGATTGCGCAATTGGTCCACCAATAGTTGGTCCTATTGCCCAACCCATTCCAAAAATTGTTTCATATGCGCCAATTATTTTCCCTGATATTGCTTTTCTAGTTTTGCTCAAAACAATCTCTAGTGTAAGGGGGAAGAATATGCTGAACCCGAATCCCATCAAAACCAGCGCAATTCCAAAAGTTACTGTTGAATCTGCAAAAATTGACATTGCCAATCCTATTGATGCTGCACTTGTTCCGGCAATCAGAGTTCGACTTGTGTTTCTTGCCAACTTTCCAGCCAATGCAAGAGACACAACTCGTGATATTCCAAAAACAAAATAGAGTGACAAGATATCGGAATCTGTCATGCCTCTGTCATTTAGAAATGCGGGATAAATTGTGAGTATGATTCCGAATGACGATGTACAAAAAATCAGCAATATTATGGCTTCCGGAAATTTTTTCATCTCTTTAATTGATGAAAATGAAAATCCTTCATGATGATTTCTGACGCTTTTTCTTGAAGCTAAAAGAGAAGTGATTATTCCAGTAGCTAGGATGAATGCCGCGATTTGGAATAGAATTCTATATGTGACATCAAGGCTTTCTAGTACTGCTGTTCCAAGCAATGGGCCTACCATAAAACCAATTACAAAAAACATTGTGAACCAAGAAATATTTCTGACTCTGTTTTTCTCGGTGCTTTCATTAGATATTATGGATTCGCACGGTGGCCAAAAAAAGGCATGAGCTATTCCTGTCATAATTCTAAATCCCATTATTTCCGGAACTGATTGTGCAATTGATAAAAGGTAGATGGATGTAGAATTGACTGCAGCTCCTAATGCAAGCAAATAACCATTGTTGATTCTATCAAGAAGAATTCCAACAAATAATGGAATGAACATGTAGGGGATGAAATTTGTTAATCCGATTAATCCGAGCTCAGAATATGTCGCACCGATTACATTCTTTGCAAAAACTGGTAATATTGGACCGTGTAGTCCATATGAAATTCCTATGATTAGACCTGTGATGTTGACTAATATCAGAACTCTGTTCATTTGTATGCGGCAACCATTATTGCCCCGCCCATAAGATCTTTCTCAAATTCAACTCTGGAAAATTTTTCTAGTAATAACGCTTCCAGCTTTTTGTTTGCAGGCCATCTTTTGAATGTCCCATACAATGTTCCAAACTTTAATCCTAATCTTCCACCTGCAACAAACGCTAGAATGGGGAGGATGCATCGCAGATAAAACGAAACTCCTGCTCTGATGAATGCTTCGTCTGGTTTTCCCAAATCAACAATCACGAATCTTCCGTCATTTTTTAAAACTCTGTGAATTTCAGAAATTGCAATCCTCAAATTGATTGCATCCCTTAACGAATATCCGCACAAAACTGCGTCAAATTCCTCGTCTCTAAATGGAATGTGTTCAAAAACTCCATTTGCCATGTCTGGTGATTTATCAAAATGCTTGCCTGTATTTTTTAGCATGGGGACTAGAGGGTCATAAAGTGTAATTGAAATTTTCCCATCAGTTAATTTCATTGCAGTCTTTGACATGTTGCCAAAACCAGAACCTGCGTCAAGAATTTTATTCCCTGGAAGAACTCTTCCCGAAATTCCGCGATTTCTATGCTCTGCATCTTTGCCTAATGAAATTATGGAATTTACTTTGTCATAGACAGGAATGATTTCTCGAAGTACATCCATTACTTCGCCCCAGTAACTTCCTAAACCCATATTTATCGTCTCAGTATACTTGGTTGAATAGTTTTCAAATCTAAAACTTCTATTGAGTGTTAAACTTTGATGCGTTTTTAGAATAATTTTCCAAGTCTGATTCGGAAACTTTCTCAAAAACTTTTGTCTTGTCTGTTATCTTTGCCATCTTTACATTGCTTGCACCATCTTTCTGCTCTGCCTTTAGATTGATTGCTGCAATTGCAAGTCCTGCTGCATCCTCCAAACTCATATCTTTGCTGTAATATTTTTCTAAAAATTCATTGACATCCTCTGCACCTGCACCAATTGCCACTGCTGAATATTGCAAATAAGTTCCACTTGGATCTGTGACATAGATTGATCCTCCCTTTTGATCAATTCCTGCAATAATCATGGAAACTCCATTTGGACGGACTCCGCCATATTGTGTGAATTGGTGTGCTTGATCAGCTAAATGTTTGGCAACTGTTGAGACTTCTACTGATTCATCATAAGTCATTCTATTTCCTTGTGAAAAGAATCTTGCACTATCTACTTGAACACGTGCATCTGGGATGTATCCTGCTGCGGCTACGCCGATATGATAATCCACTTGAAAAATTTTCTGTGTAACGTTCTTAGTCTGTAATGGACGTGGTTTTTCCTCTACTGCTAAAATGACTCCTTCTTTGCTAAGAATCCCAATTGCAGTGGTTCCCCTCTTTACCGTCTCAATTGCGTATTCTACTTGGTAAATTCTGCCATCTGGAGAATACATGGTTGGTGTCATATCGTAACCACGTGATGCCATCATGTTATCACGAGTCCATTCTCAGTCAATTTAAGGGTAATTGTCCTTGCCTGAATATGGAAAAGATCTGGAAATAGGGTTTTAAGCAAAATTATACATGTTCTATTATATGTCAAATCAACTTCTGGAATTCAAAGAAATCATTCGATCAAAGCATGTCTCTAACACAAGAAAACCAGACAAGCAAACTCGGAAATTACTTCTCTACCTTTTCACAAGTACTAGGGGCGGATTCACTCGTTTAAGAATAATTGTGCATCTTCTTGAAAGACCATACAACACGCATCAGTTAGCGCAAACCCTTGATCTTGATTACAAGGCTGTTCAGCACCACATGAAAATTCTTGAAAAAAATAATATGGTCTCAAAAATTGGGGAAAAATACGGGGCAATTTTTCATCTCTCAAACTTCCTTGAATTAAACATACATACTTTGGAAGAGGCAATAGATAAGCTAGATAGAAAAATGAATCAGAAAAAAATATACCTGTGATTTTATATTTACCGATCTCAAATTTTGAATCAAACTTAATATAATATGCTCAATTTTGAAAATCATCTTGGTCAAGAATGATCCTTTTGCAAACGCTACAAAGCAAGTAAATGACGCTTGTGATCTTCTTGGAATTAAAGATCCTGGATTGCGCGAATATCTTGCAATGCCAAATAGAGTTTTGAGAGTAAAGATTCCGGTAAGGATGGATAATGGTAAAATTAGAGTTTTCACAGGTTTTCGAAGTCAGCACAATAACGATCGAGGTCCATACAAAGGAGGCATTCGTTACTTCAATCCAGAAGGTGGAGTTGAATACATGGAACGCGAAGTTATGGCACTTTCATCTTGGATGACTTGGAAATGTGCAATTGTTGATGTTCCGTTAGGCGGGGGAAAAGGTGGCATCTATGTTAATCCTAAAACTGAAAAAATCAGCGAAGCTGAACTAGAGCGATTGACAAGAGGTTTCGCATTTAAAATATTTGAAGTGATTGGTCCTGGAAAAGATATTCCAGCTCCTGATGTTTACACAACGGGAAAAGAAATGACGCAAATCATGGATACTTACAGTAAACTAACTGGAAACATTTACTCTCCTGGTGTGATCACTGGAAAACCAATCTCCATGGGTGGTTCTCTTGCAAGAAATGTTGCAACTGGTTTAGGTGCAGCATACTGTGTAAGGGAAGCTGCAAAAACAATGAAACTTAGTCTGAAAGGTGCCAAAGTTGTTTTGCAAGGATTTGGAAACGCTTCGACATTTGCAGGTGAATACTTGGAAAAAATGGGGGCAAAAATCATTGGTGTTAGTGACTCTAAAGGCTCAATATTGATTTCCAGTGGTGCCAAAGTTAGCAAAATTATTGAATATAAACAAAAACACGGCTCAGTTGTTGGATTTCCAGGGAGTAAAAAGGTTTCAACTGAAGAGCTACTTACTACAAAATGTGATGTTCTAGTTCCAGGTGCATTGGAGAATCAAATTGATGCAAAGATTGCAAAGAATCTGAAATGTAAAATTATTGCCGAAGCTGCAAATGGTCCAACATTGCCAGAAGCTGATCCAATAATTTTCCAAAAGAAAATACTGGTAATCCCCGATATCTTGGCAAACTCTGGCGGTGTATGCATTTCATACCTAGAATGGGTACAAAATAACATGGGCTACTATTGGACATTTGACGAGGTTGCAAACAAGATGGAGAAAAATATCACTAAAGGATTCAAAGATGCATATGAAATGTCAAAGAAACACAAAGTTGACATGAGAAAAGCTACAATGGCTTTAGCAGTTCAAAGAGTTGTTGAGGCATTTAACGAAAAAGGCATCTGGCCTTAGACTAGAAAGGATTCGTAACAAACTAATTGCTCAATAAACATTATCTTTCCTTTTGTAATTAATCTGAGTTTTCTTTTAAAAGACAGATCGATATTTGTTCTTCTTTGCAGCAGTTGAATTGTTTTCCAAGTTAGGTGTCTTCCTTTTCTGTCTCTGTCAAAAAGTATGATGAGGTTTTGATATTTTGCAACGCTGTCTGCAAAGTCTATCATTCCTCTGAACTTGTGAAATTCTAAAACTCTTCCAGAATATCCTAATTTTCTCAATGCATTAGTGTCTCTCTTTCCTTCTACAACAACCACGCTTTTTTCCTTTGAATTCAATTGAAAAACAAAATTTTTCAATTCCCTAATTTCTTGTTCGGAAACTAACACACTAACTAAACTTGTTTTAACATATTAAGCACTTTTGCTAATGGAAAATAATGTCCGACGTTCTACTTGTACAGAATACTAGAATTGAAGGCTCTGGGCATCTTGGTGAACTCCTTAAAGAAGATGGATTTGAAATCACATCTGTTAATGCCAAACACGAACCATTACCTGAAAAAAAATTCTCTCTAGCAGTAATTTTAGGTGCACCTGAAAGCGCAAATGATGACTTGGCATATCTTAAGGCTGAACAGAAACTGATCAAAGACTACGTTCAAGAAAACATTCCTGTCTTGGGAATATGTTTGGGTTCTCAATTAATTGCAAAAACTTTTGGTGCCAAAGTGTACCCTGGGCCTAAAAAAGAAATTGGATTTTACAATGACCTGAAAATATCTGATAATGCCTCCTTCTTTTCAAGCTTTACAAACCCATTCACTGTATTTCATTGGCATGGTGACACGTTTGATTTGCCTGAAGGCGCAATCAGATTAGCATCCTCCAAAAATTATCTCAATCAGGCATTTCAATACAAAAGCGCAATTGGATTACAATTTCATCTGGAAGTAAATGAGGAGATGGTAAATCTGTGGCTTGACAATGCTGAGGAAAAACTCCAAAAAATTCCCTATATTGATCCGCAAAAAATTCGATCAGACATTGTTGACAATATTTCAACTGTAAAATCAAACATGAATAATTTTTACAACAATTTCAAATCGTCATTTGCCCTTTGAACAAAATTTAACATAAAGTTATTATTTTTCACGCTTTGGTTTTGAATGAGCTTTAATCATATGTTTTTTGGTTCTTTCAGGATCGGTAAATTCCATATTACAAATTTTACATGTGTTTGAAAAAGTTGTTTCTCTTTTTAGTATGTTTTTCACCAAACTTTTGTTAAATGAAATCTTTGTTTTCATGATAAAATCTTGGATTTATGATTATAAGGCGTTGCTTAACATTGTTAATCCATCAAGATTGGTAACAATAGTTAAAGTCCCATAAAACATACAATCAACGTTGGCCGAATCCAAAAAATACAGAGATCGAATTTACATTGTCAAAGACATTATTCTTACCCTGTCTGAATACGGGGAGTTGAATCAGACTTCGCTGTTTAGTTTTTGCGGATTAAACATTACAAAACACAAAGAGATTTTAAACAATTTAGAAGAAAACGATATCATACAGAGAATAGAGACAGTAGAGGGGAAAAGGATCATTACAATTTTCAAAGTTACTCCTAAAGGCATGAATTTTTGCCACGAGATACTAGAGCCATATGAGCAATTGTTCCCAAGAAGCGGAAAATCTGACTCTTCAGTAAATCTAGGTTGCTTATTCTTCATCTAAATGAAATTTAGACGATATGTCCTTGTCCAAGTCATCTCGTTTCTTCATATAGTTAGTGTATCTTTGGTTCCAGTTGCTAAGAGAGCGAAATTGTTGTATGCCTGCAACCAGCCAAATTCCAGAAGTGACCAATACCGCAGTAAGCAAAACTGTCAATAATATTGCAAATTCGCCTTCATTTTCTATCAAATGAAGGAATTTTGGATGTGTCATCATGTATAACGATATTCCTATGGCAAGTGGTGCTAAAATTACTGCAGAAAATGAGACGCCCAACATCAATCCCCTGAGTTGCTGAATTTTTTCAATGAATAGATCCATTGAGCTTAGGATGTTGTTGTGGTTATCTGCCAAATTCTTCCTCATCAATATTTCGGGAAATTTGTTTTATGTGTTTTGAATTTTTCATGAATGGTAAAACAGTATATTTTTCAAGCAGTTTCATTTCTAATCTATGATCAATTTGAAGTATATAGGAAATACTTAACAATGTTAATTCAGTTTTATTAGAAATTATGCCAATTACTAGTATGAAGAAAAAAGTAAATGTGGAAGATGATGATTTGGATAAAAGAAATGAAGACTGGTGGAGGCTAGAAAAATCCCAGATAGGGAGGAGGCGATTTTGTTAGATATGACTTTTTGCTGTAAAGGAATCTGTGAAAACTTGGAGTTAACTCCAGTTCCGACTTCGTTGCGCTACCGATTAGGACATAAGAGATGTACTATGTGTTCTATTTTTGTTGAAACAGAAAAACTAAGCTGTCCATGTTGTGGTGTGCGTCTGAGAACTAAATCAAGAAACAAGAAACACTCCGAAGAAGAATTATCTGATTAACAATGTTAAGCATTATCTAAATACTAATTTCTAAATAATTAATTAATGCAGAAGCAACTACTCCAAATGGGAAATAATAGATGTATTGCTACCCTTGATACATGTCCTAGTTTTCGTTGTATGCCTCTAAACAAGAAGTAATATTTCCAACTGCTTCTGCATTATATTTTCTAAATTACTCTATAGTTAACAATGTTAACTGAACTATATTACTGACAAATTTCCAAAATTATTCAATGACGAAATTAAGATGTGGAGATTATGGGTTTGAGTGCGATTTTGTTTCAGAAGGAGAACTAGAGAAGGTATTATCTGAGTTTGGAAAGCATACTGAAGACGAACATGGAATAGATTATTCAAAAGAAGCACTAATGCAGTTAATCCTGAGAAAAACTCGTTGAATGAATTTGAAGTGACGGCTTCATGGTAGAGTGGTTAGATCATAATGCCATATTGTTATTCCTAAATTCTATTTTCTTGCAAGGGGATAATGGCGGAATTTTTGGGTTTCTCGGACAAAATAGAGGTGCACTAGGCAGCGATGATCCAATTGTAAAGGGTCTGGTTCCAACATTATTTGGCGTTACAGGATTTGGAATTGTGCTGAATTTTTTTAATTCCACTGTCAGGAAAAAATTAGTTGATCAGACAAAGCTGAATCGCATAATGAAGGAAACAAGGGCTTGGCAAAAAGAGAGAATGGATGCAATGAGGGCAAAAGATCAGGCCAAAATTACCCAACTTAACAAAAAATCATCTTACATGAACAAGATGTCCATGGAGATGATGCAGATGAACATGAAGCCAATGATGATTACGTTTGTGCCGTTAATCTTGATTTTCTATCTTGTACTGCCCCATCTATTTGCACACACAGTTGCATTGTCCCCAATTTCACTGAATGTTTTTCCAGGTAATTTCTTTCATCTCACATGCACTGCATTACAAGCAATGGAGGAAGGCAATGTGTGCTATGGTCATGAAAATGCATTGTATCTCTGGGCATGGTATTTCCTCTCATCCATTTCATTTAGCGGAATTATAATGAAGGTGACTAAAACCTCAATGGGATTATCTTAGTTTGGAAATTCAATCCTCGCTTCTAAAAGACCATTTTAGTTCGCCACCGCTTTTCACGAATTCTTCAGGCCTAACTTTGCTATGATTAGTTTTGATGTGGGACATGTATGTTTCAAGTGATACGTAGTTGTTTTTGCATAGTGGGCAAGTTTTACTAAATACCATAAGGACTATTGGTCGAATTCACTTTTAGCGCTTCCTTAACAATGTTAGTTATTGTATATATGCGCCAATATTTCCCATCATTGACTATCTTCTGATGTTTAGTGTCGTAATTATGAATATTTTTTATAAACTAAGTACAATCCACAATAGACTCTCAAGATTATCTAGAATCAATAATTTCAATACACTGGAGAAAATCAATCACAGTCCACAGAATGTTCTGCCTGATTAACAAATATCAAATCAGTCTCTTTCTTGATCTTAGTTTTTAGCAAAATTGATTATGGAAATAATGTGTCTAGTCTAGGTCATAGGTTGGCTCATGATCTGGGTCTTGTATGTTCAGATGATACAGGATTGCGTTTCTATTTGACATCATGCATGATTAGAGTTTTTAATATTTGAATAATGTCCCTATACTTTGGTATGCCTTACATACAATCAATGATGTCATGGGCTTACATTATATCCATAGACTGAATTATGATGAAATTTTGTTTGTTTTCGCTATTAATGATCGTTATCAAATGTAAATCTCGGCAACAAACAGAATCTATGATCTTCAACGACATTCCTGTAAAGTATGTAGGAAAAGATTTTCTTTTAATTTGGAATATAAGAAAATGAGGGTTTTCCCCACAAGTGGTAACCTCAGCCCTCCAACTATCCGGGGAGTCCCTCAAAAACGTTCAGAAGTTCATCAGGCTTCAAAGTGTGATGCTGCGCACTTTACTGTCTGCAAGTGGAAAGCACCTTGTGAAATCCACTTGGGCAGTATGGTGCTACAAGTTGGTGATACGCAGAGGATAGACGAGGTTTGTGGTGTTGAGATAAGGGAAAATACGAGTGGATTACGTTAACCTATACCACGGGCAAAGAAATTCCATAGATCATGTAACAATGTTACTTGATGTTTTTGTATAAGAAAAAACATTACAAATTAGACAAAATGGAAAAGATTTGCTGTGTATGTGGAAAAGAGTTTGAAAATCGTTCGACTGATTTTTGTTCACGAGAATGCGCTTGTGAAAATTCAGAAGAATTAGTTTTACATACTATGCCAAAAAATGATTAATTCTCATGCCTGCATTCTTCACAATGAAGTGGTTTGTCATAAGGAACCAATCCCATTTTCATCAGATATTCTACAGATGTTGCCAATTCATAATGTTCGTGACAATTAGAACATGGAATTTTCATTATTCTCATAACATCATAAAATTAACATAAGGGCTAGTCTATATTTTTTGAACAGACAACAATTTTTCATATCATAATGAAAAATGGTTATTTGGATATCTAAAATGCGTAAAGAAAAGAATAAGGTTAAGAGTAAATAATTCAGAGGGTATCATCATCGAAGTTTAAATATTAATTTAGTCTGTTTACTTTATTCAAACATGGTTTCATAATGTCATTATATCATACAATGTTATGCCTCCAACTGTTATTGTAATTGATGATAGTCATGCTTTGACACAGGTAGTTTCAGAGTTTCTCACACTCAATTCGATTGATGTTTTAGCTGTAGGACAAAATGGAAAGGAAGCAGTAGAATTGTACAAAAAACATTCTCCTGATTTTGTATTGATGGATTATTTAATGCCTGAATTTAATGGATTGTACGGACTTCAAAACATTAGAAAGACAAATCCTAATGCCAAAGTTATCATGTTTACTGGTAGTGCAGATCCGGGATTATTTGATCAATTTAGGGAATCAGGAGTTTTTGCCATTTTGGAGAAACCCTGTGAATTTGACAAGTTGGTTGAGACGATTAACAACACACCATCAAGCAATACGGTTCAGTTGACTAGTTAAGATTACAATTAATATGAATTTTTAAAAACCCTCGAGAGTAAACAAGAATAAGATCCAAGATCAGCCCTCACAGATTATACAGAACCACTTCGATCATCTTTTATGCCTGATTTTAATTGATTTGTTCGTTTTATTCAAACTCAATTACTTATTTTGATTATCTCTCATACAATCATGAATCCTACAGTAATCCTGATTGATGATTATGAGGATATTACAGAAGTGATTTCAGAATATCTTGGATTCCACTCTATCAATGTTTTAGCTACAGGACGAAATGGAAAACAGGGTGTGGAATTGTACAAAGAGTACCTACCAGATGTCGTGGTATCAGATTTTTTGATGCCAAAATATGATGGATTGTACGGACTTGAGCAGATCCGCAAGATTAATCCTAATGCCAAAGTAATCATGATGACTGGCAGCATAGATGATAATCTGCATGACGAACTAAGATCTGCGGGAGCTTCTGTGATTTTGCCAAAACCCACTCCCTTAAACATATTGATTGAAACGATAAAAAGAATAGCGTTCGATAATACAGTTCAATCCAGTAACCAGATTAGCAATTAAAACAGGTTTGCCACAATCATAAATTATGAATAAATTTTCCATCTACTTTGATTTCATCATTGTTTAGAAAAATGAATAGTAAACGCGCTTCCTTTTTTTGGTCTGTTTGATGCTTTGATCAAGCCTCCTTGACTTTCCATTATGCTTTTACAGCAAGACAATCCCAAACCTGTTCCGGTCTGCTTTGTTGTAATTAATGGTTCAAAGATTCTATCTAAAACTTTGGGATCAATTCCGACTCCATCATCTTCAATTTTAACTGTAATCCAATTTTTGTTTGAATCAAATGAAACCCATATGTTTCCATCATCTTCAAATGCCTGAATCGCATTGATAAAAATATTGACAAATACCACAATGGTTTTTTCATCATCGCACAATATTTTGCAGTCATCTGGAGGTAATCGGATCTTAATGTTTGCAGGAATGTTTACTCTCCTTAGACTCTCTTGCAAGAGATGTGCCAATGAACAATTCTTCTTCTCGGCAGTAGGTGATTTTACAAAATCCCAAATGTCGTCTATTTGATGGGTAATTCTAAAAATTGAGCGATTAATTTTTTCAAATTGCCTTTCTTGTTCTTTACTTAGTGGATACTGGATTTTGAAATTTTCCAAGGTCATTTGAATGACGGACAGCGGATTCCGCATATCGTGTGCAATTCTTGAGGATAACTCTCCAATGATTGCTAATTTTTCAGTTTTAATCTTTTTATTATTTTCATTTTTTAGCAGTTTTACAACACCCAATATCATGACAAGGCTAGACAGTGAATTGACTAGCAGAAAATTGACATCTGAAATCACAAATGACTCTTTGTAATCAGGTTTGAAATCAAATTTTTCATTTTGCGAAAAATCATCTGTCGGGGTTTGAGAAAATACCTGCGGTACGAATGCAATTGTGTCATGTGATTGATTTGATATACTCAAGAACTGAATCGTGAACATTATTGCCAAAATCTGGATTACCATCAATGACCCAATGATGACTTTGGATTTCATGATGTTTTTACATCTTTTATATTCCTAAAACATTGTATAATTAACTTGAACAAACTAATCATATTATACTAATATATGAGCATATCATTCTACAATTTCAATTATTCAAGGCTAATTCGGAGACAATACTTTGAGCCTGTGCTCTTCATAGGATCTTTTCCGTGTCAAAAGTAACAAGATGAGGTTTTAGGTATCTCATTACTCTGGATTCATCAAATATTGTTAGCAGCATTACGCAGAAAAAATCCGAAAAATCAATTCCCAGTAAACGAATTAGAGAAATTTATCATCTTTTATGGCTGACGCTAGTTTTGCCTTTCTGTGAACTGGGATTTGTTTTATGCCGTGTTTTGTGTCTGCATGTTCTATGATTTTTTTCATTAATTCTGATGTTGTATTTGCTTTTGCTGACCAGTTACAGTCTTTGCCCATATCCTCACAATAGAAACTTTTTACCATGTTTTATTATGGCTTTTAGAACTATTTTAGATGTGTATGCTTATTTTGAGCAGTTTATTTTGACATCTTTTGAGTACAAGTACACATATGATTTTTTTTAAATATTGTCCATAAAACAAATGAGACTTTGCAGTATTGATTTTACGTCGTAAGAGTTGATTCACATGGGTGCTTTGTGGTGTTTGAACTTTTTTGATGTTGATCATTTTTTGTTGTTCTATGTATGTTCATTTTTTACATACGAAAGAATATCACGCTGATCTTCCTTATTTTGTTGTGGTGAATACATATTGTCATTTGTGCCGTGGTGGTGGCAAAGATTGTATTGACGTCAACGAAAATCAAGATTATGCAATGAGGGATATTGATCCAAAATGTCACATTTGTGGCAAATCCCTGATTGATTGACGTTCAACCATGAATAACATTCAGATATCTTTAGATCAAATTCTGCAAATCACACCGCCATCTAACGCGACTAGAATTCTTTTGATTTGAGTTTTAACCATTTGAATATTGTCTGAATCTATACTAATCATGATTGAACTAAGAATATCAAAATTGACAATTATGACTTTGTTAATATGTCATATTATGTATGATAATTCATGTCTGAAAATAATGAAGAAACAGAGAAAAAATGGAAAAAGCTAGAACAAGACGAAATGAGGGAAGAGGATCATCAGATTGAACTTATGGAAGGTTATGAACAAGACGAAGAATATGAACAATCAAACGATTAGCATACTAATCTTAATTCCATTTTATACAACTTTCCATATAACAGCATTTAAAATTCTGTAATTTTTTGTACGAAAGTCTATGCTGAAAAAAATTGAAAAAAGTGAAATTGAAAAAAACTGAATCTCTAACGTAAAAGATTAATCTCTTTAAAATTACACTACATCATAACTCCTAGAAAATTTTTCATTTACAAAGCAGATGGAAGACGGGTTCAATTCAATGAACATAAGATACTTAGCACATGTATTAGGGCAGGGGCAAGTAAAAAAACTGCAAAACGGATTTTAAAAAAAGTCAAATCAGAAGTTTATAGAGATATGACTTCAAATGACATTTACAAAATAGTTCTTCGAGTTATTTCTGAAGAAAAAGATCTCCATGCATTACACCAAAGATACCAACTAAAGGATGCAATAATGAGAATGGGCCCTGCAGGATTTGCATTTGAAAATTATATTGCATCTATATTGGAATATTATGATTATCAGGTAATACGTATACGATCAAAAATCCGTGGAAAGTGTGCAACGCATGAAATTGATCTTATTGGAATGAAGAACAACCAAGAATTTTTGATTGAATGCAAATACCATTCACTTCGTGGAGTGTACACTGGATTAAAAGAATCATTGTATACTCATGCAAGATTTCTTGATATGCACCCAAAATTTGCAGGAGAAATCATTTTTTGTAACACCCAAGTCTCAAATCATGCAAAAAAATATGCCAAATGTATTGGGCAGAAAATCTTCTCTTGGAGATATCCTGCAGCAAACAGCTTGGAAAAAATTATTGAAAAACATAATCTCTACCCAATCACGATTCTTAATTTAACTGAAAACGAATTACGAATATTTTCAGATTGCAACATGATGGTTGCAAAAGATCTTTTAAGATATGATGAGGCAAAGATAGCAAAAATGACTGGAATTTCTAAGAAGAGAATAAACAACATGCAAAAATTAGTTAAACAAATATTCCATCCCACATAGACATATTCAAGAAAATAATGTTAATTCATAATCACACAAAATAGAATTTCAAATGTGATTTTCCACAATATGTTAAATATATAGAATTTCTAGAATTACTCATGGTCCTAATTGATGATTTACGGGTTTGCAAGAACTGTGGAAATGTTTTTTCCAAAAAGGCCGGAGTGACACATATCTCTGAATGTCCTCAGTGCAAGGGCGTCAGTTTTGATCATGTCGATGTTAACTATGAAGAACTGGATTAGGAGCGCAATATACAAACAGTAAAAATTCCTGATCGCATTAAGGACAGGTTTGTAATAATATGTGACCTGAAAAACCAATTATTGAAAAAATTTGAATTCAGTCTCTCAATAACTTTACATTAATATAGTTAATTCTAATTTTATCGATCGAACGATGACTGCGGTTAAGAAAATTTTTGAAGACACCATTATAACCGATCATAAAGTCATCACCGAAGAATCATCCAAATCTATTCTCAAAAGCTATGGCGTTAAAGTTCCTCCTTATGCGCTTGCTACTTCTGCAAGTGATGCAGTAAAGCAGGCAAAGAAGATTGGTTTTCCACTTGTAATGAAGGTTGTATCTCCACAAATTTTGCACAAGACTGATGTTGGTGGAGTTAAAGTCGGAATTGACAATGTTGCTGATGTAAAAAAGACGTTCAATGACATGTATGGTCGTCTTTCTAAAAAGAAAGGTGTCGAAGTTAAAGGAATTCTTTTGGAAAAAATGGTTCCAAAAGGTGTTGAACTAATTGTAGGTATTCAAAATGATCCACAGTTCGGCCCAATGATTATGGCTGGATTAGGAGGAGTCATGACTGAAGTCTTCAAAGATGTCGCATTCAGAATGCTGCCTATCTCAACTTCGGATGCTAAATCCATGTTAAATGAACTCAAAGGTTCCAAACTTCTCAAAGGTTTCAGAGGAAGCGAGCCTGTTGATCTCAACATGGTTGCAAAAATGTTAGTTCAGATTGGAAAATTAGGCGTAGAAAATGCAGATTACATTAACAGCATTGACTTTAATCCCGTGGTTGTTTATCCGAAATCACATTTTGTAGTTGATGCAAAAATTATTCTGAATAATGAATTAAGAAAGAATTCAATCTCTAAAGCAAAACCAAACATTACGTCAATGGAATCCTTCTTTACTCCAAAGTCTGTTGCACTAGTTGGCGCATCTGCTACTCCCGGAAAGATTGGTAATTCTGTTTTAGATGCCCTTGGAAAACAAGATTACAAAGGCAAAGTATTTCCAATTAATCCTAAACAAGAATCAATTCTTGGAATCAAATGCTATCCTTCACTAGATGCAATCACAGAACCAGTTGATCTGGTTGTTGTCTGTATTGATCTTGCAGAATGTGGACCTATAATGAAAATTTGTGCCAAGAAAGGAATTCACAATGTTGTCATAGTTTCTGGTGGCGGTAAAGAGCTTGGTGGTGACAGAGCAGCAATGGAAGCTGAAGTTAAAGAACTGTCTATTAAACATAAGATTCGTGTAATCGGTCCTAATTGTATTGGAATGTTCAATGCAGCAAATAGACTTGACTGTGCATTCCAAGGACAAGAGAGGATGGTCCGTTCAAAATTGGGACATGTTGCATTTTTCTCGCAAAGTGGAACTATGGGAATTAGTATGTTAGAAAGCGCTGATGTATTTGGTTTGTCAAAAATGATCAGTTTTGGTAATCGTTCTGATGTTGATGAAGCAGACATGATATGGTATGCTGCAAATGATCCTCAAACCAAAGTAATTGGGCTGTATGTTGAAGGATTTGGTGATGGCAGAAAGTTCATCAATACTGCAAAGCGTGTAATGAAAGAAAAGAAAAAGCCAATTGTTATTTGGAAGAGTGGAAGAACTGCTGCAGGTGCAAAACAAGCTGCATCGCATACTGGTTCTCTTGGTGGTTCAAATGCAATGATTATGGGTGCATTCAAACAAGCAGGAATTATTTCAGTTGATAGTTATCAAGAACTGGTTGGAGTCTTAAAGGCACTAGCATGGCAACCACCTGCGAAAGGTAATCGTGTTGCTATGACTAGCAATGGTGCTGGTCCAATGATTGGCGGAATTGATCAATTAGAAAGATTGGGCCTTACTATTGGAAAGTTGTCCCCAGCACTTCTCAAAAAAATGAAGGAACGTTTCCCACCAACTGTTCCAATTCATAATGGAAATCCTGCCGATGTGGGTGGCGGCGCAACTGCAGATGATTATAAATTTGTCATACAGCAATTCCTTGACGAAAAGAATATTGATATTGCAATGCCTTGGTTTGTTTTCCAAGATGACCCCCTTGAAGAAACAATAGTTGAACATCTATCTGAGTTATCCCAGAAAAAAATAAAACCCATTCTTGCTGGCGGCAATGGCGGTCCATATACTGAAAAAATGATTAACTTAATTGAGAAACACAATGTCCCAGTTTATCAGGATCTTCGAACTTGGGTTGCAGCTGCCTCTGCATTATCTCAATGGGGCAAGATGCTCGGAAAATAGAGAACATTTAAGTTTCACATCTCTTGGCAAATTAACATGTCACTAGTTACCACATCTACTTCTGATGGCATTTGTACTGTCAAAATTAACAGACCTGACAAACTTAATGCTATGAATATAGATGTTGCAAAGGAACTAATCAAAACTTTTGAAGAACTCAATCATGATGATGATGTCAAAGTTATCATCTTGACTGGTGAAGGCGAAAAGGCGTTTTCTGCTGGTGCAGATATTGAATACATGTCAAAAATATCTGCAGATGAATCCGTTGATTATGCAAAAACTGGTCAGCTTGTAACTTCAACTGTTGAACTAGTAAAACAACCCACTATTGCAGCCATTAATGGATTTGCTTTAGGTGGAGGTTGCGAACTTGCAATGTCTTGTGATATCAGAATAGCTGCAGATACTGCAAAGTTAGGTCAGCCAGAAGTAACAATTGGAATCCCTCCTGGTTGGGGTGGGACACAAAGATTGATGAGAATTGTGGGAATAGCAAAAGCAAAAGAACTTGTTTACACAGGAAAAATGATCAAAGCAGATGAGGCAAAAGAGATTGGCCTCGTAAATCATGTAGTTCCTCTTGCATCCTTGCAAGAAGAAGCTTTGAAAATGGCACAACAGATAGCTGGAAACTCTATCATGGGTGTTCAAATGTCAAAAGTTGCAATCAACAAAGGAAGAAATGCAGATCTTGATACTGGTCTTGCCGTTGAACTTCTTGCTTGGAGAAATTGCTTCACTCATCCTGATAGAGAAGAACGTATGACGGCATTTGTCAACAAGTCAAAGAAATAGTTATTTCCAATTTCCTTATTTTATTCAAAAACTAGAATTAGATTTTTTGTTAATCTAATTCACTGTAACTAATCCTACTCGCCATGGATGCCATGAGCAATGGTATTTGAAAATCCCATCTTCTTCAAACGTGTATGAGAATTTGTCTCCTGTGCTTAATGGTGGACTGTTGAACATGTCTATTACTTTTCCAGAATCATCCTGACTCTGAATGTTGTGTGGCACTGAATCGTTATTCACCCACGTTACTGTTGTGCCAACGGGAATTTCTAAATTAAGTGGCAAGTAAAATGATGTGCTTGACACATTAAAGTTGCCATTTGGTATGGTGATGGTTGAATCCTTTTTCGTAGATATCTCTTCTTGAGCTTCTATTGTGATGACGTCGTTATCAATCAAAAATTTTATCATGTTTAGAAACTCTTGTTCTGAAACAATTCCTTGCCCATACCATAAAGCTGTATTTTTCACCCATTCTGGAACCGATTCGGCATTTGCAGCATTTGCTGAAACTGAAATCAGCAAAATTGAACATACTATTATTGGAAGGGTTGTTTTTTTTGGAAAATGTTCCATACTATTACGTGGTTTTAGAGCATTTATTCAGGTTGTATACTATGTCTTGCAGTGCAATCGTATTCATTATATCGTATTTTGATTTCAACCAATCATGCAAGAATTAATTCAGTCTCAAAAAATAGTTGATGATGAAAGAAAGCAGGTAATTTTGGAAATACTTGCTGATAAATATTGCAAACAAATCCTACACAACACACTAGAAAAGCCAAAATCTGCAATGGAAATCTCACATGAAAAAAAGATTCCAATAAGTACGGTGTATAGAAGGTTACAAACTCTTTATGATGCAAAATTACTGGCAATCTCTGGTTCAATTAACCAGGATGGGAAAAAATATTTCTTATACAAGAGTAAGGTAAAGTCCATTTCTCTAAAGTGTGATCTAGAAGTAACCACTGTTGAATTTGTTCCAAACAAATCCCACAGTGACTAGTTGATTTTTGGAGTAAAAATGTTGGAAGAAAATCTATCAAAGAGACAACACATGATGCAAAAAGAACCTACACGAAGCATCACTTATCGACTTCCGGAAAAACTCGTTTTAGAATTAGAAAACGAGTCAACACAAAAAGGCATATCTCAAAATGTTTTGGTCCGACAAATTTTTGAAAAATATGTGCAATGGGATAGATTCTCCGGCAAAATTGGAATGATCCCTGTTCCCAAAGGCATCCTGGAATCTTTGGGAGTAGAGTTGGATGAAAAAGATATTGACGAAATTATCACTTTGATGTTTCCTGTGATTAAAGATACAGTTTTGTTTATCAAAGGAGATTATGATTTGAAAAGATGTATAGAAACACTTGAAGATTACATGCGATCATCTGGAATGAATTCTGATCATCGCATAGAAGGTGACATGCACATATTTTTGATTCAACATGAATTGGGAATAAAATGGTCTATGTTTACAGAAAAACTTCTGACTCATGTTTTTCGAAATTTCTTGCCTGATAAAGAACTAAAGTTTCAAACAACTGACACAACTGTTATTTTGTCAGTGTCTTTGGGTTCTGACTTTGATGAACATGATTATCATACGAAATACTAGAAATTATGGCAAAATGATGTTTATTTCTTGAATTACTAGTGTGTTGGGTGGGAAAAGCTTATTATAATTTGAAGCGGCTTTTTTACTTATAATGGCAACTGAGCAAACACAAAAGATGATCACAGTCACTGCAAAAGCAGCTGAGAAGATCAAAGAATTCATGAAGGAAGAAGCAGAATCACCTGAATATCTTCGAGTATATGTTCAAGGTGGCGGTTGTTCTGGTCTATCTTATGGTATGGGCTTTGAAAAAGCACCAGAGGAAGATGACATCGTCATGGAAGAAAATGGGGTAAAACTCGTAGTTGACAGTTATAGTGTTGACCATCTACAAGGTGCAAACGTGGACTATATTGAAAGTCTAATGGGCTCTGGATTTAAAATCAACAATCCAAACGTTACAAAATCCTGTTCATGTGGTCACTCATTTAGTACTGAATAAACAACTATCATTATTTTTCATTTTTAGAATTTCTTAGCGTTTGCTGAGCTGATTAATCCCTTGAAAAATTTTATATCTTCACAGAATTTTTTGCGATACCCTCATATATCGAAGGCAGAAACCAAAATTATGATAATAAAGGAGATGAACTTATGTCCGGTAAATCAGGAATTGTCAAATATCATGTTAAACTTTCCTATGAAGTTGATGGGCTCGTTGAAAGAGCAGATATAATCGGTGCCATCTTTGGCCAAACAGAAGGACTGTTAGGCCCAGAGATGAATCTGAATGAGCTGCAACGTGTTTCCAAAGTAGGACGTATTGAAGTCAATACAAAATCCACTTCTAACACTACATCTGGTGATGCTTTAATCCCAATGAGTACTGATATTGATACATGTGCATTAATTGCAGCAGGAATTGAAAGCATCGATAAGGTGGGACCCTTTGATTGCAAATTTAGACTAGAAGCAATTGATGATGTACGAGCTGCAAAGAAAGACGATATTGTAAGACGTGCAAAAGAAATCAAGCAAAAATGGGCTACCAAAACTGTTAGTGAAGGAGAAACAATGCTGAATGATGTTCATCAAGGTGATGCTGGAAAACTAGCAACTTATGGACCATCAAAATTAACATGCAGTTCTGGCGTCTTTGATTCTAATTGGGTAATTCTGGTAGAAGGAAGGGCAGATGTTATCAATCTCCTAAGGGCAGGATATGATAATGTCTTGGCAATTGAAGGTGCAAAAATTGATGAGTCCATCAAAGAACTATGCAATTCTAAAGAAACTGTAGTTGCCTTCCTTGATGGTGATAGATCAGGCGGATTCATTCTCAAAGAACTCAAGTCTGTTGTTACTTTAGATTATGAACTACAAGCAGATACAGGTGTTGAAGTTGAAGAACTGACTCCGCAAAGAATTGATGAAATTCTGAGACCAATTGCTGATGAAATTAAATCCGGTAAACCGGCACCTGCACTCAAAAGTGAAGATGATAAACCTCTTGCAGAAATTGCATCAAAGGTTTTTCCAAATCTAAATGAAACTCTTGAAGCAGTTGCATTGGACAGTGATCAGAATGAAGTTTTCAAAGTTCCAATCAGTGAAGTTGTAAGCAAACTATCATCACAATCTGGAATCAAATATCTTCTGCTCGATGGAATCATTACCCAGAGACTTTTAGAAGGCGCAAAAAATGCAGGTGTAGAATGTGTTGTTGGTCATAGAGTTGCCAAACTTTCAAACTCTGATGGAATGACACTAAAAACATTCGGTGATTTGGGCGTATCTTAGGAATTTAGATGACTGAACTGAAAATTCAGCACATCTTAACCCTCTCTTATCTATTATCCAAAGGTGCAAAACACAACTATGTTACCATAACGACTTCATCTCTTGGAAAAAACATTAAAAAATCTCAGCAAGCTGCATCAAAACATCTAGTTGAATTAGAACAAAATAACTTCATCGAGAGAATAATTAATGGAAGGAACATATCAGTAAAAATTACTCCTAAAGGATTCAGTGAAATGGTAAAACTTTCTACCATACTGAGAAAAAGTTTGGATTCTTCTCCATCTTATGTTGAATTAACGGGAACTTTGATTTCTGGAATGGGTGAAGGTGCATACTATATGGGATTAAAAGGATACACTACGCAATTCAAGTCAAAAATCGGATATGTGCCATTTCCTGGAACTCTAAATGTCAGATTAGATCAAAAAATCCACCAAGAGGCAATAAAACAGTTTGAAACTTTGAACGGTGTAAAAATTAAGAGTTTCTCTGACGGGAAACGAACCTATGGTTGGGTAAAATGCTTTCCAGCCAAATTAAACAATTCGATAAACTGTGAATTGATAATACTGGAACGAACTCATCATGATGATTCCGTAATTGAACTGATATCTAAATCCTGTTTGAGAAAAACTGCAAAACTAAAGGATGGCTCAAAAATTTCAATTAAAATTCAAATCAATTCCTAAATTCCGTGAATCGATTCCCCGTACTCTTTTTCTATTTTGTGACTGGAGCTTTCTGGAATTGGGGATTGCAGTCTTGCAACTTTTGCATCGAGATTTATTTTTTTACATCCCTCTATGATGAACTTTTCTTGATGCACCTGATCATAACCTAACGCGACAATTTCTGGCTTTACCATGTTGACTGTTTTAAAAATATCGTCTTCTTGTCCGATAAGGCATAGATCAACCATTGAGAGTGAATTTACCAATTCTTGTCTCTGTTCCTGACTGTGTATGGGGTTTCTTTTTTTCATTTTAACCGCGGTGTTGTCTGTTGCTACCACTACTACCAGTACATCTCCTAGTGCTCTTGCCGCATTTAGTGTATGAATATGGCCTGGATGAATTATGTCAAAAACACCGCCTGCCAGAACCACCCGTAATGAACTTCGACCTATTTCTGTGAGTGTGGTTCTGTCCTCGTTAACGAATTGGTTCTTTACTAGTTCGTCAATCTTTGATTTTATCATATCATCTGAAAGCATGCTTTTCTTCTTAATTTCCTCAGATACTGATCTTCCGTCAATTTGGCATACATACATGGCTGAAAGAATTAGCTTATCAATCGATTCCAATATTTTTTCTATTTTCAGACCCTCTCTTTAATTCATCGCTAAAAATTACATCTTAGGATCCATGCCTTTGGCCAATCTTAATGCATCAACAAGGCCGTCTGCGTACCCTATACTCAAAATCGCCACCTCATCTTGACCGTCTTCTAGAAATTTCTCTGCATCATTGATGTATAATTCCGCATTTTCCAATATCGCTTGATACTCCTTTTGATCTTTATAGTGTGGTTCCACTTCTTTCAGCGCTTCTCTTACCATTGGCACATATTTTTCCATCATTTGAACCGGAATCTTTTTTGTCTTCTCAGAATTGTCAAATGGTTCATCAATGCATTGACCTAGTATCTTCAGCGCGTCTGATTCTGTAAAGTGTAATCTTCCCGGAATAATTACTGTATGTGGCGGCTTTCCAAAATCTTTTTTCTTTAAACTGGAGATCTTACCAGAAATAATAGACTGATCCTTGAATCCAACTCTTGATGCTATTATTGCATAACTATCTGAACTAATTACATTCCTTTTTTGTCCTTTCTCAGTTTCCAGCAATCCATCTAATGCGTCCTTGGGATCTAAGAAAAAATCTTTGTCTTGATTGTATTCTAAAAGGAGTACCGTGTGATTGCCTTCTATGATATTTTTGTAAATTACATAGTATGGTGTTGTGAGTGATTTCATTTCGCTCATTATGGTTGCAATTCTTCCAACTTTGTAAAAATGCAAACCACATTCACCGATCATGGATGTAAGAGACGATGATGCATGAATGGAATGTGTCTTGATTTTTTCTTCGATTGCCCTGGTTCTTAACTCGATATGTGTAGTTGCAATGTATGGATCCCCGTATGACAGTAGCACCACTTTCTTTTTCTTTGAATTCTTTAAAATCTCATTTCCATCTTCAACTAACCATCTCTTTGCTGGCCTAAATTCGCCTTTTGTTGCATTTTTGATTTTAGTCAAGTCTGATTTTCCAATTGGACTAGTAAATTGTTCCATGTATACGATGTCTGCTTTTGATAAAACATCCAGTGCCTCAGCGGGAATTGATTTGAATCCCGAAATTCCTAATCCTACGAACCACAGCATTACTGCATCTTTCTATCATGAAGTCTTTTTAAGTGCTGTAGGGTTTTCTTGAGAATTTCTATTCCTTTGAGGTATTCTTCGATGGATACTTTCTCATCGATTGTGTGGGCCTCGTGGGGATCTCCTGGACCATAAGTTACTACAGGAATTGACCATTGATTTCCTAAAACATTCATGTCTCCGGTACCTGTTTTTCTAATTAGGGTTGGTCTGGATTTTGTCTCTTCAATAATTCCTAATGTCAATGCTCTAACTAATGGTGAATTATGTGGCGCCTCAAATGGCTCTGTTTCGTCAAGAATTGAATAAAATGCTTCCACCTCTCTTTTTTGAGAAATTTCTTTTACAAGCGTTGCAATTTTTTGTTCAATTGCTTTGCAGTTCATGTCTACCGGAATTCTGATGTCAAAAGTTGTCTCACATTCTTTTGGGGTTATGTTGTGACTTGTGCCGCCTCTAATTTCTGTCATAGATGAAGTCAACAGCATTCCTTTTGATCTGTTTTCTTGATTTTCTTCCAACCTGTCTTTGAGTTCTTTTGCAAAAATCATTGATTCATGAATTGCATTTTTTGAAAGCCATGGTGCACTTGCATGTGAACTATCATCTACACTAATTTTAAGACTGATTGCCAATCTTCCTTTATACGCAATTGTAACTTGATTGATTCCGCTTGGTTCTCCAAATATTGCATAATCAATTCCCATCTCTTTTTTGACGAGATTTTTAATTCCTGTTGCATTCCCTTCTTCATCAACTGCACCCACAAAAATTATAGTTCCGCTGTTGTTTTGAATCGATGCGGCTGCAAACAACATTGCCATTAAAGGTGCTTTTGCATCTGAAGCTCCTCTTCCATAAAGTGAATCTCCCTCTTTTCTTACTTTGACTTTTCCTGGAACAACATCCATGTGGCCACATAGCATGACTTTTGGAGATCCCGTTCCTTTCTTCGCAATGATATTTCCCACTTCGTCAATTTCAATATCTTCAAAACCCAAATCATCGCACTTGTCAGCTAAAAATTCTGCTAATTGTTTCTCACTAAGTGATGGTGTGTAAAGTCTGAGCGCTTTTTCAAGCATCTTTACTGCAAATCTTGATTCTGATAAGTGACTGGTCAATTCTTACTTTTTTACATTCAGGGCATAATTTAGCATTAGTGATGGGATGTCTACTTGACAAACTCTGACCGTATTCTTGTATTCTGTGGTGTTGTTGACCTCGTGAACAACCAGTCCTTTCTCCTCGCTTTCCATCAAATCCACACCTACAATGTCTCCTTGAACAGCCTTTTTCGCCTTGATGCACATCTCTTCCATTTCAGATGTAACCTTGCATGGTTCAGCTGTACCGCCAAGTGCCATGTTCGTTTTCCAATGTTCTGAAATTCTGTATATTGCTGCAACTATTTTGTCTCCTACCATGATTGCTCTGATGTCTCTTGGTGGTCTTTTTACAAATTCTTCCAAATAGTGTATCTGGTAAATTGGATACATGTTCTCTCTGCTTTCCATTATACCCTCAGCTGAATCTTTGTCGTTTAGTTTTGAAATTAACCTGCCCCAACTTCCAACAGTTGGCTTGATAACTTTTGGAAATCCTTGTGTTTCCAATGCTTCCAAAGCTGCTTCTTTTGAAAAGGCGACTGTTGCATCCGGTGTGGGAACTCCGAATTTTTTTAACAGCATGTGTGTGAATAACTTGTTTCCTGCAAAAATGCCTGTGTTAAGACAATTGATTACTTTGACTCCTAATCCTTCAAGAGCTGCAGTTGAATGCAAATTTCTGTAATAACTTACACATCTCTGAATCACTACTCCGTAATCTTCTGGTTTTTTTTCTAAATCTAATGCTACTTTCTTACAATCCACCATCTGTATGTTGATGTTGTTTTTTTTGCCTGCTTCTAGAAGAGCTTTTTCTTCCCAACGGATGGTATCGTAAAGAATAGTGACGTCAGGGCTCACTGTCCCCAATCCTCGCCAACCGTTTGGGCAGGCTTTAATTGGAAACCGTCTGAACCTTTTACTAATTCAAAACTTGCGCCACATTCTGGACATGTTACAATTTCTCCTTCAAGTGCATCACTTGGGACGGATATTTCTGCATCACATTCTTCACATTTTGACATGTCTTATCTTCATTAATCCTCTTTATTTATCATTAGTTATCTTTTTTTCAAGTCTATCTTCAAGTGGGATTTCAATAAGATCTCCCATTCTGAGGCCCTTTAATCCAGCGGCTACTGCCTTTGCATTTTCATCGTTTTTATCCAAGCCTAATAACGACATCAAATAGGCTGCACCTGTTTTTCCTGCAAGTTCTCCAAAGACGATTCTTCTTCTATTTCCAACCGCTCTTGGTGGTATGGGTTCGTATGCTGCTGGATTTCTGAGGATTGCTGCAAGATGTGTTCCAGCTTTGTGTTTGTATGCCGATGAACCAACAATTGGCTTTGAATCATACGGTTTGATTGTTGTATACTCTTCAATTAATCTTGAAAGATCTAACAACATGTCCAATCTGAAATCGTTTGGAGATTTGTACAGGTATGTCAGTGCAACTGCTACTTCTGCAAGTGGTGGGATTCCAGTTCTTTCTCCAATTCCATCAATGGTGGTGTGAATCTGATCAACTCCTGCATCACAAGCTGAAAAAGCATTTGCTACTGCAAACCCAATGTCATTGTGAACATGTGCGTCTAATGGAACATCTACTACATCTTTTACTTTTTTAACAAAATTGTACATTCCAATGGGACGCATTATCCCTACTGTATCTGGAAGACTGATTCTATCTACACCTGCTTCTTCAATCGCCTTGCAAACTTTGATTAAAAATTCCGGCTCTGCTCTACTTCCATCTTCCACGGTAAATCTAATTTTAAGGCCATGAGATTTTGCATATTCTACAGTTTCAACTGCTCTTCTAAGTGCTTCTTCTCTTGAAATGCGTAGCTTGTCTTTAAGATGAATGTCTGAAATTCCTAAATAAGCGGCACACCATTTTGCATCACAATCTAACGAAATATCTATGTCTTCTTTGAGTGCACGTCCGTGAGAAACAATGTCTGCCTTTAATCCTTGTTTGATAATTGTTTTAGTTGCTTCTTTATGATCACTTGAAACTACTGGTGATATCTCTATTTGATCTACTCCAAAATAATCTAGCATCCATGCAATCTGAATTCTCTGTTTGTTTGTGAATGACACTCCTGGATGCTGTTCTCCTTCCCTTAGAGTACTGTCTAAGACTCTGATCTTCTTTGGATTTTTGTCATATGCGTTATACAGGTTTGCATAGTGATTCGGATCTTTCATTACTGATATCGGTGATATGAATTGATGATATAAACATATTCGTACTATCTTCGTTGAAAAAAACTATTATTGATCCTAAATTAGTTATGAAACAAATATTGTTTGCGAAAGTCGTTTTTAGATTATTTTTCTCAAAATTATCACGGTGTTTGTATCTACCACACCTGGAATCTTTCTTAATGCATCAATTGTGTTGTTAATTTCAGCAATACTTGATGCGCTTATTATCGTTGTAATGTCGTATTGACCCGTTATTTCATAGACTGTTTTTACTCCTTCTAATTTTGCAAGTTTGAGGGAAACTTTGGATGTATCGGTAGCTGAATCTACTGAAACTAGGACAATTGCACTCGTTGCATTTTCCTCGCCAAGTTCCAGGGTGAATTTCTTGATTGTACCACTGTCTACTAAATTTTTTACACGCCTTCTGACTGCTGACTCAGAAAGTTTTAATTTTTTACCGATATCGACAAACGATTCTCTAGCGTCTTCTTTCAGGTATCCGATAATTTTCTCGTCTACTTTATCCTTGTACATCTCTTTTTTGCTCCTCTTCAGTAAGTACGGAATCTAGAGCATGTAAAACTTTTGTTATGTCATCTTCGGAAATCACTAGTGGAGGAAGCACTCTGAGTATGTTTCTTCCTGAATATAACATAAGGACGCCTTTGTCTATTAATCCCATCAAGATGTCTCTTACTTCAAATTTTAATTCTATTCCTATCATCAGTCCCTTTCCGCGAATTTCTCTAATTATGGTGTGCTTTTCTTTTAATTTCTCTAAACCTTCTCTGAATATCTTGCCCATTTTTTCAGAATTTTCTATTAACCCATCTTCTGTCAGTGCTTTAAGAGCTGCAGTCCCTGCAGCACATGATAGCGGGTTTCCGCCAAATGTCGAAGAATGTTCTCCTTTGCTCATTGCAGCAAGAATGTCTGGTCTAACAAGAGTTGCACCCATTGGAACGCCACCTGCGATTCCTTTTGCTAGACACAAAATATCTGGTGCAGTATTCCAATGCTCGCATGCCCATAATCGTCCTGTTCGTCCCAAACCAGCTTGTATTTCGTCAAAAATTAACAGAATTCCTTTTTCATCACATAGTTTTCGCACATCTTGCAAAAATCCCTCTGGTGCAACAATTATCCCGCTTTCGCCTTGAATTGGTTCCAAAATCACAAATGCAGTATCATCATCAATTGCTGCACGAACTGATTCAATGTCTCCAAAGGATGCAAATGAAACTTTTTCGACCAATGGTTCGAATGCCTTTTTGTATTTTGGATTAAATGTTAATGATAATGCTCCAAGTGATTTACCGTGATATGATCCCTTCATTGCAACCATTCCTTTTTTACCTGTGAACTTTCTTGCAAACTTTATTGCTGCTTCAATTGCTTCTGCACCGCTGTTGTTTAGATGAACTTGCGTGAGTCCTTTGGGTGCTAATCCGATTAATGTTTTCAAAAACTCTTCTCTTGTTTTGTTGTATAGGGAACTATGTACTGTAATTATTTTATCAACTTGTTCTTTTATTGCATTGTTGACTCTTTGATTTTGATGGCCTACTAGTGCAACTCCGTATCCTCCCATACAATCGATGTATTCTTTTCCATTACTATCCCATACATGAGATCCTACTCCTCTTTCAACTGTAACTGGAAATCTCTGATAGAGACTTCCCATAAATTGATCTTCACTCATGCTCAATCACCGTGCAACTATCCTCTGCAATTGCTGAAGATATGGGGTTTTCTTTTTGACCATTTGCAATTAGGGCTTTTTTTACTCCCATATCTAATGCTTCTGTTGATGCCAAAATCTTTTTTTCCATTCCAGGCCCAATTTTTGGTCTGATCTCTTTTGCTTCTGCTAAAGTTAATTTTGGAACAAGTTTGTCATCCATTAGCAATCCATCTACATTTGTAATGAATAGTACCTTGTCACACCCTACTTTACCTGCAATGTATGCTGCAGCTCTATCCCCATCAACATTGAGAAATTCTGATTCTTCGCTAATTGCTATGGGTGAGATAACTGGGGTTAATCCCTGTTCTAGGAGTAATTTGATGAAATTAGAGTTGATATCGGTAATTTTTCCTGTATATCCGCCATCAATTGCCTGTTTTCTGCCTTTTTCGTTAACAATGAGAAGTTTCTTTTTTCTGTCAGCTTGAATGATTTTGGCATCTACACCTGAAAGACCAATCGCATTAATTCCGTTTTTTTGAAGCATCTGAACAATTGTTTTGTTTATTCTGCCTGACATTACCATTGTAAAAATTTCTGCAGTTTCTTTGTCAGTATATCTGCTCTTTATTCCACTAGGAGATGTCACAAATTTTGGTTCTTTTCCAAGTTCTTCACAAACTTTTGTAACCTCTTTTCCTCCACCGTGAACTAAAATCAATCCTTCTGACTCTGCTACTTTTTTAATATCTGAAATTGTTGATGGATGTAAATTATCTACTACACTTCCACCAATCTTGATTGTGATCATTTCTATACTGGAGTCAATGGGGTGTTCCTTAGTCCGTCCATTTCATCAAAACCACACATTACATTCATGTTTTGAATGGCAGAACCTGCGGCACCTTTCATCAAGTTATCTGATGCAGACAATGCGATTAATCTATTATTGTCTTCATCTAAATCAAATCCGATGTCACAAAAGTTTGAACCAACTAAGAATTTTGGATCTGGGAATTTGTATAATCCTTTTTTATCTCGAATTAATCTGATGAATCTTTCTTCACCATAAGCTTGACGATATAATTTCCATAATTCTTTTTCTTCAATATCTTTTTTCAAGAATGTGTGATTTGTACACAAAATTCCACGAACCACATCCACTGCATGTGGGCTCATTGAAACACGAATTTTATGTCCTGCAATTTCACTAAGCTCCTGTTCTATTTCGCCAGTGTGTCTGTGTTTTGCAGGTTTGTATGGTCTGATGACTCCAGCTCTCATTGCATGTGCGGTCCCTGAACCAGAACCTGCGCCAGAAGAGCCGATTTTAGAATCTACTACAATATGTTCTGTATCGATTATGTCATTTCGAATTAATGGTGCAAGAGCTAACATTGATGTAACTGCCATGCATCCCGGACAGGAGACAAGCTGTGCTTTTTTGATTGCCTCTCTATGTAATTCAGGTACTCCGAAAACTGATTTTGCTAGGTAATCTGGGTGTGGATGTTCCCAACCATACCATTTGTCATATGCATCCTGATTGTGCAATCTATAATCTGCACTCAGATCTATCACTTTGATTCCTCTGTCATACAGTGCCTTTACAATTTCAGTTGCAGTTCCATGAGGAACGGCAGTGAAAACTAAATCGCATTGATCTGTTAATTTATCATAGTCTAATTCTGAAAACATTAGATCTGTAAATCCTTTCAAACTTGGTTGAACTCTGTGGAGATACTCTCCTACATGTTGCCTTGATGTAACCATGGCAATTTCAACATCTGGATGATTGACAAGTAGACGAAGCGTTTCTCCACCTACATATCCTGATGCTCCAACAACACCTACTTTCATGATAAGTCTCCTCGCAAAGGAGTATAATTTATTTCCTAACGTAGTTTAGGGCAAATTCTACTATTTCTTTTGGTATGTTTCGTTTAGAAACTCTTGCCAATCCTTTGAATTCTACTGTGTTGTTCACTTCGTGGACTATGAGTCCCTTTTGATCGTCTTCCATCATATCAATTCCCAAAATTCCTCCGCCCATGGCTTTGGATGCTTTTACGGCCATATCTTCCATCTCTTTTGAGATCTCACAAAGTTCAGGATCTGCACCAAGTGCAATGTTTGTTTTAAAACCTCCTGAAGATTTTCTGTACATGGCCGCAATGGGCTGATCCCCTACTGTGATTACTCTGATATCTCTTGGTGGTCTTTTGATTAACTCTTGCAAATAGTAAATTCTATCATGTGGACTATCCGTAATGTCTCTAATTTCAAAAACTGCCTCCATGGTGTCCTTGTCCTTTAATGGCATTACTCCTCTTCCCCAGCTTCCAATTACAGGTTTAATCACCAGGGGAAACCCAACTTTTTCTAGATTCTCAGCTGCGCTTTGACTGGAAAATGAAAAATATGTTCTTGGTGTTGGAACATTGTTTTTCTTTAGTAGCAATGTCATGAACATTTTATTTCCACAAATGTTTGCAACTTCGAATTTGTTTAAAACTGGAACATCTAAAAATTCTAAACTTGCTGTAAAATGCAGGCCTCTGAAATAGCTGACGCATCGTTCTAAAACAACGTCGCCAAAATCATAATCGTCTTTTTTACTATCTGTGTTTATTTGGGTGATTTTTGCATCAAGCATTACTGCATCATGTCCTAGATCTGATGCTTCTTTTTGGAGCATCTTCTCTTCCGCTCTTAGGCGGTCAAACACGATACAGACTTTTGACATTACTCTCCCCAGTCTTCGCCTACGCTTTCTGCTTGTTTAAGCTCAACATTTGATCCGTCTTTTTTAGATATTTCAAAGTCAGCGCCACAATCAGGACAGGAGACAATTTCTCCTACTGAGGCATCGTCCGGGATGTTTAGTGTTGCATCACATTCTGGGCAGTTCATGTTTTTGTTGACCTTTTCTTTTGTAATTTATTAGCTTCTGTTGACTGCATTCCCCACAATTCTACAAATCCTTTGGCTAATCTTTGATCAAATGTTGATTCTGTGCCATATGTGGCGATCTCATGACTGTATAATGAAAAATCTGATTTTCTTCCAACAACTCTGAGACTTCCTTTGTACATCTTGAGTTTCACGGTTCCGGAAACTGGTTTTTGTGATTCCTCGATAAATCCGTCAAGATCTCTTCTTAGCGGATCCTGCCAGAGACCTGAATACACCAAATATGCCCATTCGTCATCAATTAGCGATTTGAACTTGTTTTCATGCTTTGTATGGACCATTTTTTCTAAATCTGAATGAGCTTCAATTAGGCAGGTTGCAGCTGGTGTTTCATAAACCTCTCTGGATTTAATTCCAACAACTCTGTCTTCAATATGATCGACAATTCCTACCCCTGCATTGCCTGCTTTTTTGTTTATGTATTCAATAAGTTTCTGCGACTCTAATTTTTTTCCGTCAACTGCAACTGGAATTCCACTCTCAAATTTGATTTCCAAATATGATGCTTTTTCAGGCAAGTTTTTTGTCTTAACCCAAATGAATGCATCATCTGGTGGTTCATTGTATGGATCTTCTAGCACTCCGCCTTCAATTGCGCGTCCCCACAAATTTTGATCAATACTGAATCTTTTTGCCACTGCATCAATTTCAATTCCATGTTTCTTTGCAAATTTCAATTCAGTTTCTCTGTCCAAGTTCTTGTCTCTGATAGGAGCTATGATCGGAAGATCTGAACCCGAACGTAAAGTGATGTCAAAACGTACCTGATCATTTCCTTTGCCTGAACATCCATGTGCAAGTGATGTTACTTTTTCTTTTTTTGCAATCTCTAAAACTTTTTCAGCAATTAACGGTCTGGCAAGAGCTGTTGCAAGACAATATTTTTTTTGATAAAGTGCATTTGCTTTGATTGATCGAAAAATGTACTTGTTGACAAATTCCTTTCTGGCGTCTATGTTGTAGTGTTTTTTTACACCAAGTTTTTTTGCTTTGGCTGCAATTTTTTTAGCATCATCACCTTGACCCACATCTACAGTTACTGTAATGACATCCATGTCGTGTTCTTCCTGCAAATATTTCACAACTACCGAAGTATCCAAGCCTCCAGAAAATGCAAGAATACCTTTTTGAGTCATAAAACAACTTTCCCGTTGTATTTTGGAATTTATCTTTTGTGATAGCCTGAGTTCTAATTATTTTTGAAAAATTTCTGACTAGCTTGAGCTAAAATTCGATGATTATTTAACCGCCAAATATAACGCTGTTTTATGAAAACTCGATCAATTATCTCCGCAGGTATTGCCGGAATAATTTTGCTGACAATAATGGGAATTGCTCTTAATTCTAGCGTTGCCACACATGAAAATAAAATCCGTATTGCATATTTCCCAAATATTGGGCATTCAATTCCAATAGTTGGAATGGAAAAAGGCTTTTTTCAAAAAAGTGTTGGAGATGAAATAAAAATTGAACCGCGTATTTTTGATAGCGGTCCGCAAGCAATTGAATCCTTGTTTGCAAATTCTGTTGATCTTGCATATGTGGGACCTGGTCCTGCAATTAACGGATTTCTGAATTCTGAAAATCACAATGTAAAGATTCTTGCAGGAGCTGCAAGTGGAGGTTCAAGCTTTATAGTTCATCCTTTGTCTGAAATAAAGTCTGCATCTGACTTTGCAGGAAAAAAGATTGCTGCACCTCAAATTGGAAATACTCAGGATGTATCTCTTCGGAATTATCTCTCAGAAAATGGATTGAAACCTGCTGAAAAAGGCGGTTCTGTAATAGTTTACAACATTCCAAATCCTGACATTTACACATTATTTGTAAAGGGCGATATTGATGGCGCTTGGGTTGCAGAACCTTGGGCAACAATTTTGGAAACTGAACTTGGAGGAAAAAGATTGTTCCATGAGGAAGAATTGTGGCCAAATAATGAATTTGCATCTGTTCTTTTAATTGCAAATGTGGATTATGTTGAAAAAAATCACAAATCAGTTTCTGATCTGTTAGCTTCGCATCATGAAACTGCCGACTGGATAAATCAAAATCCAACTGAAACAAGAATTGTTTTTAATAATTTCCTGAAATCACATTTAGGAAAATCACTGTCTGATGAAGTTGTTGATGTAGCATTATCAAATGTTGTTATTACGTCAGATCCCCTGCTTGATTCTGTTTACTCTTTTGCAAAAAAATCAGACGCATTAGGATATTTGGGACGAAATGGATATGACTTATCTGGAATCTTTTACCCTGTTGATTCAAATTCTATCTTGGAGGAAAGCAAGTGATGGCTAAACTCGAGGCAAAAAATATTGTAAAATATTTCAGCCATGATTCACACAAACTGAAGGCACTTGGTGGAGTTAACCTCAAAGTTGAGGCAGGTGACTTTGTATGTTTAGTGGGACCATCCGGATGTGGTAAATCGACATTTTTACGCATAGTTGCTGGCCTGGAAACTCCTGACGATGGCCAAATTCTGTTTGATGGACACCCTGTTGCAGAAACAGGACCTGAAAGAATTATGGTCTTTCAGGAAGGAGCTCTGTTCCCATGGCTCAAGGTTCAAGATAATGTGGAATTTGGATTAAAGATGGCAGGTATTCCAAAAGAAGAACGTGCAAAGATATCTCATAGATATCTTGACATGATGCAACTCACCAAATTTGCAGATTCTTATACGTATCAACTTTCAACTGGAATGAAACAACGTGTAGCTATAGCTAGAGCACTTGTAATGGATCCTGACATTCTACTTATGGATGAACCATTTGCAGCACTTGATGCACAAACTCGTGATCTGTTGTTAGTTGAGATGCAGTTAATTTGGGAAAAGACAAAAAAGACAATTCTTTTTGTAACTCATAATGTTTCAGAAGCTGCAGTTCTTGGAACTAAGGTTGCAATTTTTAGTAACCGTCCATCAATTATCAAAAAAGAAGTTGATAATAATTTTCCACATCCAAGAGTAACTGAGGATGAGTCACTACTTAAATTTCAACAAGATATTTTGGCAGAATTAAGACCTGAGGTAAAGAAAAGTAAAGGGTGACAGGATGGCGAAAAACTTTACTCCTCACAGAATTGCTTTTTACATTGGAATAGTTGCAGTCTGGCAAATAGTTGCAATGACTGGAGTGTGGCCAGATAATGTTTTCCCATCTCCGTATGAGGTAGCTGAAGATTTGGCATATAGTGCATCTGACGGTAGTCTGTTTTATGGAATTGCAACAAGTATGTGGAGATTAATCCTTGGATTGGCAATTGCAATTGCTGGTGGTGTTGTACTGGGAATTTTTATGGCCAGAGTTGAAGTGATCAACAAAACAGTCGGCTCACTAGTTTTAGGATTGCAATCAATCCCTTCGATTGCTTGGGTTCCACTTGCAATACTCTGGTTTGGATTGACTGATGGAGGAATTATTTTCGTTACTGCGATTGGAGCTATTTTTGCAGTTACAATAAACACCTACACTGGAGTCAAAAACATAGATCCTCACTTTATTGAGGCTGCAAGAAATATGGGTGCAAAGGGCAGTCAGCTAATCACTGCTGTATTGATTCCGGCCGCATTTCCATATATGATTACTGGCTTCAAGCAAGGTTGGGCGTTTGCCTGGAGAGGTGTGATTGGTGCTGAAATCCTATTTTCATTTCTGGGTCTTGGATTTTTACTAAATGCCGGACGTTCTCTTACTGATGTCTCACAAGTAATTGCCATAATGATAATAATTATGGGAATCGGACTGGTAATTGACGGAGTCGTATTTACCCGATTAGAAAATAAGGTGATGTCTCGTTGGGGATTGAGATGATTTTTATTTTTTAATCTTCAGTGACACTACAAACGCACAAACAATTATGGCAATTGCAAAATACATGACTGCAGCATAGTCAAAAACAAATGCGATGCTTCCTGCAACCACTGGACCTACTACTGTTGCAATTGATAATGTTGAACTAAATATTCCAGTTGATGTCGAACGTGGATTATTTTCCATCAAATGGAAATTTCCGCCAATAAACAAAAACGCCCACGTTGCTCCAACAAGTGACATGAATGGCATTACCATCCACCAATCAGTAACTAACACCAGTCCAATAAACACAAATGTTGTAAATCCTATGCCGATTTTGAATTTAGTTACATTGGATAGGTGTATCTTACTTGCCATTACATTCATCAAGATAAATGCAGTCAGCGTGTTTGCAACATATACGATTGATACCTGATAAAGCTCTGCACCTAATCTTTCCATTAGCATAATTGGAAGTATAGTCCATACAGCAGCTGCACCAATGTGTCTTAACAGTAATGATGAGAATAGAAATTTGTTTTTTGCAATGACATTTTTTGTAGTTCCTGGTTTTAGCTCTTTTTCTTGTTGTGGATTTGGAAGCTTGATTGTAAATAACAATCCAATGACAAACGATGCTGCACTGATTAAGAAAATTAATTTTAGATCATTTGCAATCCCGGCAGCTGCAATTCCAGCTAGCCATCCTAATGCATGAAACGAGATTACCGTAGCTGCTCGTTTTTTGTCAATATTTGCTTCGTAAGTATACGCAATCATTGCAGGAATCATGATTCCACTTGCTACTCCTGCAGCAATTCTGACAATGAAAAACATGGTGAGATCAGCCGCAAAATAATGCAATCCAAAGGTAATTGCACATCCTATGAAGCCGATTCTGATGAATTTGAGCCTAGTTCCTTTTTTGTCTGAATGTCTTCCAAAATAAATCTCAGATAAAATCTGAGCAAAACTAAATGATGCCACTAAAAGTCCAATTTCAAAAATAGACTCTGTTACACCTTTTGCAATAATGGGCATGAAGACAAAGATAATTGAGATTCCAGCATGCTGAAAAAATGTTGCACTTCTAACTAGGTTGTTTACTTGAAGTTTTTGCATAAATGTACATAAAATCTCATTTCACCTAATTTCAACATACTCCCACAAATGCATGTGGATTTTTCTGAAAAGAGTTAAACTATCTAATCTCATTTTAAAATCAAGTTGCAAGAAAAAGAACCCTTTCTGACCGCATTGCAAAAAAGAATATTGCTTTTTGATGGCGCAATGGGAACTGAGATTCAAAAATATGATCCAAAACCAGAAGACTTTCCAAATAATCAAGATGGATTCAATGATGGTTTAGTAATTACACATCCTGAATGGATTAAGCAGATTCATCGAAATTATCTGGATGCAGGTTCTGATTGCATTGAAACAAACTCTTTTGGTTCAAATAAAATAAAATTAGACGAATACGGATTTGGTGATCAAACAGTTGAATTCAACAAAAAAATTGCAAAACTCGCATGTGAAGTTTGCGAAGAATATTCAGACAAACCACGATATGTAATTGGCTCTATGGGGCCATCAGGTTATCTTCCAAGTTCCAATGATCCTGATTTAGGTCAGAAACCCCTTGATGAAATCAGGGAAGCGTTTGCGTTACAATCTGAAGGATTGATTCTTGGCGGTGTTGATGCGCTACTCATTGAAACTAGTCAGGATATTCTTGAAGTGAAATTAGTTATTGAAGCATGTCACAGTGCCATTAAAAAGACTGGCAAGAAAGTTCCGATAATAGCTAATACTACTTTGGATCAATATGGCAAAATGCTACTTGGAACAGACATCCAAGCTGCATACACTACTGTCTCTGACATGGGAATTGACGTATTTGGATTGAATTGCTCCACTGGTCCAATCGAGATGAGTCCTAGTGTCAGGTGGCTTGATGAACAAAAAGATCATAACATCTTGGTAGTTCCAAATGCAGGTATGCCTGAAAATGAAGGCGGACAGGCAATTTACAAAATGTCTCCTGAAAAAATGGGTGAAGCATTAGGCGATTTTCTTAATCAATATCACAAAGTACGAATCATTGGTGGGTGTTGTGGCACAAATCCAGAACACATTAGAGCACTAAGAAAAGTAATTGACGAAAAAGCCAACTCTGTCGAGGGTTAAGTATTTAGAAAAACAATGGTGATTTTTCAACGTTGACAGTTCCTAGAGTGAGTTCTGCATTAAAGGCAGTTGAACTCAAGCAGATTCCTCCACCCCTAATTATCGGGGAGAGAATAAACACTCAAGGATCTCGTAAAGCAAAGCAGCTAGTTCTTACAGATGACCTTGATGGGTTGGTAGATCTGGGAAGAATGCAAGTTGAAGATGGCGCTCACTGTCTTGATGTCTGTGTGGCAACTACTGAGCGCTCCGACGAACGCTCCTTCATGCTAAATCTTGTAAAGCGACTGAGCTTAGAAATTGATGCTCCTCTTGTCATTGATTCTACAGATCCTGATGTAATTGAAGCTGCTGTAACACAAATTCCTGGAAGGCCCATAATCAACTCAATTAATCTTGAAGGTGATGGAAGCAGATTTGAAAAATTAGCTCCACTGATGGCAAAATACGGATTACCTGCAATTGCATTGTGTATAGGCCCAAAAGGAATGGCAAAAACACCTCAAGAAAAACTTGAAACTGCTGAGCTTCTCTATGAGACAGGAAAAAAATACGGACTAAAAATTGAACAGTTTATTTTTGATGTTCTTACTTTTACTTTGGCAACAGGGGAAGATGAATTTCTTGATGCAGGAAAAAACACTCTGGAAGGAATTCGCCTTGTTAAAGAAAGATTTCCAAACTCCTTTACTACATTGGGTCTTAGTAATATCAGCTTTGGATTAACCCCTTATGCAAGAAAAATTCTAAACTCTGTATTTTTGTATCATGCAGTTAAAGTTGGACTGGACACCGCAATTGTCAATGCAAAGGAAATCATTCCTTATGGCGAACTTGATGAGAAGGAAAAAAAACTAGCAGAAGATTTGATTTTTAACGCTCATCCCAACGCACTTTCTGATTTAATCTCTTATTTTGAAAAAGCTGGAACGCAAGAAACCAGCACTTCTAAAAAAGTGGACGTTGATCCATCTTGGGCACCTGGAAAACGAGCAAATTTCAGAATTGTCAATCGTCTCAAAGATGGCATTCAAAATGATGTGGTATGTGCAATTGCCGACAAACTAGGAAAAAACGAAATCATCAAAGACAATGATGGGATTCTGTCTTTAGATGCACCTCAAGAAATTACTCACAATGGTGCAATTAGAACCCTAAACGAGGATCTACTTCCTGCAATGAAGGAGGTTGGTGACAAATTTGGCGCAGGCGAACTCATTTTGCCATTTGTTCTCAAATCTGCTGAATGCATGAAAGCTGCAGTTGGAGAACTAGAAAAATATTTGGTAAAAGAAGAGGGAACAAGTAAAGGCAAACTTGTCCTGGGTACAGTTTATGGTGACGTGCATGATATTGGGAAAAATCTTGTAAAGACAATCTTTCAAAATAATGGCTATACGGTGTATGACTTGGGGAAGCAAGTGCCATTGCAAAAGTTTCTAGAAAAAATTGACGAAGTAAATCCTGATGCTATAGGTCTGTCTGCACTGCTTGTTTCGACATCAAAACAAATGAAGTTTTTTGTAGAACACGCAAGAAAAAACAAAATGAACATACCTATTCTTTGTGGTGGCGCGGCAATTAACAGCAACTACATCAATCGCATTGCAAAGGAAGACGGAATATATGATCCTGGAGTGTTTTACTGCAATACCATGTTTGAAGGTCTCAAAACAATGGACATTCTAATTTCAGATGAAAAACCAAAACTATTGTCAGAATGGAAACAAAATTTAGAAAATTGGAAAGATAAATCAACCGCATCAATCGATCCATCCACACTTCCCAAAAGTCAAATCAAGCCAGTTGAACCGCCAACACCTAAAGTTATTGGAGAACCCATTCGCCTAAAGTTAGACCAAATCAAAATGGATGAAGTTTGGTCAATGATTGATAAGAGATCTCTCTTCAAACTATCTTGGGGATTAAGGGGAAAAGCTGGCTCTGAATCAGAATCTGACCATGAACAATTACTTACAGAATGGAAAATTAGAATAATTCGAGAAAAACTCTTTGAGCCCGAGATTGTTTATGGGTATTTTAGATGCCATAACAAAGATGGTAAATTATTAGTTGAAAATCCCTCCGGTGAAAACGTGGAATTTGACTTTCCTCGCTCAACCAAACCTGAACATCTTTGTTTGACTGATTATTTTGGTGCCGATGATGTTGTGGCATTCCAATCTGTAACCGTGGGAAACAAAGTTGCGGAAATTATTGAACAATGGAATAATGAGGACAAGTATACTGATGCGTACTATCTACATGGATTAGCTGTTGAAGTTGCAGAGGCTTTGGCAGAATGGGTGAATCAGAAAATAAAATCCGAGCTGAATCTAGAAAAAGGCGGGTTACGATACAGTTGGGGTTTTCCTAGTTGTCCTGATGTCTTGCAACATCATCTAGTATGGAAACTTTTAGACCCTGAAAAATCTGGAATGACTCTGACTGAGTCTGGTCAAATTATTCCTGAACAATCAACTGCTGCAATTGTGGTTCATCATCCAAACGCGCAGTATTTTGTACTTTGATTTACTGTTGCGGCAAATGTGATCAAAGACTATTCTCCTCTCCTGCATTCTTGTGAATGTGGATTAGATTGGGAATGTCTGTGTCCTTACGTAGATTACCGTCTGAAAATGCATGGCAGTGCAATCTGACTGCATAAATATATTCTAGAATAAATTGCAGTATGTCAGAAGTAGAAATTCATTATAATGATTTTTTATCCTCACTTGGACAATTAATCACAAATGTTGATGTTAATCTGATGATGAAGGTTATGTATTTGGAGAGAAAATTGCCCGACGTAGACCCCAAAGTAGAATTGCACATAGATTACAAATCAGGAGTTGATCTAATGAAGAAACAAGAGCAAATGCGAGGAAAGTATGGATTTCCAACACAGACAGGTGATCATGCATTAACAGTAGTAGGACGTATGAACATTGATCTTATTGAAGAGATTTCTAAAGATCAGGACATAGAGCATGTTTCAGGCAATGCAACTCCAGCATCGTACTAGATGTCCCATGCTACTGCATTGCAGTGTATACCAACAAGTTATCTTCTCGCTTAACAATCAGATTTGACATGAAACCCGTAAAAGTGAAATTTAATTGGGAGCATCCAAGTATTGAAGAAAACCACGGTCATACACAAAGTGAATGGGGCAAACCTATCTTACATAACGAAAAAGAACCATCAGTCATCTATTCTTATAAAATGAAATGGGAGATCTGATTACCAACTATCATGAGCTGTAATGGAATTTGCCATAGATACAAGAACTTAGTACCTGTTGGAATTCAGAGATATCGAGAAGGAAGAAAACGATGTAACACTTGTGGAATTTTCATTGTATGGGATGGATTGTTTTGCCCCTGTTGCAACATGCAATTAAGAGTACATTCTCGTCACAGAAAATACAATGAAAAATTTCAAGAGTTCCAACGAATTTAAAATACTATGATCTCTTGACAAGTTAATCTTTAGAATGATTAGAAAATTTTTCTAAAAACTCATTCAATCCATTGAAATCACTAGGTGATGTAATCAATATGTCTCCCGTAACATCATGAACTCTTTTTACAAATTCTTCAAATCCGTGACTATATGATGTTAAATCCAAATTCAAAAATTTTGCAGATTTTTCGTTTTTTTCTGAAGGAAATAATATGATTGGAATTACTAAAAACTCCTTTAGGTTGTCTGCTAGGTTTTTGACTTGTTCTATGTTTTGTACAACCTGAGTCATGAAACCTTTGGGTTTTGATTCTAATTTCTTTCCAATTTTGGAAAAATCAGGCTTGTTTGAAATTGAAAGATACAAATCAATTTTTGAATCCAGTTTCATCTCTCTCAATTTTTTTACAATTCTGCTTGGAATTTGACCCGAATCTTGTTTTCCTGATTGCGATGGATCCCCCATTAGGACAAGAATTCCTGAAAAACCTACATCAATGCAACTTTCTACAAACTCTAAAATTTCATCTTCACTCTTGTCTCTGACCCTAAGACTTACTGTAATTGGTAAATCTGGAATTTGCTTTCTAATTATTTTGCCAACCTCAATTGGTGAAACACGTTGATACCCCAAAACGTTTTCCGTAAGATGAATTGCATCGCATTTTTTTGAAATAATTTTTATTTTTTCTATGAATTTTGAAATTGATTCATTTGTATCGACATCAGGTAATATTTTTGGCGGATTTGCTTCGTATCTGATTGTCATGTTCTCATTTCTTTTACACTTGGTTAAAACCTTTGAATACCAAAACCCCTATGAAATTGTAGGAAAGATTGAAATGAATTTAGATGAATTAAAATCCGTACTCTCCAAACCTGTAAATTTGAAAATCGATTATGATGAACGTTATAGTTTGGCATCCGTACTTGTAGTGATTCATGGAAAAGAACCGCAAATTGTGATGACTGAAAAACCCAAACATATGAAATTTCATGCTGGGGAGATTTCATTTCCGGGTGGAAAACTGGAAGATGCTGATTCTGATCTTCTGGATACTGCATTACGTGAAACTAGTGAGGAGATTGGATTGCATCTTTCTCGTGAACAGGTAATTGGTCAACTTGAACCGGTTGTTACATTGAATTCTGGATTTTTAATTTTGCCATTTATCTCAGTAATTAATGAGATTCCTCCTCTTTTAGCAAATCCTGAGGTTGAAAAAATTTTTCACATTCCCTTGAAATCCTTTTTGAAAACTATGTCTAAAGATCCAGATCCTTCCCATAACATCATACAAGAAATGTATACGTTTGAATATCAAAATCAAATTGTCTGGGGTGCATCTGCTAGAATCCTTAAACAGATTAGAAATCTTGTCGGATTCTGAGATTCATTTAAAAAGAGCTCTTCGTGCCTGAAAAACTATGGCTGCACGCAAGTCATCTCCAAGGAAAATACGTCTCTTAAAAAAGACAAGACAAGCATCACCTGTACCCGCTTGGATTATTCTTAAAACAAAGAGAAGTGTTAGAACAAACCCAAAACGTAGAGCTTGGAGATCAACTGATGTGGAGGTAGGATAGATGTCTCAAGAATTAGAACGCGTTTATACGATTAATCTAGGTAAAGCTTTACTTTCACAGTCTCAACACAGAGCTGTTAGAGCAATTAACATGATCAAAGAATTTGCTCGTCATCATATGAAAGTGGAGGATATCAAAATAGAAGAAGAACTGGCTCATCAGATTTGGGCAAGAGGAATTAGAAGTCCTCCAAGAAAAGTTAGAGTTCGAATGAGTAAGACTGATGAAGGATTTGTTCTTGTTTCACAATACACCGATGAAGTAGAATCCAAAGTCACTCCTGAAAAAGAAACCAAAAAAGTTTCAGACAAAGCAGAACCAACTAAAGAAGCTCCAAAGAAAGAACCATCCGATGTAGAATCCAAAGTCACTCCTGAAAAAGAAACCAAAAAAGTTTCAGACAAAGCAGAACCAACTAAAGAAGCACCAAAGAAAGAACCAACTAAAGAAGCACCAAAGAAAGAACCAACTAAAGAAGCACCAAAGAAAGAACCAACTAAAGAAGCACCAAAGAAAGAACCAACTAAAGAAGCACCAAAGAAAGAACCAACTAAAGAAGCTCCAAAGAAAGAACCAAAAGAATAACTTTCAAAAAATTATTATTTTAAAACATCGTAAAATGCACGATTGATTTATTCAAAATATTTACAAAGTTTCAAAACACCATTAGTTCTTCAAAAAATTGTCATCATTTTTAATAAAAGAAGTACAAATCAGGGGTTACACTAATCCAAATCTCTGCGAGAATATTTCTTTAAGGTTCAAATCTAAACGAGAGCATAAATGCTGAGGGGATATAGTTGGAGTCCCCGATTTTGCACTTATTGCTTATTATCAACAAAATCGGATTTGTCTCATTTTAACAGCATTCGTTTAATCTGAATAGATATCCTACATCTATTCACAATAACCAAACAAATCATAAGTATTACGAGTAAAAATAGTTGCAATATGCAAGATTTTGAAGTAGAGTTTAAAGTATTAGGAGAATTTCCTAAATATCTCAAACCTCAAGTTACAGATAAAATAAAAATTGTCAAAGAGAAATTGAATGCAGACGATGATTCTCTCTCGGAAACAATCTTATCTGTATCTATAAGTTCAGAATCTGAACTTACTGCAGAGTATTATGCCAGAAAAACACTATCTCGATTTTTGTCATTTTATTCCGTAACTACTTTGAATCACATACGAATACTTGATGATTACAATGAACCTATAACGATAAGAAGTATCAAAGACGGAAAAAAAGAATTGCACTACCCTATAGCATATTCACTTGAAGAATATGAGCAACAATTTTTTCTTGATCATGTTCTACCTTATTATGATATAATCTTGAAAAAAGGTAATGAATATCTCAAAATAGCCTCGGAGTATCTTTGGAGAGTAAGATTTGAAGAATCAGTTGAAGTGTGTATGATAAACTGTTTTATTGCATTAGAACAAGATCATCATTGGACTGCAGAAGGTTTAGACGGTATATTTCAACAAATTAATAGAATGAAAATGTACTTAGACAAAGATTTGCCACGCATTCTCAAAGAATCCTCTTAAGCATTACGACAGTGTCATAAAATCATGAATTAATCATGCGTCCAATGGTTATGATTCCTATCGCAGTTGGTACATTTACAGCAATTACAATCTGGCTCAAATGCTTTGCCAACTGCTTCCATCCCGCCAGCTAATTGTCCCTGTCTTTTCTTATTCAAACTAAGCAACAACATTACAACACCAGACACTATTCCAACCATTCCGACAATTAATGCAGGATTGTCATCAAACTTTCCTTCACTGTAAATTGCAGGAATGCCCACATAATGAACAAGCAATATTCCAATAGCCAATGAAATTGCACCAATAATTGCTAGTTTGGGACGAGCGTCTCCTTTGCGTCTGTTGGGTTTGTTGTATCGATTGTTTCTTCGCTTATACCCCATGATTTTTTGAGATTTGTACAAACTTAAGATTATCTGAATTTAGTGGAAGATAGTGCAAAATCGAGATATCTAACTACCTTGTTTTTGTACAACATTTAGTATCATTGAATTCACTTCTGGCACTGATACAACATTGCCTAAAACAGCAGTATAATCTCTAATCCCCTTAACGTCTCCCCAAAACTCTACAATGTCTCCTTCTAAAACTCTAGATCCTGCATAATTTACCCAAACAACATCATCATAAGCAAATGTATTCTTAGTAACTCCGATTCGCATAACATACGTATCACCAAAAGTATTCTGTACTTGTAACACCTTTCCCTGATAACTTACAATTTCACCAACGTAGTTTTCATTATTTCTTAACAAATCATCATATGGGATTTTCAATGCGTTTGTTTTAATTTCAACTTCGCTAAGTTTTGGCGTTTTTAATTTTTCTTCTTGCGCTTCATATCCGATAGATGCCAATATTGCAACTACAAAAAACACTAGTACGACAATACCTACCCCTATGCCGAATTTCTTGGCTTTACCCAACATATGAAATTCATAATAATAGTTAATGAAGTTATTGTTGAATATTCTGTTTGTATACATCCCTCCTCAAATTAAGAGAATTTGGGGAACGAAATCAGTGCAAAATCTGTGGTTCTAACTACATCCCCAGTAATATTATGCTCTCAATACAATTTGAACTCTAGGTAGGATATGACCATAAATTAGTTAATTTTAACTAACGAATTTTTGTTGAATTTGAACCGAAAAATTTGAACATTTGATACTTGAGTGAGATTTATAGAATCAGATCCACACTCTAAGTAAAAAAGATTTGAACCAATCATGCAATTCCCCTTCAGAGATTTATCTAAAATTATTTTACAATAAATAATTGCACATCATGATTGGATTTATGTACATTAGTTATCAGAATACATCTGTGAATGTTTTGATTCGTTGAATTTCAGAATTATTTTGAATCACAGTGAATCTTTGAATATTCAAAATTCTAGTCTTTTTTTGCATGCGTGAATATGCTTTGAATACTTACTTTATTCAGGCACAATTTTTGAATAAATGAGTTGTCACTAGTTGTCAAGCCTGAATCATCAAGTTGCCACAATTTCTATTCAGAAAAGTTGTCAGCAGTTGTCAAATGTCTCACATTGATTCACGCATGGCATTCAAAAGTATGTGTAATCTGGACTAAAATTTTCCTTATCGTGCATCTTATCGTACACTTTTTGTACGATTACAGGAATAAAACATTCAATAATTTAGATTTTAAAAAATTATTTTATTCCAATTGGTATAAATCAAGTTTGCAATCAATACTGCAATCTGGTGTAGACCAATCAAGTGTGTCTTCTTGTGGAATCATTCCAAGTGGATCATAATTATCAAATTTTGTCATTCCTTGAATTGATGATAACATTACAACTTTGGATTCTTCAGAAGTCGAACTCATATCTATCTGAGAGTTGGCATCATTTAGAATTCCGCCAGTTATGTTTGTAATTGAATTGAGTATTCCTACCGGAATGTTGCCTCCACCAACTACATACAACATTGAACGTTTAACTGCGTTTGGTGGCGCATTTCCATATAGCATTTTTAGTGAATCTCTTAAGGAATCTTCAATGTTTTGTCCAGCTTTACTTGTAGTTAGTATGTTAGTTTCATTAGATATTTCAGATGAGCCTATTGATTCAACAACGTGCATGATTGCTGAATTTGCAATGTCATAACATGTTTTTGGGCTCAAATCTGGGTTGCTCTCAAGTAATGAGTCATTATCTAAAACAACTGTGCATTTTGAATTTTCTCTGATTCTTTTCAGAGATATTCCTGAATTGAAAATTCTATCTTTTTCGTATTTGAAAGGCATTATTGCAAATGAAACTAGTCCTTTGTCTTTACACATTTCTGATACGACAGGGGCTATAGCTGAGCCTGCTTTACCTGCCAAATTACTCATCAGAATAATTGTGGAATACTCTTCTATCTTTGATTTAATTTCATCTGATACATTGTATGCTGAGCCTCTGATTAATTGGACTGATGGATTGACTACTCCTTTGGTAGATACATGGACTGATGGATTTCCTGAAGTGAAATCTTTTTCGTCATTGCTAATTAATAGACAATCTGAATTAAGAGAATCTTTAGCCTTGATTGCTAATTTTGAGCCTATGCCGCCCAAGCCTATTACTAAAATTGGTTCTTTTACTTGAAAACTCATTTCTGATCCTATTTTCTGATTTACATAAAAAACCTTCTTACGTTTTTTTAATCAAATCTTAGATCTAAAAAATTTAGCTTGCGATCTTTCCGACAAGTCTCTTTACAGAGGCATCTGTGATTTCAACTATGTGTGAATCCCCAATGTCTACTTTATCTGCAACTGCTACAGGCTTGTAAGCAAAGTTTCTGCCTTTAATTCCCTCGTCTGTATTTTCGTCAAACAGAACTCTGCCTTTCCAACCGATCCATTTTTTGTTGCTTTCCATCGATAGTTTACTGATCTGTTCAAAAATTATCTTGGTTCTACGTTTCACTTCTGCTGCGTCTAACTGCTTTAATTCTGCAGCGTCTGTACCTGGTCTTGCACTGAATCTGGATAGATTCACAACATCGGGTTTTGTCTCATCCAGCAAAGCAATTGTTTCCTGAAAATCTTCCTCGGTCTCTGTAGGGAATCCTACTATGATGTCTGTGGAAATTGTAAACTGTTCGAATCTCTCTCTTGCTTTTTTTACTATGTCTCTAAAGGTTCCAGATGTATGGCCTCTCTTCATATCATGTAGAACCTTATCACTTCCACTTTGTACCGGAATGTGCAGGAATTTGAAGACTTTGTTATTATCAAAAGATTTGATTAATTTGTCTTTGATTCTAGGCATGTACATTGGATTCATCATGCCAACTCTTACCATGAAATTATTTGGGATTTCTACAACTGCGTCAATCAATGATGGCAAATCCGTCCCTATGTCGAATCCATAACATCCATTGTCTGTTGAAGTCAACCATACTTCTTTACATCCCTCTTTGATCTCTGTTTGGATTTGTCTGACAATGTCCCCCAATCTATAACTTGAAAGATCTCCCTTGGATAGTTTTGTCTGACAAAATGTACATTCACTCAAACATCCACTTGCAATCTCTACAATTCCTACAGTTGGATTGAGTCTGACTTTTGGAAGTCCGACTTTGGATAAATCAGAATCTTCTAAAGCAATTTGCTTTCTCCCTTTCAGGGTTGAATTGATTATCTGAATTGTTTTGCCTAATGAATTGGGTCCTAAAAGACTGGCTTTTTCTGAAAATTTTTCAACAACGCTCTGTTCTGCTTTTGGTAAGCATCCTGCAACAATTAGTGGCTTTGTCTTTAACGATTTTATTCTGTGCATCATTTTGTTTGCAGTAGAATCTTTGACAGAGCATGTGACAACTATGTTGAGATCTGATTCTGAAGAACTTCCTACCAGAGTGTGCCCTCCGTTCTGAATCAGTCCTGAAATCATCTCCGAGTCTGCAAAGCTTGCGGAACATCCATAAGCTTCTACGTAAATTTTTGCCATGCTCTATCCGAAGAGAGAATCAATCTCTTTGTTGCTCATTAGCTTCTTTGAAACAACAAGTTCTCTGATAGTTTTCCCAGTTTTTAGAGATTCTTTGAAAAGTTCTGCCGATTTTAGATATCCTATTTTTGGAGTTAGCAATGTGACTATTACTGGACTGTTTTCAATGTCTGCACGAAGTTTTTCTTTGTTGGCAGTAAGTCCGTCAATTAGATTTGCAGAAAATATTGGCAAGAAATTTTTAAGCATGTCAGTTGATTCTAGCATGCATTTTAGCATTCCAGGCAACATCACATTAAGTTCAAACTGTCCACTCTGTGCAGCATAAGATACTGCCGTATCATTTCCAATTATGTTAAAGCAAATCATGTTCATGCATTCAGCTAAAGACGGGTTTACTTTTCCTGGCATGATTGATGACCCTGCATGAACTGCGGGAATTCCGAGTTCTGCCAATCCTGCAATTGGACCAGATGCCATTAGTCTGATATCATTTGCCAGTTTTCCAATCTCTAAAGCCAAATTTCTTAAAGCACTTGATGCATTTGCAACTGCGAATTTACTTTGCAAACCATGCTGCATGTCTCTTTCTGGTTTCAATGCAAGTTTTGAAATTTTTGAAAGTTCGGAAATTGCAATCTTTCTATAACCTTTGGGAGTGTTTGCCCCAGAACCTACAGCCGTACCACCCAGTGCCACGTTTTGTAGTTCCTTTTGGGATGAAACGATTTCATTTCTTGCTTTTGTGATTGATGTCACATATGCTCCAAATTCACTTCCCAATGTAACTGGCAATGCGTCCATTAGATGGGTTCTCCCAATTTTCTTAAATGATGAAAACTGTTTCGCCTTTTTTGATAGTGATTTTATTAAAACATCGATTGCAGGAATTGTGTCTTTTAGGTTCATCAAAATTGCAACATGCATTGCAGTTGGGTATGTGTCGTTACTTGATTGCGACATGTTAACATGGTCATTTGGATGAAGGAATTCGTATTGTCCTTTCTTTTTGTGCAATACTTCTAGCGCTACATTTGCAATCACCTCATTAGAATTCATGTTAAATGCAGTTCCTGCTCCGGAATTTATCATGTCCACTACAAACTGATCTATGTATTTTCCAGAGATTATTTTGTCACATGCCGAAACTATGGCTTTTCCTCGTTTTGCATCAATAGCTTTGGTCTTCATGTTTGCAACCGCTGCTGAGCGCTTGATCATTACAAATGATTTTATTAAATTCTCATGGCTTTTGTTTCCAGTAACGTGGTATTGTTTGATTGCTCTTCCAGTAAATGCTCCATAATATGCATCAGATGGAATTTTGATTTTTCCAAGTGAATCTTGATCCAGCCTGAATTTCATGTTGACTTTATTGAATTTCTACCCATTATTCATTCTTTTTCAGATGTTTTCATAATTTCACAACATTCCAATGGGAATTATTATATAGGATTTGCTAGTCATCGTGCTTAATGAATAAGCGTGTTAGTATGCTCTTTACAATTGCAGCAGTAGCTGTAATGGGGGCAACCTTATTCGGAAGCACATACACACAAACCCAAATCAGTGGACAATCACTTGATATCTCCAAAATGGATGTCAATGTAATTGAACAAATCCACCAGATGGGCGGTTTACAGCTTGTAATGCCTCAAGCATTCGCAGAAACTGATTGTGGTGCATTAGAAAGCTCTGGACGTACAGTAGTTGAGTTTAACTTGACTGGTGAAAGTGTTGAACTTCCAATCATGGGAGGAAAAACTTACAACGCCATGACCTTTAGTGGACAAGTCCCAGGACCAACACTAAGAGTTACACAAGGTGATGTTGTAAAAATGACACTTACAATTCCAGACGATGAAGTTACTGGACACGGTAACGACATGCACGCATCACAAATGTCAGCATCAAACTTTGAATCAGTTAATCCTGGTGAAACAAGTCAATACTGTTACATTGCTGAATCTGCAGGTGTTTTCAAATACCATTGTTCTGGTGTCAAACTAATTGGTATGGACCAACACGTTCTTTCCGGCATGTACGGAATTGCAATCGTTGATCCAGCTAATGGATACAAGAAATTAATGGTAGAGAAAACCAGCGGCAGCGGTGAATTAGACAGAAAATTCTACGATGCAGATGCATTAGAGTTCCAACTCCAATACAACCAATTGTACCTTACACCTGAAGGCAATTATGATGCAGGAGCAATGTTCATGCATCACAACACTGCAACAGTTGTTAATGGAATGCAATTCGGTTATGTACCAAACATGGCTCACAACTTACTCGTCAATGGCGATGTAAAGAAGAACATCTTTGTTGCACAACCATGGAATGGAATTGAACACAAGCAATACCAATCACAACTCTTGTTTGTTGAAAATGATCAACACGTGAGACTCTTTATCGAAAACCACGGTAACGAACCAGTCTTCTTCCACATTGTAGGAGAAATCTTGGACAGAGTTACTCAAGGTAACAGAGTACAATCCGGAGCAACTGAAACATGGTTACTCGGAGGTTCACAGAACATGATTGTTGACTTGGTCTTTGATGAACCAGGTGCATACGCAGCAGTAAACCATGATTATGCAGCAATTTACACTGGCGCAGCTACAGTCTTTGTAGCAGGTGATCCATTCGGCTTGAACCCAGTTCTAGTTGAGAAAGGAGTCATCCCAGCACCAGTTGCATCTTATGCATATGCTTTAGGCAATCCAAGTGATGCTGTCCCACCAATGGGAGCAAACAGTATTGCTCATCCTGCAATAAACATTCACGGTTTGTATACTGATGAAGTAGCTTCTGAAATGCAAGCAAGTGGCGATTATGTCGCATTATGGGAAGTAATTCCTGTAGTGGCAGAGATCCTTACTTCTTGATCTTTTAACATCTTTTTTTCTTTTTATTTTAATGAATTATATTCCGTAGCTCCTTTTCTGATGTTATGGGATTTGACGATTCAGTGTTGATCTGTGATGAAATAGATCCTATCTTGAATAAAATTTTAGAAGATAATGGACTGAAAATCTCTTATGAACCTGAGATAACTCCTGAACAAATAATAGAAAAAATTTCAAATTTCAATATCGTGATTGTCAGAAGCAGGACTACCATAACAAAAGAGATGATCGACAAGGCAGATAATTGTAAGATCATAGCACGTGTTGGAGTTGGACTTGATAATGTAGATCAAGTGGCTGCCAAAGCAAAAAACATTCGTGTAATTAATGCAGTAGAAGGTGCAATGAATGCAGTTGCGGAATTAGTTTTGGGCTTGATGCTTTCGCTTGCAAGACAAACTGCAAGAGGTGATAGGGCAATAAGAAACGGACAGTGGCTCAAAAAAGAACTAAAGGGAACTGAGCTCAGGGGAAAATATCTTGGAATAATTGGTTTGGGGAATATAGGAAAAAGATTGGGCAGATTAGCACGTGCATTAAACATGAATATCATCGGATATGATGTCATTCCAATTGATGAAGAATTCTCAAAAGAAGTAGGACTGATGAAAGCCGACTTGAATACTCTTTTGCAAAGTTCTGACTACGTCTCAATACATGTGCCTTTATTGGATTCCACACATCATCTTTTAGATGCACAGAAAATGTCCACGATGAAAAATACCGCAAAAATCATCAACACCTCTAGAGGCGGTGTCGTTGACGAGGATGCACTTTATGACGCTCTTAAAAATGGAAAATTAGGTGGAGCAGCTTTGGATGTTTTTGAAAAGGAACCTGCGATTGGAACCAAATTGGCAGAACTTGACAATGTGATCTTGACCCCTCATATCGGTGCTCAAACAAAGGAGGCGCAATCTTTGGCTGCAAACGTAATTGGTGAAAAGATTATTCAAATCCTTCGTGGCGTTATCTAGAAATCGCATTATTTCTGCCTGAACTTTAAAATAAGCAAAAAAGCTTGACTTTTACGTGATTTATTGTCGCCTCTTCATTTTTAACGTCCATCTGGAGGTTAAAATATCGTAATGAACAATGTAAATAAGTTGCAATCTGACAGATTGAAGCCTTTTCCTAATGTAAGTTCCCTATTGAAAATTTCGCTTGGACTCGTTTTGTTTACTATAATTTCCACTGCTCTTGTTTATGCTGAAACGATTTCTGTTGATGTTGGCGGTACTTCGTACAATGTTGACTATACTGCAACGGGAATGACTCTTGATGCTATTGAGGCTGACCTGGATTTTGTTTCATTGATTCTTGCAGTTAGTGTTCCTGATTCTGACGCAACTCTGGATATTACATTTGAGCGCTCTTTCTTTGATTCTACATTTGATGGACTGGATGATGATTTTATTATTCTAGTTGATGGTGACGAGCCAACTTTCACTGAAACTGAAACAACTACCCAAAGTAGGACTCTGAGTATTGATTTGCCTGCAGGAACTGAAGAAATAGAAATTATTGGTTCTTCTTTTGGTGAGTCTGCATCAGTTCCAGAAGAGACACCGGTTGAGGAACCTGTTGAAGAAACGCCTGTTGAGGAACCTGTCGAAGAGACACCAGTTGAGGAGCCGGTAGTTGAAGAGACACCAGTTGTAACTACACCCAAAGTTGAAGAAAAGCCGGTTGTAACCACGCCAAAAGTCCAGTGTGGACCCGGAACCATTCTCAAAGACGGAACATGTGTACTTGATGAAAGATGTGGACCCGGAACCGTTCTCAAAGATGGAGCATGTGTGCTTGATTCTCCTCCAGTTCTAGTTCCAGCTGAAACTTCTGTAAAGGGAATGGGTAAGGAAACTATAGTTGCATTTGTTGCTGCATTTGTAATTGCAGGAACTGTTGGTGTAATTTTGGCACTAATTTCTAAAGCAAGCAAGAGCTCAAACTAATCACAAGACAAATTTTCTGAGTTCATCATTTTATCAAAATCGAAGCCAGACATCTGAGTAGTGGTTGAATATGGAATTAGTCCGATAATTGGCGTATCAATCTGGACTAAAATTATGAATTTGTTAGGATCCAGTCTTATGTCTCCCCCGTCAAACTCAAAATCCAATGTCATGAAGATGTGCTGTGATGCTTGAATCTCCTCTGATGAAAAAATCCCTTCTTGCACATGTGATGATAAAGGATTAATTGCTGCCGGTTTTACCACAAAAGACCCTATGTTTTTTGAATCATAAAATGCGCCTATCTCAAATTTCTGAAAATTTGTCCAGAATGGCATTGTATTGCAAAATTCCATCTCGCCGTGATTGGACATTGTAAAGAACTTGAATTCTCCCGGGTTGTTCCATCTGTATTCTAATTGCTGTGCTCCAAGAATGTTTAATCCTGAAACTGCAAATGGAATAACAATCACGATTATTGCAATTCCTGTAATGATTGAATGTTTGTTCATATTTCATCTATTGTGTCTGCTGAAAACGAGATGATTTTTTTGTCAATCAAATAATTTACAGCATTTCCCAGATCTTCATCAGATATCATTCCTTCAATCCACCAATAGCCAATGTTTTTTGCCCACTGCGGTATTGAAACATCGTAGACATTCTTTTCATTAATCTCAACAGGGATGTTGATTAATTTTTTATCGATATATTTCTCAAATGCATCAATTAGAAATCCGTCTGAAATATTTCCAGAAAGCCAGTTTGCCATGATTGGTTTGATTAATTCCGGGATGCAAATTGCATCTGAATCCACCAAATTAAATTCAGCTGTTGCTTGTGATCCAGAATATTTTACATCTATGAAATATTTTCCCACTGGAAATATTTCCTTTTCAAATGCAATAAGTGATGGAACTGGAGTTTGTAAATCCGTTATTGGAACTGGAATTGCACTACTGCCCTTGCCTATTTCATCTCTTATGTGGATTATTGCAGGATCTCCTGTAATTTCTGAAACTTGAATTGTATAGAATAATTTTTCACAATAACTGTATGTTGTTTTCTCCATTGCTATTACAACAGAGGGCTCTGCATGGATGTCTGGTAGAAAGAATGTCCAGCTCAATGCCACTATTGACATGAATATTAATGACAATTGGGCATTTCTTGTTTTCATATTTTTTTCCAACTTCTGTCCAATAAAAATCTCATAATTTCTCAGGAATGCTTTTTAACAACTTGGATTTAGTTAAATTATCGAGTTTTCTGCGGAAGCAATTCTTTGAGTGAGTGGAATTCCTTCACTCAAAGCAATTTTTACTGCTTAGCGGTGCTTAGAATGAATAATCGATTTACAGTTATTAATGGGCATTTTTCTATGCCTGATATGCCTAGTCATCAAGATAAGACGTGGATCCGACTTTGGAATGAGAATGCTCCTGAATTACGTGAGCGTATTGTCGGATGGCGTAAACAAAATGCTATCACTAGAATTGACAAACCAAGTCGAATAGAGAGAGCTAGAAGATTAGGTTACAAAGCAAAACAAGGAATCATTGTTGTCAGAATGAGAGTCGGAACTGGCGGTATGAGAAAACAAAGACCTACTGGTGGTAGAAGGCCAAAACATCTGGGTGTCACAAGAATCAAGGCCGACGATGATATGAAGACTGTTGCAAATAGAAGAGTTCTTGAACGTTACCCAAACATGAAACTTTTAGGTTCATACTTTATCTACAAAGACGGAATGCATTACTGGTTTGAAGTCATTTTAGCAGATCCGCAGCATCCACGAATTGCCCAGGATAAAGAATTAAACAGACAGATTTCTCAAACTGCATAAGTTGAAAACATTATTTTTGCTTTCACTAGTTTTACTTTTTGCAATTTCACCTGCATACGGACAATCACTATCTGATGCAACAGGGTTGGTTACCAGATTGGATGTTAAAACGGGTGGACATACTTTTGAAGTTGAAACGGTTTCAAATTTTAATATTCCAGATTTTAATTTTGACAAAGACGAAAAGAAACTGTCTCTCTTCATAAATAGCGGATTGGAACGCAATTTGGGGGAGTTGCTCATCCCTCGAGCCCTTTTGGGAGGAAATTTTACATTCTATCTGAACGAGCAGCCATATTTCCCGAAAGTTCACTCCAATGAAAAAATTTCTTTTGTTACTTTGAATTTTACTGGTTCTGGTGAAAACAAATTGGAAATTTTCGGAACCACTTATCTTGACGGCTTGACTGCCAAAGATGAAATAACTCCAAAAGAATTACCGCCATTGCAAAAAGGAGAAACATTGCCTGATTCACTTGGATGGCTGGTGTTGGTCGGATTTCTAGCTGTTGTCTCTGCAATTGTCATTGTAAAAATTAAGAAACAAAAATCCTAGTTTCTATTACTTGAAATCTGATTCTAATACAAAAACTCTAATAATTTAAGATGTGCCATACAATCAATGAATTATGAAAAATTCTGCTCTGAAATTTTAGATGCAGATCCAAAAATTAGATTTGCAACAGTTTATGATGAATGGGCAGTCCGCGTTGCAGGCGGGATGAGAGAAGGGATTGAAAATTTACTTTCTGACCATGCTGAAAAAGAGTTGGTTAATCTCTCAATCATGGATTGGAAAGCGCGCAAGGATATGTCAAAGTGGCTTGGCATGACAAAATACACTCTGGGTGAATACGACAAAGTAAAACGTTTTTCATTTTATCTTGGAGATGATCATCTGCTGCTAGTCAGCGCTGAAAAAGATTCCGACACAAATGTTGTAGTTGATGAAGTGATCAAACTTTATTACAAAAATCAAAACTAGTCTTTTGTGGATAATGCAAAAATTGCCCTGGTTGGAGGGTTTGTCATAGTTGTTGCTTTATCAATATTGCTTGTCTTGATTCGCTGAATCAGTCTTCTGCAAGTAATTTTTGAATTAACGGCTCTATATGTCCGGTCTGTCCAAAAGACACATTTCTGAGAATTCCTTTTCTGTCTACTATGATTGTGGAAGGAGTTCCTTGCAATGCAAATTTTTCAAAGGTTTCAGCTGAATATTCTTTTGATTTCATATAGTCCTTGACTCTTTGGATGATCTGTTTTTTGTAATCCTCTGATTGAGAATCAAAATCAGGGATTTGCGGATATATGAATTGCATTATCTTTTCTTGACTGATTTCACCCGAAGTCTTTGTTAAATTGTCCATTCCTAACGGAAATGGAATCTTGTAAGACAGTTTTCCGTCTTTGAGTTGTCCATACATTGATAGTGCGTTCTTTGTCTCGCCAATTACCTCTCCAGTTTCTGCAAGCATCTTCAAATTATCAAGCGTATTCTTGTCAAAATCTTCAAACGCCGTGGCAAGACCCAAAACTCTTACTCCTTCATCTTTGTACTTGTTGTAGATTTCAATTGCCTCTGGAAGTGCATGCATAAAGCATCCTGGGCAATTGACTTGAAACACTTCCAAAATCACAATGTGGTCTTTTTCTTGGTCAAAGTTGGTTGGGGCTCCCTGAACCCATTCAGAAACCCCGAAATTTGGTACTTTTTCGCCTATCACTGCGCTCATGGTTGACTGTTGTATTTTTTCCATTAAATACTAATTGATCATTATTCGTAATTGAGATCTAAAAATCATCTAAAGTCTCATTGTACTTTTTTGGGTTTCTATCTTGTTACTTTTGGAAAAACAACCGTAAACTTTGTTGGATTGTTTGTAAAACTAATTTTTCCATTGTGCTGCTCTACGACATTCTTTACACTGGAGAGTCCCAAGCCAGTTCCGTCTTGTCTCAATGAAACTAGTGGCTCAAAAATTTTCTCACCTACTTCATCTGGCACACCAGATCCTGAATCTTGAACCGTGATTTTAATGGAATCTTCTGTTTCACCAAGTTCGATTGCTATTTGTCCTGATTCTGTTCCTATTGCCTGAACTGCATTTAACAAAAGATTTCCAAATATGATTTCCATTTTTATCGAGTCACAGTTGAATGTGATGTCATTTTTTGGAGTAAGGATTGTTATGTTTGGATTCCTTTGAATTAGTGACAGAGACTTTTGAAGAACTTGTTTTAATGAAACATCTTTTTTATCAAGTGGAATCTTTTGAACATAATTTAGAACTTGCTCTACTTGATGGTTCATTCTGCTGACAGACTCCTCCATCAATGCCAGTCTTTCCATGACGAAATTATCAATCTCAGTGCCCTTTCTAAGCTTTAGAACCCCTACAGACCCTTTAATGACAGTCAGCGGCGTACGTAACTCATGTGCAAGACGTCCTGATAATTCTCCTATTGCTGCCATTCGTTCAGAATTTACTAGCTGTTTAGTCTTCTCATGTAATTCGTCCTCCAACTGGTTCTTTCTTTTTATAAGTTCGACTTCTGCGCTTGCAATTTTTGATAAATTTGCATGGAGTTTTCTGTTGAGCTCTTGAGATATCTTTTTCTCTGATTCTAACTGCATGTAGATGATGTCATTTCTTTGTTTGTCAGCCGCATTCAACGCAGTTAATGAATCTTGAAAGATTCTTTTTGCTTCCGAATTAAGTAATGGTTGACCCTCTTCCAAATCCATCTTTTTAGTTTGAATCAATGAGGCGGTTGTTTCAATTTCCTCTTCGCTTTCTGAAGACGATTTTTGTGTGTTATGCTCATATGATTTCCTCTCTCTTTCATAAAACACTGTTCTGTTAGGCGCGTTCATAGGGTCTGTGTTGTTTTCATCAAAATTCTTCCTGACAAGATATTTGCGCATGGGTGATGTGTACAAAATCAACATATAGTTTTCTCTTTGTTTATTTCATACAAACATAACTTGTTCTTTTACTAAATGAGATATTCTCAACTGTGATAATCGATGTAGCTAATTATTTAGGGACTTACAAAATTATCTCGTAATAATTTCCCATATCCTTAATGTCTTGCATTTGTGATACGATTTTGTCTGCTTCATCATCCTTGTTTACGCTAAGTACAAACTCTCCGTCATTACTTATTCCGTTTACACTTCCATATGTTACACCGTTGTACATCAGTGGCTTTTTTGTAGAATTGTTTGCCGGTTTTGTTGTTTCCTTTTTCATAAGCAGTTGTTTTGAAACTGCCATAACAACCACTCCTGAATTAAATGGCTTGAAAATAAAGTCTTTTGCTCCGCCTGTCTTTATTGCGTCGTCAACCAGTTCTTTGTTGTCTTTGGTTGACGCAACTATTATTTTTGCATTAGGATCATATTTTCTAATTGCAGCTATTGCAGTCAGGCCATCTACATTGGGCATCAGTATGTCCATTATCACGACATGTGGTTTTTTAGAGATGTACTGCTCTACTGCTTCCTTCCCGTCTCTTGCTTCATAAAAATAATATCCTATTTGAGCATCTATGAGGATGCTCTTCACCTTCAATCTGAATGCCTCTGAATCATCTACGATGAGGATCTTGCTGAAGCGCAACGGGTTTGCCATGTTGAATTTGGCAATTTTATGTGATATTATGGATTGTTTGTAATGAAATTACAAACAACTCGTAATCTAGCATTTTGGGCTTATACTTGGTATGGGTATTAATCCTCGCGTTGTTGTAATAGATGACTCGAAATCCAATTTGGATGTTTTTTGCGAATTCCTGACTCTGAATAACGTGGACGTTGTGGGACAGGGAAAAAACGGCGTTGAGGCAGTCCAACTTTTTGAGCAACATGATCCGGATGTCATGTTGGTAGATTTGGCAATGCCTGTCTATGACGGGTATTTTGCGCTAAACAATATTTTGGCAGTGGATAAAAATGCCAAGGTTGTAATTATCACTGCCTTGGAAGGGAAAAAAGACACGCCAAAATTATTGAAACTTGGCGCAGTTGACGTTCTGCAAAAACCCATTGATCTGAATCGAGTTGTTGATGTGATAAATAACATATTCAAAGAAAAGAAGCTCCTGCAAGTTTAGCATTCTAAAATGATTGGACTTTATTTTCAAGTACCCTAATATATGACACACAAAGTTTCAAAACAAATTGCAAGCAGTGACTGACGAACGATTGGCTCTTTTTGCTGAAATGGAGTCAAAGTATGAACAAAAAGACACTGATTATTTTGTATCTCTTTTGGAGCATCCTGATTATGTAGTTAGAACAAGGGTGGCTTGCATCCTGGTTGACTTTGGTGGGGAAGATAAAGTTCAGTATATTGCCAAAGTTTTAAAAAATGATGACAATGAACTGGTTCGGCATGAAGCGGCATTTGCATTGGGACAGATGAGTTATTCCAGTGCAATACCACCATTGACTGATGCGACCCTTAATGACCCAAGCATGTTTGTAAGACATGAAGCGGCAATTGCCTTGGGTGTTGTGGGGAATAAAGACGCAAAAGAAGCTCTTCAAAAGGCATTAAACGATCCAGACCTGCCAGTCGTAGAATCTGCAGTTGTCGCACTATCTAATATTGAATTTATGGAAAAGTTAAGTAAGAATGAGCAATTTGCAAAGTTAACGGGTGGATGAGATTGGACTTTTCGGTTGGAGTTATTGTAATTGTTGGCGTTCTTGCGGCTGTTTCCATTGGATTCATTGCAATGAACCCTGATGAAATTATTCAACCAAGAATGGTCTCAGTGGATGAACCCACTGTCTGTACCCTTGAGTGGAATCCAATGTGTGGCGTTGACGGTGAAACCTATGGCAATCTGTGCATGTTGAATGCCGCTGATGTGAACCTAGATTATGCAGGTGAATGCATGGTTGCAGAACCAACACCAGAACCTGAACCAACACCAGAACCTGAACCAACACCAGAACCTGAACCAACACCAGAACCAACAATGACTATGCCTGTAGCAACAACTGGGGTTCACACTGTAAACATTGCTGAAGGCTCTTCAATTCCAGGATGTGAAGAGACAAACGAATGTTACTTGCCTTCTCTAATTACAATTTCTGTAGGTGATATCGTAACATGGAATAATCCTGACAGTGCAGCTCATACTGTAACTAGTGGAAATATTTCCGATGGACATGATGGTGTCTTTGACTCTGGCTTGTTTATGTCTGGTTCAACTTTTGAATTTACTTTTGATGAGTCGGGAACTTTTGATTACTTTTGCATGGTTCATCCTTGGATGATTGGTCAAGTTATTGTTAATGATGTTGAAGAGATGGTAGTAATTGAAGAGCCAACTTCTGAACCAATAATGGAATCCGAACCAACGATGGAGATGGAACCAGAAGTAATTGCAGAACCTGAAAAAACATCTATAGTTTCAATTCCACCTGGTGCTGCAATTCCCGGATGTGACGAGACAAACGAATGTTACTTGCCTTATGAAATTACAATTTCTGTAGGCCAATCAGTAACTTGGAGCAATGATGATTCGGCAGCTCATACTGTAACTAGTGGAACTGTTAATGCTGGAGTGACTGGAGTGTTTGACTCTGGCTTGTTCATGTCTGGTTCAACTTTTGAGCATACGTTTGAGAAAGCAGGAAAATATGATTACTTTTGTATGGTTCATCCTTGGATGACTGGCAAAGTAATTGTTAGTTAGATTCCATCTTAATTGGGCAAACCAGGGTTTGTCTGAAAATAGTGATTTTTGACCCTCAAAGCTGAATATTTTGTGTTTGATTTAGGCACAACAATATATCTATATGTGTTTCCAGTGAAAGTGCATGTCTGATCATGAATTAGACAATATAGTCAAAAAAGTAAGAAAAGAGAAAAAAGCGTTTTCAAACAAGGCTGCACTGGACACCTCAAATCCTCCACTAGAGATTGTAAGCAGAACAGACGAAATTAAGGAAATAGTTGATTATATCATGGACTACGAGCAAGGGCAAGTTGTTCCACTGGTGTCAATTTATGGAAGAAGTGGCACTGGAAAATCCACACTACTAAAACATGTTTGTAATCATCTTCCCAAAGTCAAACTATGTTTTGTAAATCTTCGAAAAGCCAAGACTGTTTTTGGAGGAGTAAATATTATCTTAAATGAGTTAGGTCAGCAAAGTCTTACCAGTGCACAGGGAATGAATGTTGCAATGGAAAAGATTCAAGAGACACTTTTGAATATGATGGATTTGCAAAAAAAGAAACTGTTCATACTTGCATTAGATGAGTTTGATGTACTATTTTATGACAAACGTGGAAACCCCTCTGATTTTGTTTACAAGCTGGTAGAACTGATTGCAGACCTCAAACAGAAAGGTTGTCTTGCAATGATATTTACAATATCCAATAATGTTTTGTCTGACTATGATCTTGATGAAAGGATACGATCAAGGATTGGAAATTCAGAGATATTCTTCAAGCCATATTCAAAAGACGAGATGCTAATGATATTGCAGCAAAGAGCCAAAGTCGCGTTTGATAAAAAAATAAATGATGAAATCTTGGAGGAATGTGCAAAAATTAGTTTTCTGGAACACGGTGATGCCAGACGTGCAGTAGATTTGCTAAGGGTATCTGCAGAAATTGCCGCCAAAGAAAAAAAAGAGCTTGCAGTAGGACACGTCAAGGTAGCACTGCAAAAAATACAAAAAGACCGGGTGGAAGAAGTGATAGAAAGCTTGTCTCAGCATAGCAAGCTGATTTGCCTGGTTATGGCTGCCAAGACATTTTTTCATGATAAAGACTGGCATACAACCATGTCTCTCTATGAAAAATACAAAGAATATTTGGATGCCGAACCTGTGAGTTACAGGCGGTTCTCCGAGTTGCTAAAGGATCTTGAAAATACAGGACTCTTGACATCTAAAACAAGCTCAAAGGGGCAGAGAGGATACAGCTCAGAGTTTCAACTTGTTATGGACCCGCAAATTGTAGGTGACATAATCGATAAAGACTGGTGGAATAAACACGTTGTAGAGCCGAAAATAGCCCTTGATAGACTAAATGATGCAGGAATCAAGAAAAACAGTTTGCTAACAGGTCTCACGGACTGGAATATGCCGTATCTCAGCTAAAAGAAAAAGAGTAAATCTGATTTCAAATCACACCCTTCAAATTTTTAAAGTTGGGATGAATGATGTTAAAAACATCATGTAGAGATTTTATGTAAGAATATGTCTTTCAGACATTTGACAATCCATATCTAGTTCTGTTGTCTTAGATCTTGATGTATTTTGATAAGGGTCTATATTTTTATCAAATTCTAAGATACTTGGATTGTATTTACATTTAGGCTGATGATCATATTGGATGATAAAACCCACAAGTAGAGCATCACAAATTCTTACACATTGGATGTGTATCTAGAAACTTGTTTGAAGGCGAACAGTTTCATCAAATACAAATTTCAATTTAATCCAATATCTCCAGTACATTTTTTCCTTCAGGAGTTATCTCTACCCATCTTGTTCTTCCAATTTTTTCCTCTCTGATAAAACCCCAATCATTTTTCAATGGTTGGATAATATTTTTATTCAGACTAGTAAACCTTGCCTGCTCAAAATTCTCTTCAGATCCTACGGTTATGATATTCTCCTTTTCTGCAGCAATTGCAAGATTTGTTTTGTCTATCCTATTCTTATTTTCTTTGATAATTCGTAATGTTTGAATAAATTTCTTGTCTGGAGTCTTGATATCATATTGTGGCATATCTATGATCCTGTCCAATCCTGTTGATATCTGTTCTCCGTCATATTCAAAATAATTCTCTGGCTGTGCATAATATGGTACCAGATCATTCTTTTTGTTGAACATCATACATGCCATTGTACATGCAACAGCTTGAATTTTAGAACCTGATGAAACATTGATGTAGTAGGTATTGTCCTCTCCCTCATCATCTACAATGTTTCTGATGGTCTTGATGTTGCTAAATAGATCTAATCGATCTAATTCTTTGGTAACACATTCAATTCTCTCTTTCTTTAGTCTCTTTTTGATATCATCAAGGTATGATTTTGCCTTGGTCTTCTTTGGGTTATTGTGAATTAGTATCCAAACCTTGTCAGCCTTCATCTCTATGGCAGGTAAGAATATTCTGTCAGATTCAAAGCCTAATGGGGCAATATGTATGCGTAATTGTGCATGTTTACTCATAATAGTATCTTCATTAAGTATACTATCCTAATAGTATTTAATACTTACTCTTCATCTATGTTATTTATGAGTGCCCAAATGTTTCCAAGAATCATCAGAGAATTTGATGATGAAAGAGATGAAGAACCAATGGTGTATGGTTAGTTCTAAAAACAATATCTAATTCATTCTTACAATCTTTGATATTCCATCGCTTTTTGAAATCTGAAAAATGTTATCTACATACCCTTCAAGTTCCTTTTCGTGGGAAACAAGCACTATCTGCTCTGATTTGAGCTCATCAAGTAACTCCCTTACCTTTCCCAACTGATTCTTGGAAAACCCGTCTGTGGGCTCGTCTAAAATCAACAAGTTGGACTTCATGGATTCCGTCTCTTTTCTCATAAGGGAATTCAGAGTCAGCCTGTATGCCAATGCAATGCTTGTCTTTTCCCCGCCGGACAAAAATCCCACTTCTTGATCATATCCGTCCTGATTTACAATTGGCGTAAAGTTCTCATCAATTCGTGATTCTTTTGTAGGATCTTCAACCAGAATGGAATACCATCTGGAATAAGTCTCGTTGAAATTTTGTAATATGGATAACAACACCTGCTTTTCAATCTGAGATATTGTTGGAATGAAAAATACCTCCAACCATTCTTGGAACTGGACAAATTTCTTGTATATTGTTTCCAATTTTCTGGATTCGTTAACCTTGAGTTTGTTTTGTTCGATTTTCTGAGATTCATTGTTTGATTTCTCTTGAGATGCCGCAATGGTACTTGAAATTCTTGAAATTTCATTTCGAAGCGAATCAAGCTCTTCTTCTTTGCCAGAGATTTCCTTGTCTAAATTTCCAAATGATTCCAGTTCCAGTTGAATTTCTTTTAGTTCTGACTCTGTTTGAGTAATTTGCGATTCAGTTAATTCTATTTCTCTTTGATAATTTGAAATTAGTTTCTCGACTTTCTGTTTTGCTTCCACTATCTGTTTCATTTGCTCCGTTGCATTCTCGTAGATAGTCAGACTGTCTTTGATTTCTGTCAGGTATTCTACTGGATTATTCCCTTCAAACTCTGAGAAATTCTCTTTTAATCTACTAATTTTAGCCTCAATTTGCGATATCAGTGCTGTTTTCCTGTAGTATTCTTCAATTCCCGGAAGGGTTCTCTGTATTTGCTGAATCTCTTGCTCATACGATTCTATCTTTGTCTGGATTTCTTTGGATTTTGAGTTTGATTCAAAAAAAGAATCAGTAATTGATTGCAGTTCCAGAGTTAATGCATCCACTTCTTTCTTCTTTTCATCAACCAAACCATGATGGTGTGATTCTGTAATCTCTTGCTTGCAAGTAGGACATGCATTTCCCAATGCTGAAAATTTGCCAATATCTGTCTCTAGTGAATTCTTGAGGGTTTCTTTTTGGACTCTGCTGTCTTTTTCTTTGTCTAGTTTTTCTTTAATATTTGTAGCAAACTTTTCCAATGATTCTTTCTCTTGAACTAGATCATCTAGTGTTTTTTCAATGGATTCTTTATCAGAGTTTATCTTGTCTCCCAAACTCTCTTTCAGTCTTGTAATGTCTGACGTAATGCTGTCTTTCTCAGATTCCAGTTTGATTAATTCGTTGTTTGTTTCCTGGAATTTTTTAATCTCTGATGTTAATTCAATAATGCTCTTTGCAGTATTTGGTTTTTTTATCTCAATTAATTTCTCCATCTTTTCATTATTATTTTTTAATTCAATCTCAAATGATTCAAAATCTTTCTCTATGTTATCAATTCGTTCTTTTCCAGATTCAATCTTTTCTTCCAGGCTTTCTTTTCTTGATTCCAGTTTTATCTTTGCGTTGTTTTTTGTTCTTAGTTTTCTCAGTTCATCGTTATTCTTTTCTTCTTGTGATTTGAGATTCTTTGACTCTGTTTGTTTTTTGGATATCGCTTCATTGATTTCAGAAATCATTTTCTTTGATTCGTTGATCTGGGATTCCAATTCAGAAATGTCGCTGAATTTTACCTGAAAAACTGCAGATTTTGTCTTTATCTCAGAAAGTAATTCACGTGCATTTGAATGCGCAATACTGTAATCTTCTATCCCGAATGCTTTGCGAATTGTCTCTAGTCTTTTTGCAGAGTCAAAAAGAACCTCCTTCATGGCTTCCTGAGGCGTAAATATGGCATATCTGAAGATCTTGCTCTCAGCCTTGGGGTCTGCAGGCTCGTTGAATTTTAAAATCTGCAGCACCCGCTGCTTTAGTTCAGATGGCGATAGCAGTTCTTTCTCATTTGCAATCTTTATCCAGGAATTTTTTGGATCCTGGTTAATAGCGGATTTCTTTCTCATCAGGGTTCTTTTGATTTCGTATCTTTCACCATCAACTGAAAAATCCAAAATAACTGATCCTGAATCATACTTTTTTGAAAGCAGCGCCTCTGCTTTCTGAGATCCCAATCCAAACAGTGCAAATTCAACTGCCATGAGTACTGTTGACTTTCCTGAACCAATATCCCCTTCAAACAGAGATATTCCGCGAGGAAACTCTACCTCTTCGTGTTCATAACTTCGAATGTTATCAATAATGATACTATTAAGAATCATCTTTATCTAATCCTAAAATTGCCAGGGCGTTGTTGCGAATCCTTGGGACGTACTCGTTTTTCTTTTCATTGACTAAAATTGGCTGTCCCAATTCCTGCAGTAAATTTTTTGCAAGTTTGATTCCCTCGTTTCCTAACAACTCTGCATGATCAAAACGTAATTGCCCGATGTTTTCTGAAAACACATTCATCTCAATCTCTTCTTTGTTATTCCCCTTTGCTTCTGTAATGGAATACTCTTTTGATGTTAGTCCGTTTTTGCTTACGTTAACTACCATTGCATTACGTTCATTCAAACTGTCCCTGATTGCAGAAATATCCACATCTGCAGTCTTGCCTGAAGTTAACTCTCCTCTGACTTTAATTATTACAACTTTGTCTGCAGGATCAATGTCTTTTGTTTTCTCTACCAGTTCTTGATTGATAGAGTCAGCTTTTCTGTTATCCGCATTAACTTCAATGATTTCATATGATGTGTTTGGAATCTCTACAAACTCGACAGACTTTACCACATCATCAAACTCTACTAGAGCAAATCCGCGTCTTTGTCCATTTGCATTATCTTCCAGATCTGCATGGTACCCTGCAAACGGAGTTCCAGGATATACGACATTAGGATATCCATCAAATGACTGATGATTATACTTGTGCATGTGTCCTCCCGCATAGTATGAGAATCCCTTGGGCAGCAAAGAGAGCGGCATATGGTCCCCATCCATGCCTGAATCAGCCTTCATTTCAGAGATTCCCCCGTGAAACAGGAATATCTTAAAGCCAGATTCTGCCTCCAAAGAATCCCTGTCTAGTTTCTCATACCATTCCCTGTCCTTTCCTACCTTGAGTCCGGACAGTCCTGCAATTTTGGCGCCAGTCTTCTCATCAATTAGAAAATCCAAAGATATGGTGTCATTCTCATTACTTGTGGCTTTTGTCACTTTGGTGATGTATCCTATTTCAGCTAGCAAGTCAATCACTGAATTGGACACTGGAGAAAAATCATGACTCCCATAAACCACGTATATTGGAATTCCCGCATCATACACTTCACGAAATTTCTTAAATGCAAATTTCTGAACTCTCATCTCTGGAATGTTCACATGGAATAAATCTCCTGGAATTAAAATAAAATCAACTTTTCTAGATATGCATTCGTCCATTATTTTTTCGAATACATGCTGCTCTATCTTTTGCAGTGATTCGTGTTTTTGAAAACCTAGGTGAACATCAGACAAATGCGCAAATAACAAAACTAGAACACCTTTGTTTTTCCAGTGTTAACTGTGCTTTTTCTATTCTTTACTATATCCTCAAACAAAGGAACTTTGATTGGCATTGCAAATGGCACAAATATACTAGTTATGATTGCCTCGCCTTTATCCAAGCTTGCAATGTTTTTGTCATCTTCAGACAAATCCTGAGATGCAGAAGCTATGATTGCCTCTCTTTCCTGCCTCATCTCGTTTCCTAAAATTATCTTTGTATTCATGTTAGCTAGAATTGTTTTTGGAATGACACTACTCAATTGTGTAATTGCAGTTAGTCCCACTTTGAACTTGCGTCCTTCTTTGGCTATGGTGGAATAGATGTTGTCATTTCTTGATGTCAGCACATCCACACCGATGACACGCGGCGCTTCTTCAATTACTATGGTAGCTACCGGCTTTCTATCCAGTTCTCCCGAAGCTTTGGCATCCTTGTATTTCTGCAATAGTTTGGATGCGATGATGTTCCCTACCAATAATTCTGCCTCATCCCCTAATCGCGATGTATCCAAAACTACTACCTTGCCTTGCTCTATATCCCGTACGATATCATCAACTGTGTTGAGCCCCTTTGTCGTACTGTCAAAGACCTCGTGTCTTGATACTATTACCTGCTCTTCATCCACTTCCAGGCTCAAAATCAGGCGCAATTTACGCTGAACCACCATCATCGTACCGACTGCAAACTCGCCCTGTCGTCTTGTATCCCCGCTGTTCTCAATTGATGCAACATTAGTAATCATCAATTCCCGGATCCAGTTTGCCCTGTGCTGTCTGTGTGCAGTTCTGATTGCCTGGAATTGAGGATCAGAAAAATCTACAATCCCCTCAAAGTGTTCTGGTCTGATTGATTGCAAATTGATTGTCAGTATGTTTGCGCCGACCGGTGGGTTTGACGGAGTGTAATACACCATGTTCTCTTTGGCCCTTGGATGGTCCTTGAGTCCTACTCCGTTTCTCCCAAAGTATTCGTCATGCGCATCTAGCACCAACGCGCCAACCTTGTTGGTATCTAGCACATGCCAGAGAATTGTTTTTACCAAGTTTGATTTTCCACGACCTGTGGTTGCAGGAATTAGTACGTGATGCGAAAACACATCTTCTGCTGGCAACCAAACTTCGGCTTCCTTAATTATTTTGCTTCCACTTCGGATATATCCTACAAAGATAGAGTCTTTCTCCTTTTGCAAGAATTTTAAATCGTCTTTGCTAATTAATCGCAATTTGTTAAAAAACGAAGGTAGTGATTTTGGAATCTTTACGTCATTATTTTCTTTGTACACTCGTGCTAATGGCTTGATTCTAGCTAGGACATAGTTTACAAATTCCGGCTCGTAGAAATTTGCATCGACTATTCCCTGCTCTAAATTAACACCTGACATCATCTGCTGCATCTTGTCTTGTATCTGACTACCATACTCTAACGCAAACACCTGCAAAATCAAAAACGAACCGTTCTCTTCAGAGACCATCAAATCTCCAATCTCTAGATTGGTCCCGGACTTTTGACGAATTACAATATCTCCAAAACTTCCTCCGACTACCTGACCCACTATGGAAATCTCATCCATCAACTGGTCACTCCGTTTAGTGTGTCATGTGCAGACAAGCTGGCCGAATACTTTTGCAGTCTCTTCCAAATAGGATCTCGAAGCTTCTCAGACAGAATAAACCCTTGATACATTCCCAGTTCATCGCGCCTGACTTGAGCAAATCTGTCTGCATCAATCGCCCCATAGGGATAGCCAATCATGGCTACGTCCTGGGAATTCTCAGCCAAACTGCCAAGAACTGAATTTAGATCATCAGGAGTCATTAAAGAAAACTGTTCTCGCAGTATCTCAAATCTAAACACGTATCTTGATTTTTCATGAAACTTTACTGCAAGCATGAATCCTCTATCGTCTCCCGATACTTCTTCTGCAACTTTTACATACCATCTTCCAAATGGAACATCTTCTGCAATCTCTGCAACTCGCGCTAATAATGGATGGCCTGACTCTGTGATTAATCGACTTGTCTTTGCCAAACCACACACAATCACTCCCTTGCTAATTGCCAAATCATACAGTCTGTTTGCATACTTTGTCTCATTTTTGAAACTTGTCTGCAAAGAGCCGTCCATAACTAACATGTCTCCTTTTTCTAGTTCTGATTCTACTACATGAATTGCTAATTGCCATTCAGCAAAGCGTCTGCCTAAAGAGTTGAGTCTTGCGCCCTGCAATACACTGGTGCTCTCAGTACTTGAGGTCAAGTCCGATTCATCAGGAAGATATTTCTTGTCCTCTGTGCTGTGTGGGAACAATCTTGTATTGTAACTGACCTCTTTCTTTCCCTTAACCGTTGTAATGTTTGATGTGACACTTGAGAAAAACTGGACTCGAGGATTCGCTTTTGGCTTTATTCTCTTTTTGCCCTGGAACAATGAAAAGTATACCCGATTGATTGTGATTAAAAAGTTTGGTGACTCTTCTAGTGGACCGTCCCCTCCATCTACAAACGCAATCTTGCGAGGTGAATCAATTGATTTTATTTCGACAAACTCTGAAGGTGCAATGAGAAATTGCTTTCCATTCCCATTATTCAGAACTATGTCTGAATGCTCTTTTTGTGAAAGATGAGCACCCAATTCTGCAATCATATTTTTTACTGGATCTTCACTCATGTCTAATTTCTCCCCTCTGTGTTGTATGATATTTTCCTAGAGTAATAATCTGACTGTTAGCTATCAGAGTTTCAACTTGATTCATGGATCAATCTAAGAGTATTAGGACACATGATTATCTATACAATCGATGCTCTGATAGGTTCAAAATATCCCTTTATGCACTGATGTTGTCTCTTTTTTTGGTCTCGGGTTTTGTCAGTTCAGTTCAACATCTTGATCTTTTATTTATAAAGGAAGTTGAACTTGTTTCAAATTTGCAACTTGTTTCTGGCCGCAAATATTTTATAAAAAATACCTCATGAATTTGATACAAAACATCAGAAGCACTTTTCAATAATAGAATAAGATTTCATATTGTATGAAGTATGCCTTTATTTTTCTGGTATTAACCGGACTTGTAACATCTCCCTATCTTGTTTCTGATGTTTCTGCGCTATGCGTGATAAATGAAGACTGGCCTGATCAACCGTGTTTTTCTGGAAGACGTGGGGTGGATCCTAGCCTGAATCAGATGAAACAAGGTTGGGCACCATACTATGAATTCAAGGGAGCAGAATTGATGGAATCCCAAAAACAGGAATTACTACAAACAATTCAAAATGGAAATCTACTTGAATGGAAAAAGGGAGATCCAAGTGGAGCACATCATAACGTCTACATGTATTATTTTTTGATGGGTGATATTCCAAACGAGGATGGGTTGTTTGCCGAAGAATATTACGGAGTTCGACTATTATCTCCGCTGCGGCAAAGTGATTCTGGGATTGCATTTGATGAGATACATTGTGGAATTGATTTGATTCTAGTCCAAAAGTATGACGACTCTCCTGCTTGTGTAACGGAATCAACAAAACAGAAATTAATTGAGAGGGGATGGATCACGACCAAAGATGATTCTGATGTCTTTGATTCGATTCCTGCATTTGATTACGAAATAAAAACCTCGACTGGCGTCACTCATGGAAGCCAATACTTTATTTCAGGTGCATTAGTTGATGAGATTTCTTATGATGAAGATAGAAATTCATTGACTGTCTTGATGACTAGTTCTCAAAGCGGAATCTTGCAGATAGTAATGCCGATTGGACTACTGCACTTACCCACACAGATTCCATCTTATGTTGTTATTGCAGATGGAGAAGAAATAGAATATGAAAAACTAACTCCAATCCTTCTGAAAATATCCTTTGACAGTGGAACTGAAGAGTTGGAAATTATAGGAACTTTGCCAAAATGAAAATCCGTTTCTTGATGATATTTGCATTTGTAATGATTGTGCCCATTACTGAATCCTTTGCCGAACCAATTGAAATAAAATTTGGTGAAACCGTTCAATATGAGGATCTGAATTTGTCTTTTTATGACATAGAGGATTCTAGATGCCCTCTGGATGTAACATGTATTTGGGAAGGAAAAGTTACTGCCATGGTTCACACTAGCAACCAAACCCACAAAATTGGCGCAGGTTTTGAAATTGGTTATCCTCTAACACACATCACACCCTATACAATTACTCTCCTTGATGTAAAACCACATCCAATCAGCACTGAAAAACCAGATTATGTTGCAATTCTTGACATATCAAAAATAGGGCCAGAATCTTATCCGGTTCCAGGTAACTTATGTCCCCCTGGAAAAGTCTTTGATTGGGATATTTGTGTAGATGAATGCCCCTTTGGACAAATTGAAAGAAATGGAATTTGTCATAGTTTTGAAAATGTTTATGATTCTAACGACAAACTACCTTGGTATTTCCTTATTGTTGCTTATTGGCCTGTAAGTATCATCATTGTAGGAATTATTGTTACAGTCATTATTGTAGTTTGGAGAAAAAGAAAATGAAAAATAAAATTATATTGCATGAAAAAATTCTCATTTTGATAATTTCTGTAATTATGGCATCTCATATTGTAGTACAGGTCATCGTACCTACAATAAATTCACAGGTTGCTGAAATAGAACCCATCCCAATGGTGACACTAACCAATGAAACTTTGCATAATGCTAAAAACCCCAATAACGGTCCTCAACCACAAATTAACTCTGTTGAGCGAACCATGGTTGTTCCTGAACGACCTACAGTGCTGATGATGCTTGGGGCAACACTGAATCATCTTGCATTTGCATTGTTTGTTGCATTTGCTGGAATTGGAATTGCGTTGCCTTGGATTGGAATTATAATGTTGCAGTTCCCTTCCGGACCTAATGCAATTCCTTTATTCTTTTTCTGGTTCTTGTCTATGGCGTCCATACCTTTAGTGTGGTGGTTTTCAAAATCAATCCATCTTTTACGTAGAATGTTGTATCTGTATATGATTCCTGTACTGGTTGCAGGAATTGGAATTACCTACTTTACCAATTTTGGAGCTTGAACATGAAAACTATCTTTTTGATGATTTTGCCATTGGTTTTATTTTTAATGCCTTTATCAGATGCACATGCATCGTGTGATGTGTTTTTTCCTATAATACACAATGTTAGGGCGTATGATGAAGCATCCGTAGTATTTTTTGGAACTGTGACTGATGCACATGTACAATCGCCTCCTGTATCAGATCCACATAATTCTGAAATTATACGACCCTCTCCTGAATACACTTCTTTTACAGTACACTATGTTTTGAAAGGAGAACTAGATGAAAATAGTGTAATGACACAGCCACATTCTTCTGTAGGGTACCGTGGGTTTGTAGAAGGTGAAACTTATTTTGTTTATGCCTATGGGCCGCAGAATGAAGTCAATATTTGCACTGCACCTACAATGTCTCTGCATGGATTGTTCACTTTTATTTTCCATGTGGTATTTTTCTTGATTCCATTGGGCATCGTAATCACTGTAATTATTTTTTGGAAAAAAAGAAAATGAACACTAGGTTTCAAAAACAATCAAGGGAGAAAAAAATAATTTTTTTTATCGTAGGTTTGTTTGTCCTGAATGCGTTTGGGATGGTACCTCTTGGAATAATTGGCGCATATACAACTCCGCCCATGACCATAACGACTACAGAGACATTAGAAGACGGTGCAATACAAGAAAAAACCAGCAAAAAATATTATCACGAAGGGTTGTATGAAACACTGCAAATTCACATCTACGAGTTTTTCAGATATTCGCTTCCATTGACCATGACGGGATATTTCCTTGTAGATTTGCCTGAATTTTCGTATGATTACGTCGGTGTGATAGTGTGGGTATTATCATTAGTCTCAATTCCTTCTGTGATAAAATTCACTGCGCAATTTCCCGTATGGCGAAGATTCATCTATGTTTACCTTATTGCAGTACAAATAGCTGGAATGTGGGCACTAGGTCGTGTTAATTTTGAATGCATCTCATTTATTGACTATCCAATACGACCTGGTCCTCCATGTGGTATTTAGTAAAATGTATGGTTCGAATTCGTTAGAATCTACGTATGCAAACCTGTCAGGATCTAAACATCGAATCTCCTAAGTGCAGTAATGTGGTTAATTAAAATATTCTGAATCTTAATTCAATTAAATGTCTAGTCAGATTCACATTAAAGCGGAAATTATAATTAAAAAAGAAAAAATTAATGAGTTCAAAAAACTGATTCGGAAAATGAGCAAACTAGTTAAGACCAATGAACCAAATACATTACAATACAGTTTCTATCTTAGTGATGACAACACAAGATGTATTGTTTATGAGAGATATGCAGATTCAAAGGCAACCATTGAACATAACAATGGTGTGGCATCTAAAACAATGCTACCACAAATTTTCCAAATATCAAAGTTAAACAGACTTGAAGTTTATGGAAAACCTAGTAAGGAATTACAAAAAATATTGACAAATTTCAATGCAAAAATCTATGACTTTGTTACAGGATTTGATCGTTGATTGAATTTTGAATCAAAGTAATCTTGTTAATCGAGTTAATTTTATAATTTTTGTAATATGGTTCATGCTTTAAAATTCAAATCTGTTGGGATTTGATACAAAACATCAGACTTTTCAATGACTGGGTGAAATTTCAATCAACAACCATCTGTGACTATTTGTTGTGCCAGTGTGGCATTTTGAGAAAATGAAATTCCTTGTGAGTTTGGACATGTCGCACTGACTTTGATTCCACCATGCAAATTACTCACCTTAACATACATCGATGGGCCTTTCTCCACATCAAAATGAATCACTCTCCATCCCAGAAACTCGTTGTGCTGATTGGTGGTATATTCAGGGTAGGATTCAATGTATTGCCTTACTGTTGGATTTTGTGATGCTTTTTTCACATATTCTTCATCAGAGGTAATTGCGGTTACAAAAGACGAAAACCAGCCACTTGCAGTCATCAGTGTAATTGGAACCCAAAGAAACCATGTTGCGCCAAGTAAGCATGCAATTCCAATGATTATGATTTTAGTTCTTTTTTCCATTTTTCTGTATTTGACAATTCCTTTGGACTAAAAATCTCATTAAAAGTATTTTTTGCATTATTCCATAATTGTTGAAAGATACCATGTTAGTAGTCCCAATCCAAACAAGCCTCCGATTAAAATCCCTCCAAATTTGATAATGTCGTTTAGTTGATCAGATGGAATATGAATTGGCCAAAAAGTCATGTTATATTGAAACTGAAATTAGAACTAAAACGTATCTAATCCTTGTCATGATGTGAGTAGAACATTTCACAGTGCGCAGAGATATGTGATCTCTTACTATGCAGAAAGCAGTTTGACTTTCTTTTTCTGTACTTCTGTAAGTGAGGTTTCCACAGCATCTATCTTTGATGACATTTCACTGAGCATTTTTCCCATTAGATCTTCAGTTCTGGGTTGTTCTCCAACATTCTTTGACTTTTTTTTTGTTGCTCTGCTGTGATCTCCATGTTTGTTTATGCCCTTCAAAACCGCACGAAAGCCGTGATTTCGTAAGCTCAAGCCGTAATTTCAATAATCTTGTTTTTTTCTTTCTTTGCTTTGTCTTGAATGTATTCTAAAACAAGTTTGATTGCATCTGCCATGTTTATCTTTAATTCTTTGAGGGTTTCGCCTTGGCTTATGGCTCCTGGCAGTTCCAGACATTTGCCACTATATCCGCCCTCTTTTTCCTTGTTTACCAGTATGGTGAACTTTCTTGATTTTTGAGAAACCTGCATATTTGTCATTACTGTATTATTGTAATTAAAGTATCTGTGCTCATGAAGGTACTTTAGTTTAGATTGTGTAGGTTTTGCACTTGAAAATAATATAAAATGTCAGAAGCACTTTTCAATGACTGAATAAGATTTCATACAGTATGAAACATTTTGTGGTTTTCCTTATCTTGATTGGTTGTATTACATTTGTCCCAGAAGTGTTAGGTGCTAAACAGAATCTTTTTGAAGGTAGTTCCAGCTTTGAAAGATTGCCTGACACAATAATTCCGGGTGCTCTATATGAGTTTGAACTAAAGTTCCAGATAACTGACTCCCCATATTGGTTACGCGGCATGTCTCCAATTGTGGATATTACTCCCAAAACAGATGCAAGTAGTGTACACATAAATTTTGAGAGAATACCAAATGGTTTTTTTGCCATATATCGAGTTCCAGTAACACTGTATGTAGATCAAAACATCTCTTCAGAAAAAATATTTCTAAACATATCCTTTGTGAGTAAAAATTCTAGTGGCGATGAACTGAGAAGTGCTTGGTCTGAATCAGCAGTTTTGAATATTTCTCAACTACCGTTGCCTGCCGAGTTACCTAGTAGTCAAGACTATGAATTTGCAACAATGAGTGGTGCAAGTTGCACGTATGATTCATCTGTATGTTTTGGCATGTTTCACAACGGAACCACAATTCCAATCCAATGCGACTATCGTCACAGCTGTGGGATAGTTTCATTTGACAAAGACGCCTACAAGTTGGAAGAAAAACCGCCACTAAAACAAATCAAACATGGAATTCCAATTGACGAAATACAATGCAAAGATGACTTTGTACAAGTTTTCAAAAAATCTAATAATTCTCCAGCATGCGTGAGTCTTGATACGAAAGCAAAACTGATGCAGAGGGGCTGGGCTGAACCATTAGGAGATATAATAAAACAAAAAACTGTACCTTCTGAACCTGAATTGACACCATTAGATATTGCAAGTATTGAAGACAGATTTGTGCACCTGAATCCTACTGACATGTGTGCAACAATCTCACTTCGCCTTCTTTCACATGATGATCTAAAACAAACAAAATCTGGCACAAAAGATGTCGTGTTCTTTGAGCTTGATGAAAAGTCCCTGAATGAATTTCCCATACTTGGTGAACTGATTAGGGCAACGCACTATATTGAGTCTCCATCAAATGAGCATTCCAAGACAGAGATTGGGCTAAGAGAGTTGGTAGATTATGAATTTTTTATTATGGAAAAGGCAATTGCAAAATACAATGACACGCAGGATGATTATTTTATGAAACTGGATGGTAATCTGGATGAAAAGCTTGCAGATCCCAAAAAACAAGGATTCTCAAATGAGTTTGTTGCCCCACAAATAGTATATCGTGACAAATCATACACGATGGGCTCCACCGTGTTTTGGATTGCAGATGAGCATGAGATGCAATCAATATCAATTCGTCTGCAAGATGATCTCAAAGACGAAAAATACATCACATTGACTGACAAGGACATGGATTCTGTCCCAAAAATAAAACAGACAATTGAAAAAATTGGAACCGAACTTGAAAGCATCGTGGCATTTAAGGGAGTGCCTGAAAATCCTGACTGGAACAACTATCGAGAATGGTTTGATCAAAAAAAGACGGCATACAACCTAGACGATGTGTATGTTAAAGGATTTGTACATGACGAGGAATACTATGATTTGGGATTTCTTATTTGCTAGAGGAAGGTATAATGAAAACTAAATTCTTAATACTGCTTATTGTAATTGTTTCAGCAAGCATTACTGTAATCCTTGCACCAACTGTACTGTATAGTTTAGACAATACTGATGATGAGAGAAAATTCCTTGAAGAAAATGACGTATCAAACTCAAATTCCATGTTTGATGGTTTGCTCCAAGATAGTCCGATTAATCTTTCTGATCATGCTTCATTAAACTCAAATGAGTTTGGTTTCAAATTTTACAAACACCTGTCTACCTCTGATGAAAACTTGTTTTTTTCACCTATTAGCATCGATATTGTTTTTGCCATAATCTATGAAGCTGCACAAGGCGAGACTAGAGAAAACATGCAGCAATTGTTTTCGTTTGAACAAGATTCAGAGAAAAGACGACTATCTTACAAAAACACAATTAAAAACCTAAACCAAGCAAACCCTGACTTTGAATTAAATGTCAAAAATGGAATATGGGTTTCAGACATGTATGAGCTAACTCCTGAATATGTAAAAATAGTAACAAATGACTATGCTGCATCCTCCCAAAATGTTGATTTTGTCTTCAATCATGGCGTTCAAACCATAAATCAGTGGATTAAAGAAAACACAAACGGTAAAATTGAAAAAATTTTTGAAGACAATAGCACTGGACCCCTAACTTTGATGGCAGCAACTAATACCGTTTACTTTAATGGATTGTGGGAAAAACAATTTCCTCCCGGCATGACATATGAAAGGAAATTTTTTGTCACTGCTGATAATGTACAAATGATAGATATGATGAAGATTAAAAATCATCATTTTAATTATTATGAAGATGATGCCGTAAAAATTGTTGAACTTCCTTACAAAGGTAACAGGGCATCCATGTATCTTTTACAATCCTTTGAGATGCATCAGCTAAAACAGTTAGAAGACAATCTTACTGCAAATTATTTTAATGAATTAAAATCCAAACTATCTGAAAAAATGGTATCAGTAATTATACCAAAATTTTCAATGGAGATGGATTATGATCTCAGGGAGATTCTAACAGAAATGGGGATGATACATCCGTTTTCTCGAGAATTGGCTGATCTAAGCGGAATGGCAGATTATCCAAACATCTTCATAGATGAGGCAGTTCACAAGACTGCAATTGATCTTCATGAGTTGGGAACAGAGGCTGCTGCTGCAACTGGAGCAATGGCTGAATTGCAATCAGGTTCTCCATACACGTTTTATGGAAATCATCCGTTTGTCTATATTATACAAGACCATGAAACTGACCAAATATTGTTCATGGGAAGATTTGTTAATCCATTGACTTGAAAATGAAAACTAGAAATCTAATAATTACTGGAATTCTGGGAGTTGTCTTGTCATTTTTTGTGATTACTGGTTTTTTGGTGTTTGTTGTAGCTCCACTTAACAATCAACAAATTACTGATTACCAGTCAAATGAACTAGTAAAACAATTCCATGAAACCTATCCACAATCTGGAATGACTACAATGTCTGGCACATTGTTTGAAGACCACATTAGTTTCACTTATTTTAAAAATGCAAGATATGTTTCGTTGACTTTTAGTGATGGTATGGATGGTCAAAAAATTACTTACAAATGTGAAAGAATTATCTCATCTCAGGAACCTGTTGAGATATTCTACTTTGAAGAGCCAACCATTCAAACCATCAAAGATAATGTATGTGGAGAATATGATTAGAAAATGAAACTAGAGCATGCAATAATAATATCTGTTGGAGTTTTGGTTGGTACATCTGGATTGTTGATTTCCATTGAACCAAACACAATCCCGCATTGGGAAGCACTGCTTGCCATCAAGCAATTCCATGACCTTGGATGTGATAAGGAATGCAAATTGAAATGGGAATCAGATGGATTTGCTTGTGTCAAAACTACAGAAAATGAACATGTTTGCAGACCCCCTAGAGAAATTTTTTATCCAGACCGAGAAGTGCAGGTGCGTACTGCATTTCCATCTGAATATGGCGAGTTTTTGTATTTTCCAGACGGTCTCACAACTGATGATGGGAGACTCTTTGATATTCACAAAGTTGATTTGATCAATCATGACACTAAGCAAATCAGAATAGAATTTGCAAATCACAACACAAGCCCACCAGAACTTCAGTTTGAATACTATGCAAATCTTGTTCAGGGACAAACATTTGTGTCGCATTGTACTGGAACTGATAGAAAAATGGGTCATGTGGTCGAATATCTTGATACATTTGAGATTGATGGACAAACATACATAGAGTTTTGGGGAAGTCATGTAAAGATGCCTGATGCACTGCTTCCATGTCAGATGCCTGAGCTAATTGAGCATTCAATTCCATATGATCTGAGTCTAGGAATACAATTTGAGGAATATAGTTGAAAACTAGATTTTTAACATTAATTGTAGGTCTTGTCATTGCATCATCAATTTCATTTGTGGTTCTTTGGAATGCGCTTGAAGAATGCGATGAGCAATGCGAGCTTGAAAAAAGACGAATTGAAGCTGGCAGACCAAACATTGGAGTGTTGGAATTGCCAAAAAAACAAGAACCTGTTGAAGACATCACCGTGATGAGACCAAACAGCATGGAGTTTTTCTACTATCCAAACCCAGAAGATACTGAAAATAGGGATGTCTTTCAGAAATTCATTTTGATTCGTCTTCCAGAAGCACTGGGAGGTACAGTGGATGACGTCTCTGCATTCAGAGCGTATAGTGCATTATCTGTAGGTGTTCATTGCCAGATAAAATACTGGCCAGATGATGGTCGTCAAAGAATGGAGGATCCTTGCTGGGGAAGTATGTATCGACCAACTGATGGCGCAATGATGTATCCGTATCCTGTGATGAATGATTCTCCTTTGGGTTTGCCATATCTTGATCTGTCCATTGATGAGAACGGCTCTCTGTATGTAGAGCCGCCTGTCTGGACCATGCAGGAAAATGGTGTCATTGGAGTTGGACGCATCATGTCTATGCAAGAAATTCGTCAGGGCTCTCAAATTCTAATTGACTCGTACAAGAAAACAAACCCCAATCATCCAATGATTCCCGTGGACTTTGCAGGGCTTGTCTTGGCAGAAATCCATCCTGATCATAACAATGTGAATGCAAGATATACTGATTTTGCATCATCATCCTACCAAAATATCTCCTTTGAGGTAAGAAACGTATCTGCACAAGATCAAAAGTCTTTTTTGAATGTTGCAAAACCAAATTCAGAGTTTTGGCAGATTAATGACACAATAATTAGAATTGGAGGCAGTGCAATGGATAAAAACAGCAGTCTACCCGAAAGCTTTCGCGATTATAACGTTGAATTTATTCTAGATGGATTTACGTTTGTCATTACAGGACCGGATCTGAATTCCATAAAAACATCCATAGTTTCAAACTATTTCCCAGAGAATAACTATGATGACTTGTTTTTGGTTTCAAGTACGGTGATGGAAAATGAAAACTAGATTCTTGATCATTATCAGTTTAGTCATTATGGGAACTATTCCGTTTGGTACATTTCCAAAATCCTTTTCCGCATGTATTTTTGATGAAGATGCTGGAAGATATTTAGAACCGTGTCGTGGTCTTCCCATGCCCCCACCTCTATCATTAAAACAACAAATTGCAGATAACGTATCAATGTTTGAAATTAAATGTCCAAATCCAGAACATGTTCTTACTCAAAGACCAAATAGCAGTTTAGCATGTGTTTTTCCAGAAACACAGGAAAAATTAAACTGGCAAATTGTCTATTATATCATAAAATGATTTGTGTAGTTGTTGGTGTCGTTTTAGTTTGGGAAAGAGGCATTGGTGCTTTTTGAATTTATCCGATTCTTCCCTTGAGAATAATCTTCTCATCTGTTCCAGAAGGTGTAGACCTGTCGATGTATCTGATTTCATAGCTGTCCCCAATGTGGATAACTTTGCCATCTAACTCTCTTGGAATCTTGATCTTCACCTCAAATGTGCTTGTATTGGGGCCTGTCTCAATCAAATAGCTGGAGTTTGCGTCAAATCTTGGATTTGCCAAAGTGGTTCTGATTCCTCCATCCCCTCTATATTCAAGAGAACTTAGTGGGATTTTGTCTTCATCTTTGGAATCCCTATTTGCATCAGGCTCGTAAATTCTTACGGTAAATTCATGGCCAATTCGCGAACCTCCTCCAGACGATTCTACTTTGGCAAACGTCTTTGTTAAAGGAACTGACTTGACCAAAATCCTTTGTTCTCCTGAATAGTCTGATTCATCCAAGTATTTTATCAAGACAATATCGTCTTGACTCAGCGGTCTTCCATTTATTGTGTCTGGCAGTTCCAATCTGATGTAGAACTCACCGGTGTTCGGTCCTGTCTCAATCATGTTTTTTGGACCCTCTATTGGAATTCCGTTAATGGTAAATTCAAACAATCCCTGAATGGGAACAACCTCTATTCCACTATGTGCCGTATTCAGGTCCTGATCAGTGATGTAGAAATTCACTATTGACATGCTTGATGCAGGGACTGTCTGCATCTCTTTTTCTGATGCCGTAACTGATTGGATGTCTTTTTGCAAATCTGAAAAATTTATCGGAATCAATAACATTCCTGCTTTTTTCATTCTCTCTGCAGTATCTGGTTTTACACAGGCGGCATCTCCGTTTGTTCTGATTACTCGTTCTAATCCTGCTTTACACATCACGTCTGCAGCTGAAACTCCTCGCTCCATCTGTTTTCTAGGAGATTCCACGTCTCCGTATGATGGTTGAATCATAAGAAACACACTGCAAATAATTGCTGCATAAACCAAATTCATTAATATTTTTTGAATTTCTTTACATAAATAATTTGATAACAAGTTGTACTCTTCCGAAAACCACATCTGAGAATTTGCCGTTTTGTTATATCTGGTAAAATCTATTGATCTTTGAATGATCCGTCTTGCATTCCTGCTTCTTTTGATTGTTCCTACCAACTATGCATTTGCAGAACACATCTTCAACCCTGAGGCATATGCCCAATATCTTGATATCTCTCAGTTGGAATCTGAAAAAATTACATTTGATTTTGATGGAAAATCCTATGACATTTACTATGGCTTTCACGGAAGTCTTGATGCCATGGGATCCGATGATCCCCTTCCAACATTGCATTCTATGAACATCAACGAGGAAAGAAAATCAATTGAAATTATCATGGAAGACGTCCCTGAAAAAACAGATTTTTGGATAAGAACGCCTCAAGACGTTCTTTACGCGGAAGGTGAAAAATTTACAGTTCTGGTTGATGGCGTCGATACTGGATATGACTTGATGAAATTTCCAAATGATTACGTGGTTGGATTTATCCTTTCAGAAAATACTACACATATTGAAGTCATTGGAACCAGAGTGATTCCTGAATTTGGAGGATTGGCAATCTTGATTCTTGCAATATCCGTAACGGGAATAATTTACGTTATACGAAAGAATCCCGTTCTTAATGGTTGGACTAGAATCAATTAAGTGATCATCGATTTCAAACTAATCTATATCCTTAAGTTAAAGATCCTTATGATGTGTATCCGTAGTTAATTGAAAAACAAGTTCTTTACAAAAAGAACGATTCTGTTATTATTGACAGGTGTCGGTCTTGTGTTATTTTGGAGAGGAATTTGGGAAGTTTCTGCGGAGTATTTTTCTGAATATGTTAGTCTGATTGTTGGTTTGATAATTTTAATAGGCATAGCAATCTATCAAAAAAGACAAATTTTTCAGTTTTTTGGCAGTGGGAAATAATACCTAAAATTTATTGATTAATTAAGTGACTCTTTCTAGTGTTATTAATTGAAAAGAATAGGTCTGTTGGGTTGTGGTGCAATTGGAACTCAGATTGCTCTTGCAATTGACACAGGTAAAATTCCAGGCGTTCTGACTCACATTTATGATAACTCAAAATATGCTGCCACTGAACTTGCATCAAAATTAAACAACAAGCCCTTGATTGTTGAAAATTCGCATCTCTTGTCTTCAAACCCAATTGACATTATTGTGGAAGCTGCATCCCAGGACGCAGTAAAAGATGTTGCATTAAGCGTATTGCAAAACAAGCGTGATTTGATGATCATGAGTGTTGGTGCGTTATTGGATGAATCAATTTATGATGTTTTATCAGATGCGTGCAATCATTTTAAAAAAACCATCTATCTTCCATCTGGCGCAATTGCAGGATTGGATGGCTTAAAATCAGTCAAAGATGAATTAGAGTCCGTATCCATCACAACAACCAAACATCCACGTTCCCTAAAAGGTGCAAAGTTTTTTGAAACTTCGGACATCAATTTAGACGCAATTGACTCATCAACAATAATTTTTGAAGGAACTGCCAAAGAAGCTGTGTCTATGTTTCCTGCAAACATCAATGTCGCTGCTCTTTTATCCTTGTGTGGAATAGGAAGTGAAAAAACAATTGTAAAAATAATTGCAGACCCTAATACTGACAAAAACACACATCACATTGAAGCTAAAGGAAAATTTGGAAAAATGACCTTTACAATTGAAAATTTCCCTGATCCTAATAATCCAAAAACCAGCAGGTTGGCAATTTTGTCTGCAATTGAAACTCTGAGAAAATACTGCTCTGATGATATTCAGATTGGCACCTAATGTGGCAATAATTGCCACATTAGCTATATTTTCAGAGAATTATGGTCTACTTCCCATTCTTTAAATTCTCACAAACTCAAATTTCGTGGTCTATGTTAGTCCAACAGTCATCCCAACTCAAAGATGAGATTTTGAGACTCAAGAAGGAAAAAAACGTGGTAATTTTGGCTCACAATTACCAAATTCCTGACGTACAGGATGTTGCAGACTTTGTTGGTGACTCTCTGGGCCTATCACGACAAGCAGCAAATGTGGATCAACAAACAATTCTGTTTTGTGGCGTAAATTTTATGGCCGAAACCGCGGCAATAATCAGTCCTGACAAAAAAGTACTGCTTCCTGATTTAGATGCTGGATGTTCCTTGTCTGATTCTATCACTGTTGATGAACTGCGTAACTGGAAAAACCAACATCCAAATGCTATTGCAGTAGGATATGTCAATACCACTGCAGAGATCAAAGCGGAGCTTGACTATTGCTGTACTTCTTCGAATGCCGTTAATGTGGTAAAGTCCATTCCTGAAGAAAAAGAGATTTTGTTTCTGCCTGACATGTTTCTTGGATCTTATGTAGCAAAAATGACCGGGAGAAAAAATATGCATATTTGGGCAGGCGAATGCCATGTACATGCAGGTATCAGGCCTGAAGATGTATCTGAAAAACTAGACTCTATGAAGGATGCCGAATTTATCATTCATCCAGAATGCAGTTGTACAACACCCATGATGTATGACGTTGCAGACGGAAGCTTTGATGACAAAAAAGTCTCAATTCTTTCAACCGAAGGGATGCTGAATCATGTAAACAAATCAAAATCAAAAAACTTTGTCGTTGCAACTGAAACTGGTATTTTGTATAGGATGAGACAGCAAAATCCTGGAAAAACATTCGTTCCTGCATCTGAGAAAGCTGAATGTCAATACATGAAGATGATTACTCTTGAAAAAGTACATGATGCACTAGTTAATGAAAAAAATATCGTCACTGTTCCAAAAGATATTGCAGATAAGGCTCGCTTAGCAATTAACAGAATGCTTGAAATCAGCTAAACTATGTGATAATTTTGGTTGGATTGTTCACCCCAAAAGATCCTCAAAAGAAAAAAAATATTGAAAAACTAAAAGAGATCAAAAAATTAGTTAAAGAAAAAAAATATGTCGCTGCATTAAAATCCGGCACAGAATATCTGCACAAAGTTCCACATCATCATGATCTTTTGTTTACTTTGGGTGGCATTTACTATTTGCAAAAAAAGTACAAGACTGCAATAACTTATTTTGAGCGAGCACTTGAAATCGGCTCTTATGATATTGAAGTTTTATTATTAAAAGCATATTCTCACCAAAAATTGGGCGAAAACAAAAGATCTATTCAATGCTGTGAAAAAATTCAAGAAATTAACCCTAAAAACAAAGCAGTTATTGCATTATTGGAAGAACTGAATCATTAAATTTCTAAACTCACATCAATTCCTTTAACCGAATTAGTGATGCTTCCAACAGATATGATGTCCACCCCTGTTTTTCCATACTTTGCAATGTTTTTGGAATTGATTCCGCCTGATGCCTCCAGCATTACTTTGTTTCGCAGTTTTTGATTTTTTAGCTCTTGAACTGTCTTCTTGATTTGTACTGGTGAGAAATTATCTAACATGATTATTGCTGCTCCCTCTTTTGCTGCAAGAATCGCATCAAAAGTATTTTCAACCTCGACCTCAAATTTCTTGTATTTTTTCTTTGTTTTTTTAATTAATGATTCCAATGATCCCTCAATTGCAATGTGATTGTCTTTTATCATCACCATCTCATCTAGTCTGAGTCTGTGTTTTTTGCCTCCTCCAATCTCTACTGCTTCTTTATCAAAATATCTAAGTCCTGGGGCTGTCTTTCTTGTTGCATACAATTTTACATTTTTTGGAATCTTCTTTACAAGATCATTTGTTTGAGTTGCAATTCCACTCATCCTTGTAATGAGATTTAACACCGTTCTTTCACACGCTAGAATTTTGCCCGCATCTCCTGAAATGATCATTATTGCTTGATTGGGCTTGATTTTTGAGCCGTCTTTTCTCAGAATTTTTGCATTACATCCCTTTAATCTGAAAATCTCTTTCGCATGCGATGCGCCCCCTATCACGGCATTCTCCCTTGAAATTATTTTGGCTGTGATCTTTTTCTTTGATAAAAGAGAGCTTGTGATGTCTCCTGTGCCAATGTCTTCTGCAAGAAACTGTGACAATTGTTTTTTAGAATTAAATGACAACATTACTGTTAAAACGCTAATGTGATTTTAAAGATTTAGAAATTTTTTATGTTACTTTGATTGCATACTTGCCCTTTTGGGTGATGCCTAGAGTTTTTGAAATCTCTGAATTAGTTGGATCAACTACCAGCACTATTCCACTCCAATCCGGAGTCAAATCTGATGATTTACAACCAGGACAGACTTTGCCTGTGGTAACAAACTTGCATTTTCTGCATGCCATCTCTCGTGCCATTTTAACTTGCCTCTACTTCAGCTTCTTTTGCTGGTTTGTCAGAACCGCCACCAGCTTTCTTTATCTCTTCTGCAATCCAATCATCTGCACCGAGGAATGGCTGTCTGCAAGTAATTCCAATCTTGCCCATTGCGGCAGCTTTGCCTAATGATACTGCAGTAATTCTTGCACGCAGTGTAGAGCCAACTTTTAGTGTTCTTCCACTTTGATTAGCTAAAATCATTCCAGATTTTACATCACTCTTTAGGTAATCATCCATAACTTGTGATAAATGAAGCAATGCATCAGTTGGACCGATTCTTACAAATGCTCCAAAGTCTGTAATGTCTACAATTTCTCCCTGAACAATCTCTTGTAATTTTGGATAAAACGTCAATGCCTCAAATTGAACTTTATGGAATGTTCCGCCGTCACCTGCAATCATTTTTCCCATTTCATCAACTTTGGCATCTAAAATCATGATGATGTACCCTAAATCTGCATTAATCATACTCTCGTACTTTTCTTTGAGTATGTTCACTGCTGCCTTTTTGAGTGTGGTTCCAAACAAGCTAGGTGGAATCCTAACAACATCAACTAGGGTGGATATAGAAAACAACTGTGTATTTTGCTTGAATTTCAATTTATGAATGTTTAGGTATTTTAGGCTTGAATTTCCAAAGATTTTGCTAATTTTTCAAATAAATGACAATTTTTTTGTAATCTAACTTATAGATGCAAGCTGTAGTTCACGTTTAAATAAAGTGAACTGACTTTTTGACACAATGGTGGGGATAGATCAAGTTCTTGAAAAACTTAGCACTGTCATTGATCCTGATTTGAAAAAAGACATTGTATCAATGGGAATGATTAAAGATCTGGAACTAAATGACGGTGATTTGAAATTTACTTTAGAATTAACAACTCCTGCATGTCCATTCAATGTCGAAATTGAGGATGATGTAAGAAAGGTAATTGGCGAAATAACTGATTTGAAAAATTTTGATTTGAAGGTAACGGCCAAAGTAATGGAAGGTCGTTCACTTGATGCTGATACTGGAATGGCAACTGTCAAAAATATCATTGGCGTTGCAAGTGGAAAGGGTGGAGTTGGAAAATCAACTGTTTCTCTGAATTTAGCATTAGCTTTATCCGAATCAGGAGCTAAAGTTGGATTGCTAGATGCTGATATCTATGGTCCTAGCATTCCGTTGATGTTGGGAATGAAGGATGGATTCATGGAAGTAGAAGACAACAAACTCCAACCTGCAGACTCTAATGGATTGAAAGTTGTTTCTTTTGGTTTCTTTGCGGACCAGTCCAACCAAGCAGCAATCTATCGTGGTCCAATCATTTCTGGAATCCTGAAACAATTTTTGGTTGATACTAATTGGTCTGATTTAGATTATCTTATTGTAGATCTCCCACCAGGCACTGGTGACATTCCCCTAACTCTTGCACAAACAATTCCTATTACTGGAATTCTTGTTGTTACTACTCCACAAGATGTTGCAAGCAACGTTGCAGTCAAAGCCGTATCCATGTTTGAAAAACTAAACGTTCCAATCATCGGCGTAGTTGAAAACATGAGTTACTTTGTCTGTCCAAATTGCAATGACAAACATTACATCTTTGGTGAAGGCGGTGCAAAGAAAATTAGCGAACAATTCAACATGCCTTTCCTTGGTGAGATTCCATTAAACTCTGGAATCATGGCAGGTTCTGATTTGGGAAAACCAATTATGATTACAAGTCCTGATTCTCCAAGTGCACTGGCTTTTAGAAAGAGCGCAAAAAATATTGCAGCACAATGCAGTATTCTTGCAGCAAAGTTACAAGATGAGATGGCCTCTGAAAGTTCCAGTGAAGAGTCATCTCCTGAGGCAAGTACTGTCTAGTCACGATTAATGTGAAATTACCTGAATCTCTAAGAGACCAATTGAAAGTTCCTTTAGGATTACTTTTACCTGAAAGCCAAGCTGACAAAACAAATATTCAAAAACATCTTACAGAGAATTCCTACATTATCACTGTTGGTGATAGAACAACTGAAAAAATGATTGAGTTTGGTCTGATTCCTTCTCTGCAAATAATTGACAATTTGGAAAAGAGAGCAAAACGAAAACCTCCAAAGTTGGAATCTGCAATTGAATTGACAGTTGATAATCCTCCTGCAGAAATCACATCAAACAGTATGGATGTAATTAAGAAAGCCTTTGCAATGAAACCTCCGATACGATTAACTGTAAACGGTGAAGAAGATCTTCTGGTCTTGCCAGTCTGTATTTATGCTCCTGAAAATGCAACTGTTCTGTATGGTCAACCAAACGAAGGACTAGTTATAGTCACGATTACCCCAGAAATTAGAAATAAAGCACAATCATTACTTGATTCAATGGAATAATTGGGGTATGATGAGACGGTGGCTGTATGATTGATGATTACTCTACTAAACCTTCTGACCCTATTAATTCATATTTTTAAAGAATCAAAATACACCAAACTTCTCACAACAATTGACATTTCAAGATAAACGCATATTGTTGTAGAAAAAATTATGAAACTTGATCCCGAACTACGATTACAAATATTAGAAAAAGTTGGAATCTATTCAAACCGTTTCTCTATTCCAGAACCTAGAATTCTATTATCCACAAAAGAAGTTCTTGATGCACCAAAGGAAATGACTGAGGGCAGACGTACATCTGCATACAAGTATTATGGGGTATCTTATCTTCAGCATAATTTGGTATTCATAAATGTGAGAAAAATTCCTGATGAGAAAACTCTTGAAAACACTCTTGTCCATGAATTAATCCATATGAGATTTCCATATCTTGCTCATGGCAAGAGATTCAACAAATTAGTAAGACAAGGACTTGGAGGCAAAACATTTTTGCCTTATAGAAAAAGAAACAAGATCTCTGCTATTTGATTTATATTTCCAGACTTTGGCAAGCTGAGTATAACATGGAAATATCGGGGATTCTGCCTTTTGCTGCCGGCATTGCATCATTTTTAGTCGCTGGAGGTTTGGTTGCATGGATTTCCAAACAACAAACAGGAACAAAAGAAATGATGGATATCTCCAATGCTGTCAAAGAAGGCGCAGCGGCATTTCTGAAAAGAGAGATGAAAATTATCGTTCCTGTTGCTATAGGATTATCAGTAATTATTGGTGCTTTTCTTCAACCTTCAAACGGATTGGCATTTGCAGTGGGTGCTACCTTGTCTGCAGTTGCCGGAGTTATTTCATTAAAAATCACAGTAAAAGCGGCAGTTAGAGCTGCCCATCTAAGTAGCAGTGGACTAGGAAAAACATTTGCCATGGCGTTTAGAGGCGGTGCTACAGTTGGTCTAGCAGTTCCTGCAATGGCTCTTTTAGCAATTACCGGTCTTTATGTAATATTTCCAGACCCAATCACAATTGCAGGTGTTGGTATTGGCGCAAGTCTCATAGCACTGTTCATTAGAATTGGCGGTGGTATTTTCACAAAAGCCGCAGATATGGGTGCCGACTTGGTTGGAAAAGTTGAAGCAAATATTCCTGAAGATGATCCACGAAATCCTGCAACAATTGCAGATAATGTAGGAGATAATGTGGGAGATGCCGCTGGAATGGGTTCTGATGTTTATGAATCTTATATTGTCACAATTCTTGCAGCGTTACTTATTGCAGCATTAATTGGTGCACCAAACTTTTTCCTTTATCCAATTTTGATTGGTTCTTCAGGAATGATTGCATCTATCATTGGTGTTGTAATTGTTGGCTCCAAGAATATTACTGATGTAATGAAACCGCTTAGCCGTTCATTTTATGTATCTGCAGCTATTGCTATTGCATTAAACTTTGTATTCATTACACAATTCATTGATGATTCCTCAACAGCCTATGCCCTGTTCGGCTCTACTGTAATTGGCGTAATTCTAGTTCCAATCATACAAAAAATCACTGATTTCTATACAAGTTACAAACAAAGTCCTGTAAAAGAAATTGCAGATTCTGCAAAATGGGGATATGCGTCATTAACATTGATGGGCATTATCAAAGGAATGCAATCTACAGGACCATTTATGATTGCACTAGTTGTAGCGATTATTCTATCTTATAGCATTGCTTCTGCAGCGGCTCCTGAAGGCGCAGACCCAGTATTGTATGGAATTTTTGGAACCTCTTTGACTGCAATGGCAATGCTGAGTCTTGCTGGAATTGTTCTAAGTATTGATGCATTTGGACCAATTGCAGATAATGCTGGTGGAATTGTAGAGATGACTGGAATGGGCGAGGAAAATCGTAAAGTCACTGATGAAATTGATGCAGTTGGAAATACCACAAAGGCAGTTACAAAGGGATTTGCCATTGCCAGTGCTGCATTAGCTGCATTAGCTATGATCCAAGCATTCCAATTTGAAGCATCTCACATCTTTGCCGGTATTTTGGTATTGGATTATAGTTTAACAAATCCGGCAATCATAGTTGGATTGTTAATTGGTGGTTTGATTCCATTTATAATTACAGGCCAACTCATTAACGGAGTATCAAGGGCTGCAGGAAAAATGGTTGATGAAGTAAGAAGACAATTCAAAGCTGATTCTGGAATTCTTGCTGGAACATCAAAACCTGATTATGCTAAATGTGTAGACATAGCAACTGTTGCATCAATTAAAGAACTCTGGAAACCCGCAATTGTCGCAATTCTTGCACCAATAATTTTGGGAATCTTGTTAGGTCCAACTGCCGTAGCAGGATTGTTGATGGGTGCTGTTGTAACTGGAATCCTCTTAGCATATCACTTGGCAAATACTGGTGGTGCATGGGATAATGCAAAGAAACTGGTAGAAATGAGAGGGGAAAAAGGTTCTGAAATCCATAAAGTTGCAGTAGTTGGAGACATCATTGGTGATCCTTACAAAGACACTGCGGGACCTGCACTAAACACTGTAATCAAATTACTTAACACAATTGCTATAGTCTTTGTGTCTGCATTTGTTGCAATTCTTGCAATCTAATCTTCCACAATCAATGTCATATCTAATTCGTCAATTTGAGCTTGAATTGCCTTTTGCAAAGTTATACTGTGCGTATCACAGAATTTGAAATAATTATCTGATGTTTGAAAACATCCACAAATCCATTTGGTTTTCTTGTCTCCTTCAACAGTCCACTTTGAATACTTGTGTTCAGACATGTTATTTCTAAAACGATTAATCTAAAAAAGTCTTGTAGAAAAAGGAAAAAATGTTTAAGGACAGCCTTCCATCTTTTGGATAAAGTAGCCTTTCTCCTTAATTGCCTGCTCTACAGGCTCTGGTGCACCTTGTGAATGGCAGAATTGACATTCGTTTGTAGTCATCTCTGCTTGTCCTTCACCTATTGATTCTAACCACTCTTTACCATATGTTATGGCTTTATCATGATCTTTTTCACCAGTGATTACATCAAAGTGCATGGTATGACCATCTGCTGCTTTGACATAAGTGTCGTATACGTGAATTTCCATATAATCAATTAAAAAAAGGGATATTTAATTCAAAATACCCCTACAGGCGAGATATATTTATCACTAATTCTATACTTGTATAACATGCAGAGAATGCACTAAAACTTGTATCACTATGAACACCTATAATTACGGTGTCAGATTGTTTTGCAAATAAAATTGCCTTATCTAATCCTCTACGAGGATTTTTTGATCATCCAAACAAACCATAATTTTCTTGTTTCCCATCAGAATAAAACACAAGTTTTCTATTTATTCTCAAAGTCGATTGTTAATTTTGAGAATAGACTGTTTATCAAAATTTAAAATTAAAAATCTCTCTCAATGAGATCCTCTGGCAGATGAAGATTTGATAAAAAATTGTAGAGTAAATAGAACCAAGACGGATAATTCTCACTCAGCTGCGATTATGAAGATACAGCTATTATTGATACCTCAACTAATGAACCACCACAACAAATCATACGTATGGAAACATGTCCAAAATGCTCAAACCAAATAATGGTTAGTGATACAAATATTTCAGTACATGCTGAACAACCCTGGAAAAAAGTACAGGCAAAAATCTGTTCTGATTGTAACTTTGTGGAGTTAATCCACAATTAATTTTTTGGTGATACAAATGTTGAAAAATAAAGTAAAAACAATATTGGATCAAAAGATACTGTGGAATATAGCCGACAAAAAGACGGAGTGTGTGTAAAAATGACTTGTGACATCACCAATGTAGATTTTCAAAATATTTGCAAATCTATTTCTGCTTTGGAACATGATATCTACTTTGTGGGATTGATTAATGATAATGGAAGATTAGTAGAGTATGTGAAAAAACAAAACATATTGATAGATGACTTGGAAAAAGATGGGTTAATCATGCTATGTATGCAAACCAGACTGTATGCCTCTATGCAAAGCGATCATAACAAGCACTTTGGAAGATTTGGTTATTCTATAATTGAACGAGAAAAAACCACTCTACTGACAATTCCAACTGTATATGGAACCGTACTTGTTATAACATCAAACCAGGTCGATTCAAAAACACTAGCCAAGCAAATATCGCAAGTTGCCTATCGTGACTGCTTTGCAAAGATTCTAAATTAGAATATCAAGAAGATTTAGATTCAACGCGTGTGCAAAAACCAATATGCGAAAGAGCTACACCAATGCTAGTAGTGATTTTTTGGACCTTGCAAGTGAGCAGAGGTTAGACATCCTCTTTCACTTGATGCAAGAAAAATCAAAGGTTTCTCCAATGGCCAAGAAACTTGATTCCACGGTTCAAGAGGTTCATAGGAATTTTGAGCGTCTTGCAAAATCAGGTTTTATCGAAAAAGATGTGGAAGGATATTACCATCTTACAGTGTATGGGAGTACAGTTTGCACACAGATTCCTACAATGATCTTTTTTTCAAATAACCGAAAATATTTTCAAGAGCATGATTTTGGAAACCTTCCTGCAAAATTCATAGAGCGAATCGGTGCATTATCTACTGGAGTATATGTTAAAGGATTTACCAAAGTAATGGAAAAATGGAAGTCGATATATAAAAATGCCAATGAATACATCTATGAATTACACTCAGAAGTATCAAATGATCTAATAGAACCATTGATAAAAAAAGCAAGAGATGACAAAGTAAAGATAAATTATATTCTTTCAGAATCTTGCATAGTTCCAAAAGGCAGAAAAAGAACATTGGAAAAATTTGGGTTTAATCAATTATTAGAAAATGGAATCATTGAAAGAAAAATGTCAAAGGATGTATTGGTGGTTGTAGCACTTAATGAAAAAGAAGCATGCATATCATTTCCTAACAGAAATGGCGATGCAAATATAGGATTTGCATTTTATGGAAACGATGTTAGATTTCATGAATGGTGTCTTGATTATTTCCGATATTGCTGGTACAACTCTGGATCATTTCGAGAAAGTAAATTAAAAGAAGAATAGTCTTAAATTCATTCCAGGGGAAACTCTGATCCGCAGTCTGGACATTTCCCTCTGATACCTTTGTATCCTTTATGATAATATTGGATAATTTTTCCATTACATACAAAACAGATTATTTGAGACAAAACAGAAAACCCTACAATAATGCAACCATCAAAATTATTGCAGTAATTGCAATTACATGAAACATGTAAAATGCTTTTTTATGTCTAGGTATTTTGTAAAAGCCTTGTTTTTTCTTTTGTTTAATTTCCTGAATCAAGTTATTCATACTGTATAATGTGTGAATCGCGATGATATGTTCAATTCAACAAATATTGTGATAATTAAGCTAGACTTGATACTTTTGTTAATAATTGATTGTTGCTTACTGTATGTATTATGAGCAGTTTCAAAAAATGCCTTCACTGCGGAAGAGAATTTATTAGTAGATTTGAAAATATATGTTCGACAAAATGTGCAAAAGAGATCTCGTAGACTGAACAATAATACGAATATCAATGAATTGAGCCGAAAATTCCTCATTTTATAATCTCAAAACGAACTAACTTTTAAGACTCAGAAATGAATTGAAAGTCTTGTAATATGTCACAAAAAACTTTTAGTATAAATCGTAAACTAGTGTTTTTTGTAATAATAGTTTCTGTGGTTGCAATTTTTGCTACCTCTTATCTGAGCTTTAATTCTGCTGAAAAAATCCTTAAAGAAAATACACAAAATTTACTTATTGGAGAAGCATCGTTGAGAGGTGAATCTGTGGAAAATATATTGGAAGAAAGAAAAAAAGACATACAGGTTTTAGCACAGAATCCTGAATTACATCAACTTCTTCAAACGTACGATGAAAATAATTCATCTCTTCTAAATGTTCAAAGACAATCATTTTTAAAAATAATCAATGAATATCAAATCACTATAGGTTATTCCATTAATTTAGAGGATATAAAAATTACAAACAAAGAAGGAACTCTACTTTTTTCATTAATAGATTTGAAATCATCAAATGTTTCTGATATTTTTGAATCAAGAAATTCTGATGCTGTAACAACCCCTAGTGTTGAATTTAAGATTCTAGACAATAATACGAGAAAATTAATTGTAATCCACCCAATTTTTGAACAAAACTCGAAAAATATTTTGGGTTTGTTAATTGCAACAATACGTACCACTGACATAGATGAAATATTACTAAACAGAAGTGGACTTGGAAATACAGGGGAAGTATATCTGGTAAACAAAAACCATACTCTTATTTCAGAATCACGATTTATGGAGAATATTGCATTTAATCAAATGGTAAATACTCTTCCTGTAACGCAATGTTTTGAAAATAATGCCGATGTACATGGTGATACCTATTTTGACTATAGAGGAGAATCTATTTTTGGTGCTTCATACTGTTCTCCAAATTCAGGCTTTGTTTTAATTGCAGAAATTGATGAATCTGAAACATTTGGGCCTGTTACCGCACTTCAAAAAGAAATTTTGATTGTAGGAATAATTGTCACATCAATAATAGGAATAATTGCATTTGTTCTGGGAAATTTGATCTCAAGACCACTAGTAAAATTGATCAATGCAGTTAACCAGGTGTCTGATGGTAACTTTGAAGTCCGTACAAATATTCGAACTAAAGATGAAATTGGGCTCTTATCTCTGGCATTTGACTCTATGACAAAAAAGATGCAAGAGGCGCTAATTTCAATAAAGCAAAGAGATGATGTCATAAAACAACAGGAAGAAGAGTTGTTGAAATTTTCAGATTCTGATAATAGTTATTGTGTGGGTTTTGTAGATATTGTAAATTCTACCAAAATAACATCATCATTATCAGACTCTGATACGGATACATTTTACAGCATATTTCTTAATTCAATTGCGTCTGTCATCACAAAATATGATGGATTGGTCGTAAAAAACATTGGAGATGCGTTATTGTTTTATTTTCCAAGAACAAACCAAACTGAAGATTTGAATGCCTTCAAAAAAGTTCTTGATTGCTGTATTGCGATTGTAGATGAGCATATACAAATTAATCAAAAAATGCTCAAAAACAAATTACCGAAAACAGACTATAGGATTAGCATCACATATGGATCAGTTAGAATTGCTAAAGTGTTTACATCATCAGTAGAAGATATTTTTGGAAGTACAGTAAACAAATGCTCTAAAATCAACAGATTGGCTACAACAAATGGTGTTGTCATAGGTAAAAGTTTGTATGATTTGGTTGCATCTTTTAGTAATGATTTTGATTTTAAAAAAATTGAATCAAAAGAAATGAAAGACAAATATGGATATGAAGCAGTATATTCTGTATCAAAACATTGATTGTGTGTATTTAACAGATTATAATTATTAATGACGTATGATGGAATTTCAAGGATACATCGTCCTACATTTTATTCGGAAATAAAAAAATTATTGCTATTCTAATATCCGTTCGCAACAAGATGTATGACTTCAAATGTTTTTCTAACTACATTTGTTTGCAACGTAAACTCCATATTTTTAAAATATTAAAAACAAATGCAACCATTATGCCAATTGATGAGAGTTTCCCAGAAGGTATGGAACCTATTGGAAAAATAATGCATTCAGATGGTGAAAATTTTCATTGGTTTTGGGGGCCTGGTAAGTTAAAAGAAGCCTCAACACATTCTAAGACTGTCAAGGATTTTGCAAAACGGGGCGAAAAAATTGAACCTTTAGGAGTCAGCTGCACTATGGTTGCAGTTTACTGGGATTCATGCTATGCTGATGGAGCATGCATCGAGGCGTGCCCTGTACAGGTATTCCAATGGTACAGAACAGAAAAAGATATTCCAGCTAAAAGTGTAATCGGTGAGACATTTGATGGGACAGGCGAGAATTCAGACAAAGAGGGAAGAAAAGACTACACAGACAAGTCTGATCCAATTAGAGAACATGACTGCATTTGGTGTATGATATGTGTGTCTGTTTGTCCCCCTCAGGCAATCAAGGTAGACCAATCAAACCATGAATTTCATGAAAAAGCTGCTGGTAGTTATCAGAAATTGGGTTCTGGTCAACCAAATCCACATGTCCATTAATAAGAAAAAAATCTGTCCACTACACAAGGATGTAATTCTCATACATACTGAAACACGCGAAGGACTAAAAGCAGATTATTGTTGGAAGTGTCAGAGAGTATTTGGAGAAAAGATATGATTACTCTTTTATTTTTCATTTTATTTACTATCGCAACAGGTTAAATTTTTGGTAATACTGGAATTTTTTGACATGCATTCAATATTTAATTAAAAAGAAAATTAAGATATGACATTTATTTGTAAATTATTACTATTGTTCGCCAATTGTACTGTGATTTTATAAAATAATTTAATGTATCAATTGTAGGTGGAGTTGTGTGAATTAAAACATTGAAATTATTAAAAATAAGAATATTTTTTACCTTTTTCATATTTTAACCCATATTAAAAGAAATTATTTTTTTATTTTACATGTATTAACAATGTTACACAACCTATAATATCTAAAAATGTTCTTAATATAATATATGATTTTTACAAATATTCTAATTGCATACGACATGTCATCGTTTTCTAATCGAGCATTTAAAATAGCGTTAGAAATTGCAAAAACAAATGGTTCCAAAATAACTTTATTGACAATCATTCCAGGAGAATATTCTGCAATAATGGGTTATTCTAAAATCAATCCACAGACGATTCAAAAACAAAAAAAATAGTGAGGCAACACACACATAAACTTGAAACCGTGGCTAAAAAATCAAATGTGCCAATATCTGTTAAAATTAAACAAGGCACCTCGATAGTAACGGAGATAATCAACATAGCAAAATCTTCGAGAACAGACCTTGTTGTATTGGGTTCTCATGGAAGAACAGGCGTAAAAAGAATGATTCTTGGGAGTGTTGCAAATGGCGTTGTACAAAAATCAAAATGCCCAGTGTTAATAGTGAAATAAATTGGCAAAAGTAATGATTAAAATTAAAAGAATTTATGAAGATTATTCAAAAACTGATGGGTATAGAATATTGGTGGATAGGCTGTGGCCTCGAGGAATTACAAAAGAGCGTGCCAAAATTGATTTATGGATAAAAGAAATCACTCCAAGCAACGATTTACGGAAATGGTATCACGATAACATAGAAAAAAGAGAGCAATTCCAGAAAAAATACCTTGTCGAAATTGAGAAAAATTCCGACTCGTTTAATGAAATTAAAAAAATAATTAATGATAAAAAAACCGTTACTCTTCTTTCTGCATCAAAAGATCCTAAACCTATTCATGCTATCGTTTTACAAAAAACATTAACATACAAATCGTAATTTCATCTTTACTGTGATTTTTATCCCTTATTTAGCATCTGAATCACAGTAATATGGAATTAAAAAAAACTATTAATTAAAAACCAGTTCAGTTCTTTTTTGAATTTATGATTTTTTGATCGATAAAATCTACAAACTCATCTCTGAATTTTTGAGAATTATCATAAAACCAAGACTTGTGAAGATCTCCTTCTATCTTGATTATGTTGTACCACGTACGTGGAATCTTTTTGTAACGATCATATACTGTTGCAACCATGTTAATTGACATAAATGCATACGATTCATATCCGTATAGTCTTGAACCATCAAAAGATTTTTTGTAGTTGTTTGTTTTATGCGGATCTCTGAAATCTGGATGGTCTACACCTACCTTCATTAATTGTGTGTATGTGTTGTCCAATGAACTGTAAAGGCGAACATCTTCTGATTTTTTTGCTGTATATATGGAAATAACAATAGCAGTTATAGAAATTATTAACGGAACAAGTATTACAACAATATCTGGCGTGTTTTCAAGAAGCATATTTTCCATCAATCAAAAATATCTATAATTATAATCCCATTTCAGATTTTAGTTGAGTACACCATAGTTTGACTCTTTCTTCAGTCTGATCTGATTCGCCGTCTTCATCAACAGGCAGCCCACAAAACTTTCCATCAATGATACTTTTTGAACCCGTGAAGGTGTATCCGTCTGTACTTACATATCCAACCATTTTTGCACCAGCTTTTTCAAAATACCTGTGCAACTCCTCCATTGCATCAACAAAATTATCTGCATAACCTGCAGCGTCACCCGTGCCACATATTGCGACGGGTTTACCCCTAAGGTCTAAATTCCCAATTTTTTCTAACAGTTCATCCCAAGCAGTACCTGATCTATTTTCCTCCTCACCAGTATTCCATGTAGGAATGGCACAGATGAGACCATCCATTTCTAGGAATTGACTTATGTCTCCTCTAACTTCAGAAACATCTTTGGGATCTGCAGATAAATCACCTAATTCATTTTTTATCTTGGCACATACCATTTCAGTCTTGCCAGTTTGTGAGCCAAAGTAAATTCCAATAGTCATGTAACTCATCCTCTTTCATGATATTTAATTCAGATGTTTTTCAAAGAGAGTAAACTAAAAGACTGATTTTACCACTCTCATTCAATGTCTATTTTTTCATTTTCAGTGCTGATAAGCATGATGCTCCTTTAATTCATATAAAAAATATTGTAAATCAATGAATAAAGATGAATTGGAATCAAAATGTAAGGGAAGTTCTCTAACTTCAGAAGACATACAACAAATATTTCAAAATCAAGAAGATGCTACAAAATATAGACAATTAAAAGAAAAAATGAAGCAAGTTGAAGATGAATCATATCTATTAGACCGATTAGATGCATGTGATACATCAGGAGCTGTTGAAGTTCTCAAAGAATTTTTATCTGACAAATAGTTTGGTGATACAAAATGAGTGCAACTAATCAACTACGTACAGATCATGATCAGGTGAAACGTTTGGAAAAAATAGTCTTCAAATGCTCTGAGGAATTAAAAAAAGGTACAGATATTCCATTTTTGGATTTATCTAAAATTATGATTGTAATTTCTGAGTTTATTGACACCATTCATCATTCTCGAGAAGAAGATTCCTATTTCCCATGTGTGTCAAATCATGACTCTCTAAAAGATGAGATTCATCGATTTCTAGTTGAGCATGAATTTGGAAGAAATGTCGCACGTTTAATATCCCGTCATCTAAAATTGTGGAAAGAAGGATCTGATGAAAGAGAACCTGTTTCAAGATATCTTAATGCATACGGTGTGTTTCTAAAAGATCATTTGCACAAAGAAAACAAATTTTTTGATACTGCTGAGGCTACTGTTCTGACAAAGGAAGAAGAGACTAACATGTACGAGGAATACAAATCAGTGTTTGCAATAGTAAAAAAAGTCGAAGATATGATTAAAGAAATTGACTATTTGGAATCTAGACCTTGGAATCTGTCAAAATAGTTCAAACAATCTGAAATCCTGATGTTCTAATGTACAAATCCATCTAAAATTATGTTGAATGTGCCTATTTGACTGTCCTATTTAATTCAAAATACTTTTTCAATCAGGATGAAGTAAAAGATGATCCAAGTCATACTGCTAAAATGATGACGAATAGGATCTATTTTTCTAATTCGAGACTATTTTTATTCCTGAAATGATCTGCAAATCTAATTTGTTATATCTGAACTTTCATTAGTTAAAACATATTTTGAGTGATTATTTCAAACGCTTGTAAATTTCTTTAAACTCTGCTGATAGATTGTATGAAATATTCAATATGTGAGTTAACTGATTCATCGATGTCATATTATTTCCAACCTGCCTTAGAATGGTCAGAGCTTTCTGTGGTGAAGTTGTAGATGGTTGCACTTTACCATTCCATGTTTTAAAAGAATTCTCTACATCTAAACAGAAATTCAAAATAAATTCCTTCCAGTTTGGCATTTCGCTTAATTTCTTTTTTCCAAGAAATACTTGTGACAATTCACGAAATTCATTTTTTCTATCCATGTATAGTAATTCTAACGATTCATGAATTTTTTCTTCAGTGTATTGAGATGTATTGAGCATATACATTCCTTGGATACTCATAACTCTACAACCTTTAAATCTTTGAGTAACTTGTTCTCTAAACTATACCTTTTCTTGTGATAAATTCTGTTTTTTGCCCTCACTCGTAATTTTGTGTTGCAACAAGAGCATCGAATTAGCTTTGTTTGAATAAATCTGGAACATGTAGTACACCATTTTAACCCATTTTGGTATTTCAAACCTCCTTCGAATCTTTTTGTTATAAAATTAATACAATATTCTTTACATCTTGGTGCCAATAGAAGAATAGATTATTTCTATTAGATAAGATCAGCGTATACTGTCGTTTGCAAATGACTGCAGAATAAACTTCTTAGTTAATATCATCATAGTAACATTTCTTTTGTGGACAGAACTATTGTAATGCTTGTAGGAGTTATCTCTCTTGGAGTAACTCTTGGAATTTTTTTCCTAGATGCAGAATTACCTTTACAGTCCTTTGCAGATAAAAACTCTGTCCACAATTCCCCCATAACACGTACCTATACTGTGATTGCTGAGGATACGACACTTGAGATTGCACCTGGAACTAGAGTTGAAGCTTGGACTTACAATGGAACCATTCCTGGTCCAACATTGAGGGCAACTGAGGGTGATCGAGTAATTATTAATTTCATCAATAATGGAAAACTTCCACATACGATGCATTTTCACGGAGATCATAATGAAAAAAACGATGGAGTTTTCCAAGAAGTTCTTCCAGGTGAATCCTATACATATGATTTCACTGCAGAACCTGCAGGATTATTCATGTATCATTGTCATGTAATGCCTGTATCTGAACATATTAGAAATGGATTGTATGGTGCTTTCATTGTAGATCCAAAAGAAGGATTAGAGCCTGCTAGAGAATACGTTCTTGTAAAGGGTGAATATGATTTGGAAGACCAAGAGACTTGGACTCCTGATTATGTTTTCTTTAACGGATATGCTGATCAATACTGGAATAACCCATTACCTGTAAAGACTGGAGAAAAAGTAAGATTGTATTATGTTGACATGGGTGCAATTGCTGCATTTGGATTTCACATTCATGGAACAATATTTGATACTATAATATCTGGAATTTGGGAAAATGAACCTATCAAAACACAAACTTGGGAAGTAAGTCCCGGAAATGCAGCTATCTTCGAGGCAACATGGAAAGAACCGGGAAGGTATCTTTTCCATTTGCATGGAGTTCCAGAAGAAAAGGGAACTATGGCTTACTTTGATGTAAGGGATGCTTCCTCTGATGCAGTCGACGGAGTAGATGTGGCAAGAACAAAATCTGTTGACATGTGGGAATGGCAAAAGCAGATTGCGATTAATTTACAACAACCAGATACGAATGGCAAAATTACAAAAACATCTGATTCATCACTTGATGATATTTTCGGAGAACCTGTGAATATCTGCTTTAAGATTAACCAGTATGCATTACCAAATACTGTAGTTATGGATGATTCTGTATATCGAAAAGCCAAAGATTTACAATTCAAATTTACAAAATTGGATCAAAGTTTGATCAAAGACTTGGAATATACTGTGTTTATTCTATCATGATCTCCTATTTTTCTCAAATAACCCTCGTTTCAACGGTCTTATTTATTTCAAAACACCTTTCATGCTAGTCTATCGCTCATTCTATAATCATATAACATGTAAAGAAGATTTCTTGTCTTTGAAATTCAATTAAAAGTGAAGAAACTGAAAAGATGCAAGTCTTATCTTGATATCTTCATCTAACAACTTAAACTAGTGTGCATCACAAGTATCTTGTTGGAAAACAATGCAAAAGATATTGCAAAAATAGGAATTAAGAATTTACTGTCGCCAAAAACGCCCAGTATAGTTGACATGTTACTGGGGCGCGGTACAGAAAAAGTTGTGGATTCTGAGACCTTGGTTGAAGAAATACAAGACAGGGTACACAAATCACTAAACCAGGAGTTTCTTTATTCTGCGGTAACCGAAGAATCAGAAATGTTTCTTAGAGAAAGAGTGTTGCAGAGTATGAATATGGCAGTTTTGTTTGTAGATTTGGTAGGGTCCACCTCCATGATCTTAAATTTACCGAAAGAAAAACTTGCTACTATTTTTACTACCTTTGCTCAAGAGATGGCCTATGTGATAAAACGCCATGATGGATTTGTATTGAAATTTGTTGGTGATGCTGTGATTGGATATTTTGTTGCAGAAGAACTGTCTACATCTGTTGCAAGCAGAGCGGTTTCTTGTGCAGAATCAATGTTGAAAATTATCAAAGTTGGAATAAATCCAATTTTAAAAAGTAACAATCTTCCGGAATTAAAGATAAAGATCGGCATAGATTATGGCGAAAACACAATTGTACGATATGGGGATGATTTGCAAGAGGCACACGTGGATATTTTGGGACCGTCTGTTAGCATGGCAGCTAAAATTCAAAATTTAGCCCAGTCTGATCAAATAATGGTTGGCGGTGACGTATATGCAAAACTTCATGGCTCTATTCAAGAATATTTTGTTAATTTAGATTTGGAAAAATCCAATTGGGATTACAAGTCTGCAAAAACCAAAAAAGTTTATCCAGTATATGCCTATGTTGGAAAATAAATGATATTCCCGCTATTGTTTAAGAAAGGACTAAGTTTTGTCACGTTTACATTAATTCTGATTTTTTTCTTTGGTTTAGTGAACATTGAGCATTCTGCTTTGGGAATTTCTAAACCCATGTTTGCAATTACTGAGCAAACAATAATGATATTTGATATTATTTTCTGGGCGATAGTGTGCCTACTTACTGTCGAATTAGTAGTGGCATATCTTGAGATACGAAATGCTAAACATTTCGTAAAAAAATACTGGCTTGAAATAATCATGCTTGTTCTGATGCCAATATTTGTAGGATTTAAAATACTAAAAATAACAATAAAAATCATAAAGCAAATCAAAATTATGAAGACAGGATTTAAACTCTTTAAAAAAATAAAAAAATCCTAGAAATAACAAAGTGATTAGTACAATAATCGAACCTAAGCACACGAAAAAGAAACAGTATCTAGAAAATACCTACGGGTTCATTTGGTAATTCTTTTAATTCAAAAACTTTTACCGCTGAAATTACAACATATGGCATACTCTATGAGAAATAATTTAAGTGATTTTTTCATTTACAATGTTTGTCCAACAAAAATTCTATCAACATCTTAATAGTTTATTTACCAAGTTGTTTAAAAACAGATAATGTACAAAACTATTCTCTTGCCTCATGCAGGAACTCCGGCAGGAGATGAGGCATTGAAGCATGCCATTTATGTGTCTGGAAAATCATCCCGGATTATTATTTTACATATTGTAGAAGCCGTACAGTATCCGCCCTCATTTGCGTTATCTTCATCCGAACGAAACAGTCTGCTAAAATCCATTGACGAGGTAAATGAAGAAATGAGACAAGACATGGAAAAAAAGATGGAAAAATACATTCAGCAATGCAAAGAGAATAACATCAAATCCAAAGTTCAAGTAGTTATTGGGGATGCATCTGAAATAATTTTGGATACTATTGAAAAAGAAAAAGTGGATCTAATTGTCATGTCAAAACGAAGAAAGCTCAAAGGGGTCAAAAAACTACTCTCATTAGGCAGTGTTTCAAGAAAGATTGTGGAAAATACATCTTGTCCTATTTTATTAATCGATGTTGAGAATAAATGAATGCTCTTTTTGAACATATTTTAGTTCCGTATAATGGAAACTTAGATAGCGAAAAAGCATTTAGAAAAGCAATGTCTCTGGCAATATCTATTGGTGCAAAGATTACAATCCTTACTTGTTTGGAAGAACGACATACATTTGGATTTAAGACAAAAACAAGCAAACAAGAGTTTGAAAAAGAAAGTAAACTGGTTGAATTACAACATCAAAAATTAAAAAAATTGGCCAAAGAACACGATGTTTCTTGTGATTCTAAAATTGTCAAAAATGGATTAGCGTCCATTAAAATCCTTGAATTTGCCGATAAGCACAATGTAGGTTTGATAGTGATGACAAAAACAAAACTTGCTTCTCATTATGAAAAACAACATTATCATAGTACAGTTGAAAATGTTTTTAGAAATACATCTTGTCCAATTTTGATTCTCTAGTTCTGTCAAAACACCCAAGGTGAATATGTGGAAAATTATTGATGATTAAAGAATATGTCTTCAAACAAACAACTGAATCAAATAAGTGACCCCCATTCCCATCAATGCACTACCTGGGATTGTAATTATCCATGAAAATACAATCTGCCTGCTGACTTTCCATCGTACCGCCCGTTTTCTACGTGCTGCTCCTGAACCCATAATTGTTCCAGTGATTGCATGTGTTGTACTGGCTGGAATTCCTAATACTGCAAAGATTGCCAGCATTAATCCTCCACTGGTCTCTGCTGCAAATCCTTGATATGGTTTGAGTTTTGTGATCTTCACACCTAAAGTTTTGATTACTTTGTATCCTCCAAAGAAAGTTCCAAGACCCATCGCTGTTGCAGCAGCCAAGATTACCCATAATGGCATCTCAAGTTCAGGAATCATTCCTGCAGAAAATAGGATTAGCACAATGATTCCCATTGTTTTTTGTCCGTCATTGGCCCCGTGAGTTAAAGCAAACCATGCTGAAGAAACAATTTGTAATTTGCCAAATGTTTTGTTTACTGGTCCGGGTTTGTAGCCTGCAAATACTGTGATAATCAATGTGGTAACTAAAAGACCGAAAATCATTCCACCAACAGGTGAAATGACAATTCCTGCAAAAATTTTAGTCAAACCGCCATAAACCAATTTTTCAAATCCTAATCCTGCAATACCTGCACCCATTATGCCTCCTACCAAAGAGTGGCTATTTGAAATTGGCAATCCGAAATAAGTGCAAAGAGTACTCCAACCAATTGCTCCTGCCAACCCTCCTATGATCATGTAAACTGTAATGTCATCAGGACTGACAATTCCTTTTGCAATGGTTGTTGCAACAGCCACTCCAAAAATAAAAGGTCCAATAAAATTCATTGCTGCCGACAATCCTACTGCATGAATTGGTTTTAGCACACGTGTTCCAATTACCGTGGCAACGGAATTTGCAGAATCGTTGAATCCATTAACAAAATCAAAGATTAATGCAACTATGATTGCACCAATTGCTATTTCTATCATTTGATCATCTCATGTGTATTTTAGGACAATATCTTCTATGACATCTGCAACATCTACACATCTGTCTGATGCAGTTTCCATTGTTTCGTAGATGTCCTTTAGTTTGATGATTTTGATTGCATCATTTGTTTCAAATAGCTCTTTGATGGCCTCTCTATACAAATCATCTACAGTATGCTCAATATCACTGGTGTTTCTACAATGTTCAATCATGTCTTTTGGATTTTTTATGCGCTGTAGCTTTGAAATCATATACTCTACTTCTTTTGTGGCCTTTACAAGCTCATGAGCCATCTCTGCGGTATATGGTGGAGGGGTAGTTATTTGATAACTGTAAACTCTAGCTGCAATTCCATCCATGAAATCAATCACATCATCTATTTTAGATGCAATTCTTTGCATGTCTTCACGATCCAATGGTGTGATGAATGTCTTGTTTAGTTCCGAAAAAATGTCTCTTGTCAAAACATCTGCCTCTGTTTCTAATTGATGAATTTTTTTTGCTTGCTCTTTGTTACTTAGATCGTTGAATAAAACAACCACTGCTTCAGAGGTTTCAACAGCTTTTTTTGCTAAATCATCCAGTATCTTTAGGAGTTCTTTTTCATTGGATTTTATCCATGATAACCATTGGCCCATAAATTATCCCCGGAATTACGTAATTAAAAACTAGCCTATGATATCTATATAGAATATTGATCATATTGGGAATGCTCGTTTCACAGATCTCATTTAATTCAAATCATCTTTTCATACTAAATCTAAATTCAATTTGACAATCGGTAATTGAGATTTTCACAAAAATATTACAATAGAATAATGCCAAACATTTGTACAAGAATTGCTATGATCGCAAATATGATGATTTTTACTCCTAATCCCATGAAATATCCCCCCTGATTTTATTATGTGAATTATTTTTAGTCAAATTCAAAATACCTCCACGTTAGTTTACCATCATGTGTCTATCGAGTATTTCGGTACGTTGTTCCTGTTCATTGATTATGTTTAATGTCATACTGGATTCAATGTCATGTAATGCACGTATGGCTTTAGTAATGACATTTTCAAGTGTTTTGTTATCTGATGCTTGAATCTTACAAATTACATCATATAATCCAAAAACCACATCAGCTTCTTTTACCTCTGGAATGTGGCAGATGTTTTTCAGGATGGTGTACTCTTCTCCGTTCTTACAGTGAATTACAACATATGCTTGAGCTATATTTTGTCCCAATATTGCTCCCAGTAATTTTTCAGAAGTTTGAAACAATCCTTCAGATTCGGAACGTGTTAAAGTCAAAGTGGAATGAATTTTGGGCATTTTCCGAATAATACCTGTAACGACCTCTCGAATTTTCTTTTCTGATCCTAGTTCAATTTTTGCAACAATATCATAAAGGCCAAGTGTGCCATGAGCTTCTTTTATGCCCTCGATATTTTTCAGTGAGGAAATGACATCTATTTCTGAGCCCAAATCACAATTCATTAAGATATATGCTTTAGCCATATTCAGTGATCTTTTGCACGTTTGGGTTTTGAATGAGCCTTTATCATGTGTTTTTTAGTCCTTTCTGGATCAGTGAACTCCATATCACAGATCTTACATTTGTTGGAAAATGTGGTTTCTCTTTTTAGTATGCTTTTTACCAAATTTTTGTTAAAGGATAATTTTGGTTTCATGCAAAAACTTGAAATTTGAGATTATAACGTGTTACTTAACATTGTTAATTCAATTCCTATGATGGATGTATTGATATTTCCCTGCTGAACTACCATCAATCCTTCTTAATGTTCTAATTGATCAGAACACTCTGTGGAGCAAACATCATCACACCAATGTTCAAATTCTTTTCCACACACAATACATGTTTTCAATAGGACAATCTCACATCATTGTTTCCCGATTCAAGTATTTACAGAATAATTAACAATGTTAAGTGAATGATAAATACGCAAATACTGTTAATCTATTTGTGTAGAAGTCCCTATCGTAAAATGATGTGATTCCAAGTTAAAACCCGTGCTGTACTGCTACTCAATTTCTGCTTGAGACATACTAAAACATCATTTTGACTTCTACATTTTAACCATTCATGTGAAATACATATTCAGTAATTTCTCTGATGTTTTATGTTGAAAACCATGAATTCTATGAAATGGAATTTTTAAATAATAACTAGTTTCTAAATGTCCATTTTGATTCGTCATGCTTTTTTGCGAATTCGTCGGATGATACCTTATTGTGACTATTTTTGATGTGAAACATGTATACTTCCACTGGCCCAAATCTGTGTTTGCATAGAAGGCAAATTTTTCTAAACGACATAAACTAATTCATTATTTCCTTTTAGTGGTTCCTTAACAATGTTAATTATTGTATTTATGCAAGAAAATTATTTCTAAACATTGAACAAGACAAAGAAAAAATTCTCCAAACTATCTAAAACAAACATAATTTCAGTTAGTGTCGTTGCGGGTGTTGTTATTTTGATAGGGGGAATTGCATTGAATTCGCTTAGTCCGGTCAATTACGATGGTTTTGTTTTTGCTCCTTCTACAAACGTATTCCTAAAGGCAGTAAAATCTCCTCAAGGCATCTACCATTACCAACTCACCAAAGGCGGTAAAGCACTCCAATCCTCCTCTGAGACGTCGCCTTCAATTATTATGTCCAAAGGAAATCTTGTTCAGATTCACTTGATTAATGAGGAAAAGAACCAGCTTGACAATCCTTCCAAACACAATCTCAATATCGATGAGTTTAATGTACATATCAAAGATCTTAGTTATTTTCAAAGTGAATCAGTCACATTTTTGGCAGATAAAACAGGTACTTTTGATTACTATTGCTCAATTCATCCTGGTATGAAAGGCACTATCACAATTACTGAATAAATTATTGAAAAATGAAGAATTCTAGAAAATATCTTCTGTTTGTCTTATTTGCAGTATTGTGCTCAGGATCAATTTCACAGTTCTTATTTAATTCAAATATTATCCAAGTTCATGAAATATGAAGTTGAAATCAAAATACCACCATCATCGAGTATACTTTTAGAACTGGATGATGTTAATTCCCCAAAAACAGTCAAAGATCTTATTGAAAAGTTGCCCTTCACAGTGGACCTGAATGTGTGGGGTGATGAAATCTATACCTCAAAATCTCCAATATCTCAACCTGAAGAAAATGCAAAGTCGCCTGTTGATCTTAATGATGTTGCATATTGGCCAACTGGAAAAGCAATATGTCTATTTTACGGCCCTACCCCAATTGGCAGTCCTGGGGAAATCACCCCGGCTTCACCCGTGAATATTCTTGGAAAAATTATCTCACCGGATAAATCTGTTCTAAATTCTGCAGATGGTGAACGCGTAACATTTCAATTGAAATGTTAGATTAATTCTATTCAATTGGAATTTCTATGATGTCTGATTCAAGAATAAATGCTCTGAAATTCTTGTTGATTCCAGAATAAATTATCCACACCACTGGATTGCTTTGCATAAATTTTTTGTCAGTGTTTGACGGAAAAGCATCCGAATCTGGGTGTGAATGAAATATTCCTACTACATCGAGATTTTTCTCTTCGGCCATTTTGTATCCTTCGATTAATTGTTCATTTGAGATTGTAAAATTTACAGGTGATTCTTCAATATTTTCTGTCAAAAACAAATCTGATACCGTATCATTTTTTCCAAATAATATGGCACAAGACTCGTTAGGTTTTTGATTTTCTGAATACTCTGATAGAATTTTTTTATCTGATTCTGATATGATGATTTTCTGCAAATCTATTCTACGTTGACTGTTCCTATCATCCATGGATGCAATATGCAATAATAATCGTAATTTCCTGCATCTGTGAATGTAAATTCAAAGGTGTCTCCTGCAGATAGAATGTCTGAATCAAATACTCCGTCTGCACCTGTATCTGGACTGCCTGAAGTTGCCGTATGCATTGTGTTGTCTGCATTGTCCCAAACTACTGTAGTTCCTACTGTGACATCAATTACTTTTGGATCATAGTAGTTTTTACCATCTTCTGGAATTGCTGCTCCCTCTGGAATTGTAACTTTTGTTGGTTCTTTTGCTGCTTCAATTACTAATGATGCAACCATCCACGGATGAACAATACACATGTATTCATATTCCCCAACTTCCAAATTATTAGTATCTAACGTAAAGACATCACCTGCATCCATCAAACTAGAGTCAAATGTTTCTCCAAAGTCTACTGCACTAGTAACAGTATGTGCTACCGAATCCGCATTTGTCCATTCTATAATATATCCTTGCGTAACTGTCGCAACATCTGGATCATAATCTGGACTGCCTTGTTGGGATGAACCTTCTAGAATTGAAATCGAAAAGATTGGTCCAGTTGGTAGAATTTCTTCAGATGGTTCTTCGACTCCTACCTCTTGTGGTATCATGTATGTGTCGGGGCTTACAAATCCAAAAGCTACCCACGCGATAATCCCTGTTGCAGCCGCCATTCCGACAATTGCACCAACAGGCTTTACAAAAGACGGATGCTTCATTGCAAGGTATGCTATTATGATTGCCGGGAAGGCAATTGCCATTAAGATGCCTGCGATTGTAACTGTGTAGTTTGATGTATTCATGGTAAATGCAAACATTCCAAATCCTAATGCTATTGACAAAATTACCAAAGTCGTTGCCTTGGCTCTGTTACTGGTGGAAATTCCTCCATCTAGGATGCCTGCTGATAAGAAAATCAAACCGACAAACATGGTAAGACCTGTTAACGCATGCATTCCATCTATGAATGTGTGCGCAATACCTGCATAGGACAATGTAAGACCAGCCAAGCCTATAGCTGTAAGTCCCATTCCAGGCATCATGAGGTCCCAATTACTCATTTAAGATAGCTGGTAGGGCTGAGATACTTATTCCTTTTGAAATACAATGGATCACGTAGACGAAGAAATTAAATGGCTTTGAGAGCGGATAGAGTCAATTGGGATTTAACGAAATACTGGAGATATCAAAACCCAGAATTGTTGTACTTTTAGTAATTACTGCAGTTACATCCATGTATGCTGCAAGTAAACTAGTTCCAGGAGCACCTGAACTTGATTATTGGTCCTATTTGCACATAATTATAGCAGGAGCATTGGCATCTGCAGGTTCTAGCGCTCTAAACCACTATTATGACAAAGACATTGATCCAAAGATGACAAGAACTAGCACTAGACCGATTCCTTCAGGACGAATGACTGCATCAAAAGTCTTGCTGTATGGTATTGCTGTCAGCTGTGTGTCTGTAATTTATGGATATTTTGCATTAAATGCAGTATCTGCGTTCTTTATTGCAGTTGGAATATTCTCATATGTGATCATCTATACAGTTTGGCTAAAACGAAGAAATACATCAAATATTGTAATTGGAGGAATTGCCGGTAGCGCGGCATCTTGGGCTGGATGGGCCGCAGCAACCGGTAGCATGGATTTGTTGGGGTTCCTGGTAGGATTTTTGGTATTTGTCTGGACTCCTTCCCACTTTTGGTGTCTTGCAATGAAAATTAAAGATGAGTATGCTCAAGCTGGGGTTCCTATGCTGCCTGTCGTGATTGGCATGCAAAAAACATCAAAATTCATTTTAGGAAATACTCTAATTTTAGTTCCTTATTCATTGATACTCTCACTAATTCCTGACGGTATGGGGATTGTTTACACAATCATCGCCATAGTTTCTGGCGGACTAATGCTTGTGTATCATTACAAATTAACAAAGAATCCTACTTCAGACTTTGCTTGGAAAGCATACAAAGTTACAGCACCGTATCTTACAATTATTTTTGTAGCAGTTGCATTGGATGCAGCATTTCACATTCCGTTGTTTTAGGAATTATTTTTCAAAACCTGGAAAACTTGCTTCGTAGTCTTTTTCCATCATTTCTTTATTTTGTTCTTCTATGCTATCTACTTCTTCCTCGACAACTTTTGCCTCTATTCTTCTCTCTTCTTTAGTGATCCATGCAACTGTGATAAGACCAAGAATCTCTAAATCTAAAAGTAGTTTGTTGAATTTGTCTTCTGGTATGATATGTCCGTCTTTAGTCAAGCTTTTGTAAAGCTCAATATCTGTTAAGGAATTTGCTTCCTTTATCTTGTCATATATCGTGTTTCGTAGTGGTATTGCCATTTTTATCCGTAGAATGATTTATCTCCTGTCTTTGGTACTACGTTAGATATACTTTCCTTAACTGTGTTGTACCATTGATCAACTTCTTTTGTAATTGACGGCCTGATTTGCTTCAAACTATTTGCAAAGTGCTGACTGGAAATTTTTGCTGAATCCTCTCGCATTGCTAGAACTGCTGCTTCTCTACAAAGTGCTGCCAAATCTGCACCTGTATAGTTTTGAGTGGCAACTGCAATCTCTTGCAATTTTACATCATTTGCCAAAGGCATTTTTTTTGTTAAAATCTTGATTATCTCTAACCTGCCTTTTTCATCTGGAGGTGCAACATAAAGAACTAGATCTAGCCTTCCAGTTCTCAATAATGAATTATCTATGACATCTGGTCTATTTGTAATTCCAATAACTACAACTCGTGATGAAATGCCCTCTTCAATCTCTGTTAGTAATTGACTTAGAATAGTTTCACCAGCTCCGCTTTCGCCGGATTTGGAGCGGGCCAAGGAATCTAATTCGTCAAATATTACGACACAAGGAGATGATGCTTTTGCCTTTCTAAAAATTTCTCTAACTGCTTTTTCGGATTCCCCCATCCATTTTGAAAGAATCTCCGGACCTCTGACTAGAATCATGTTTGCACCAGTTTCTGTTGCAAGTGCTCTTCCTAGCAATGTTTTTCCACATCCCGGAGGTCCATAAATTAAAGCACCCTTTGGCGGTCTGATTCCCATCTTGGTAAACTTGTTTGGTTCTTTCATTGCGACTATTAGGTTGTCAGTCAATGTTTTCTTGATCTCTTCCAATCCTCCTACATCTTGCCACCAAACTTTTGGTCTTTCAACATAAAATTCTCTCATGGCTGTAGGAACTACTTCGTGCATTGCATCGTAAAAATCAATTAATTTAATCTGCATTGATTGCAATACTTCCGAAGGGATCTTTTCAGTTTCAAGATCTATCTCTGGTAGATATCTTCTAATTGATTTTAGTGCAGCTTCTCTACAGAGCGATTTGATATCTGCACCTGTATAACCATGTAATTCTGATGATAGGTCTTTCAAATCAATGTCATCGCTAATTGGCATACCTCGTGTGTGGATCTCTAGAATCTCCAATCTTCCATCTTCGTTGGGAACTGATATTTCGAATTCTCTGTCGAATCTACCTGGTCTTCTTAATGCTGGGTCTACACTGTCTGGTCTATTTGTAGCACCAAGTACAATGACGTTTCCTCTATCAGTCAGTCCGTCCATCAATGCTAGCAATTGAGCTACAACTCTTTTTTCAACGTCCCCGTATGCTTCTTCTCTTTTTGGGGCAATTGCATCTATTTCATCAATGAAAATTATGCTTGGGGAATTATCTTTGGCCTCTTTGAAAATCTCTCTTAGTTTAGCTTCTGTCTCCCCATAATACTTGTTCATTATTTCAGGTCCATTAATTGAAAACATGTTTGCTTCTGATTCACTTGCCATGACTTTAGCTAACAATGTTTTTCCACATCCTGGAGGTCCGTAAAGTAAAATCCCACTGTGTGGCTCTATTCCAAGCCTTGTAAATAATTCTGGATGTTTTAGTGGTAGTTCCACAATCTCTCTCATAGCTTTGACTTCATGTCTTAATCCGCCTACTTCCTCGTATGTCACTCTGACTTTTCTGTCCACCGTAGATTCAGTTGAGATGTTAAGATTTGTAGAACGATCGATCTTTACTACTCCCTTTGGAGTGGTCTTTGTAATTTTAAAGTCCATCGAGTTTCCTAAAATCATTACAGATATTTCGTCTCCATGTGTGATTGGCAATCCTTTCAATCTGTTTTTGACAAAATCTGTAAACTCTTTGTCTACAGTTACTGAATCATTTACTGGGGTAAGTGAAACTGTTTTTGCAAATTTTGATGTAACTTTTCTAATCTTGACAAAATCATTCAGTGACCCTCCTACATTTTTTCTTGTTTGCCCGTCAATTCTTATGATGTCTGGAAATTTTTCATCCTCATCAACTGGCCAAACAACTGCACAGCTAGTTCTTGAACCCATCACTTCAATTATGTCTCCTGGTGTGACTTTAAGAAAGTCCATAGCTTCTGGACCAATTCTGGCACGTTTTTTACCTACGTCCCTTTGTTTTGCTTCCCCGATTCTCATTTGCAAAGGTTCTTCTTTGCGTGCCAAAATATCTCCTATTTCATGTCAACTGACATTCGACTCATGTTGAGCACTTCAAATTCACTTACGCCTTTTACGGATCTGATGGCATCTTCCAATGAATCCATTTGTCCTTCTTCGTCTTCTAGAATGAATTCTGCCTTGAGAAATTCTAAACCAAAAGCCAATGGCTCTTTTGCGTGCCTTTTCATTGAAATTCCTTCTTTTAATGCTCCTTTGATAGATTCTGCTAATTCGTCTAAATCTATCTCTGTTCCGTCAGGAAGAATTTTTGTGATTAGTAATAACTGAGTCATTTTCTAAGGTCCTGTTACATTACATGAAGTGCAAGTATAGTTTCTTGCTGCTTCCCTGCAACTCTGACATCTCCAAATTAAATCTCCGCCACAATCAGGACAATTGAATTTTACACATTTATCATTAGGCATTATGGGTCTGTGACAACAACTACATGTTGGCAAGGAAATTGTAGATGACATACACCAAATTTTCTGAAAACATCATTTATACCTTGCTTAGAATTTGAGCACGTTTTAACTCAATAATTTTTTGATTTCTCCGCCAACTAGAGCTTGGGCAGTTTTCAACGAGCCTTTGATTCCTAATAGTTTGATAATTGAACTGGTATGAAAATCAAAATCATCTTTTTCTGAAATCTCTCTTGTGATCTCTGGTGTGATTGATCCAAATAATTTGTTGATTGTATTGTTATCGATTCTCTCCAAAATTTTTCTAGCAAGTAACTGTTTTTCAAATTCTTTGCCAAATCTATCCATCCATTTTTTTTGATACTCCTCGAGATCTGACTTGTCATTAGTTTCTAAAAATTTTGAGATTGCTTGTCCGGCATAAACTCCACCCATTCCACTTGTAAAAATACCTCCTGCCGTTGTTGGTTTTGCTTGTCCTGCAGCATCCCCTATGATTATTGTTTTTCCCTCAACAAAATTTTTGATTGGACCTTTAATCCAAATGGGCGCAAATATTTTTCTAATAATTGAATAGTTTTTCTTCTCTTCCAGAATCTTATCTAATGTTTCAGCAACATTGATTCCTCTTCCTGCTACTCCGACCTTTCCTTTGGATTCTCCAGACGGAATAATCCATGCGAAAAATCCTGGATATTTTTCCTGATCAAAAATCACTTCGACTTTTCCTTTCTGTATCCAATCTGCATAGATTTCATACTGAGCTGATGATAGAATCCCAGTCCTGTCTTTATGAATAAGTGATGATACCCCTCTTGCATCAACAAATATTTTACAATCTATCTTTTCTTCATTTGTTCTAATTCCTGTATCTGTAATCTCTTGAAAACTGGTCCTGACTTTGATAACTGCACCGTTCTTCTGAGCTTGAAAAGCTATCTGTTTGTCTAGTTCTCTTCTGCTAATCTCTACAACTTTTTGTTTCTTTGAATTAATCGTAAAACTATTTCCGTTTGGCGATGTAATTTCTGCCAACTCTATCATATGATCAAAAGTTTTTCTAAATGGTATGATTCCAAGTTCTTCTAATCCTCCAATGCTGACCAGACCTCCGCAATGCTCTGGTGTGCCTATCTCGTAATCCTCTTCAATGACAAGTACTGAAAACCCCTTTGATGCAATTTCCCGTGCACACAACAGTCCTGCAACGCTTCCGCCTGCAATTACTACATCAAAGTACATGGATTTCGTTTTTTTGCCAATTATTTAATTTAAAGGTAGTATGAAAACTGGAGATATTTTATAAAAAATATTCTTGAATTAGATACAAAACATCAGAAGCACTTTTCAATGATGGATTAGAATTTCATACGGTATGAGGTATTTTTTGATTTTCTTTGTTTTTGTTGGGTTTATGGGATATGCATATGCTGATGACTTTAACCCTGACATTCTACCAATACATCTTGAGGCAGAAGATATTGTGTTAAGAACTGTGTTTGATTGGACATCAAGCAACATGATATTGTTTGGGGCCAAACTTGAAGATGGTGCAGAAACACTAGTTCTAATATCTTCTGATGGAAAAAAAATAAAACAATTAGACCTTGCATCTCTTGACAATTATTTTCCCATAATTCATGCACAAATTGATCCATCAGATGATAATATTGTTCATTTTCTGAAAAACAACAAGCTGTACAGATATCTTTTAGACAAAGATAACATCACGGAATTAAACACTGATGAAAACAAAGTAGAGTTTTTTGATTACTATACCTATTCCGAAGATAATCCTTCAAAACACATGATTGCATATTCTGTCAAAGACATAAACAATCCCAAACAACTACAATTATTTTCAATGCATGATTCTCATGATGAGGAATCTAAACCAATGGTTTCAGAACTAATGAGTAATCTTGAGTCAGATGAATTCCAATTAAGTCCTGACGGTACAAAAATACTGTTCCAAAAAACATTGGATGCAAGTTATGGATATGCCGACAGGCGTATAGCCTATCTAGAAGCACAGGACTATGGACCACACTTGGTATCTGATTTGAACATCAGATGTGGCAACTATCCCAAATGGTATCCTTCTGGAGAGTTGATTGTATACCATGTTAGCTATTGCGGAAGGGGTGCACCTGGAGGTGTTTTGGGAACAATCAGCTTGGATGGAAATAACTCCCAGATTTTACTTCCTGACAACAACGATAATCCCCAAAGTTTTGCAATAAATCAGAATGGTTCAACCATTGTAATACTCCCTTCTACCAATGGAAAGTCATATGGTGATATTGCTGACTTTTATCTGCTAAACCTGTTGGGTGTTTCTGAAAGAAAAACAATTTTTCCACGTCATGGAAACCCTCCAGATAGTTTTACTCCCCTACAGCATGAAAGAAATGGAACTCCGTTTGATCAGATGCAATGCAGGAATGATGACTTTGTGTTGGTTCAAAAATATGATGGTTCTCCTGCATGTGTAAAACCAAAATCAATTAACTCTTTAATTTTCAGGGGATGGGCTGATGAAAAATTCCGAACTCTGCCAATAATCGACTTTCAAAACCCAGACAGGATTTTTCGTGAGGTTGGGTATTTGGGATTGATGATGTTTCTTCCACACATTGAAGAAAACCAGACCATCGCAATATCACTTGAAGGCAAATCAAACATGGTCTTGCCAATCATTCAACGTTATGATGTAGAAATTTTATCTGAAAAAACCAATACCGACAAATCTTTTTCAAGCATTTTTGGAAAAATTACCAAACCAAATCTTCAAAAATTCTTTGAGGAAAACCCAATGAATATTTTTGTCAAACGTGGAGTGCTATTGACATCATTGGGTGGATATCAGGACAATACAGGAACCTATGGGCCATTCAACCAATTTCTTACCGATAACGAGTCTCAGATAGCTGGAGATATTTTGACTTATTATGAAAACAAGAGAACAAATGGAGAGGATGTACACTTTAGTGATTTTGTCAAATGGCCAACCGGCAAAATCAACGAGTCATTTCTTCAAAAATCAAAACTGCTGGATATTGCAGAAATAGAAGAAAATCGCATCGCGTTGAATCCGACAGACACCTGTGCACATATATCACTTAGACTACTTTCTGCAGATAAGCTAGCGCAATACCATACTAGAGATAAAGAAATTCAATTTTTTGAAATTACGGATACTGATTTGAAAGAGTTGCCTGTTTTGGATGAATTAATTCGTGCAACTCATCATCTAGAATTTACTACAAATGAAGACGCACATGCAGAAATTAGTTTAAGAGAACTTGTAGACTATGAGTTTTTCATTATGGAAAAAGCAATTGGCAAATACGATGATTCTCAAGATGACTATTTTGTCAAACTTGATGGTAATCTAGATGAGAAACTTGCAGATCCGAAACCACAAGGATTTTCAAATGAATTTTTGTCTCCTCAGCTAGTCTATGATGATAATGTGTATGTCCTAAGTCATACTGTTTTTTGGGTTGCAAATGAGCATGAAACACAATCAATATCAGTTCATTTACGAAATAGTATAGACAACGATAAAAAATTCATTACGCTTACTGAAAAAGACATGGAATCAATTCCAAAAATAAAACAAGCTATAGAAAAAATTGGCACAGAATTTGAAAGCATTGTTGCTTACAAGGGGTTGCCTGAAAACCCTGACTGGAATGAATATCGGGAATGGTTTGGGCAAAAAAAGACTGAACAATTTAATCTAGATGAAACCTATGTTCCTGGATTTGTATACAATGATGAGTATTATGATTTGGGATTTCCTATTTGTTAGGGATAGAAAATGAAAACTAGATACAAAATCATACTTGTTGCAGTTTGTGCATATTTTGGAGTCTTTTTTGGTCCTGTAATTACAAGCAATGTCTACTGTGATTTTGTTTCACAAGAGATGTGCACATCAAGAATTACTGGAGTTGTCTTGCCCCCACTTAATCTGATAATGCCAAGCTTGCCAAAAGATAACTGTGTTGTAGACAATGACGGAGTAATGGAGCCTTGCTATAATGATGCGGGACTTTTGGAGTGGCCGTTTCCTCCCCGTATGGAAGTTCATACTGAAAGAGAATGTAATAAGATATGCGCTGATGTTGAAAAACTTCCTCCTTGCACCAGTGACCGAACAGCATGTTTTAATCAAGATGCCCATCTATGTGATCCTTCTGGCTGGGAGTGTGGCGACAATGAAGGAATCTTTGAGGAAATTATAGAATATAACTCAGATGCAACTTCATATGATCTTCAAATGATGTTTGATGAAAAAGAGTCTGCAGTGGAATATTTTGTAGTAAATGGAAACACTGATCATGTAGAAATTGATATTCCTACTGATTTGATTGATGGCGTATTTATGATTCACGTTAATGGCGAAAATATAGATGATAAACGAGTATCTATTGATGGAAACAAAGTGATTGTAAATTATGGTCAAAACATTGAATCTGTAAAATTGTTTGGCTCTTATGATCTAGGTGGATAGAAAATGAAAACTAGATTTTTGTTCGGATCGCTGAAATAAATAATCTCACAATCCCTAACTATTTAATTCAAAGGTAGTATGAAAACTGGAGATATTTTATAAAAAATATTCTTGAATTGAATACAAAAAATCAGAACAGTTGAAAATCAATTGTTCTTCAATACTATCGTGGTTCTCAATCCAGTCTGTGCTGATTTTAACTGCTTCTCAACAAGATCTGCCTTTTGAGTCAAAGTGGCAACTCTTTCGTCGTCATTTAGTTTCTTGTATTGGTTAATCTTCTGATTAATTTCTGCCAGACCGTATATGTCAAATCTTGCTTATTAGACATTAAGAGATTGATTTCACTTTGAATCAAATCAACTCTCATTCTGTTTTTATCTTTCTTTTTTACTAGATACAAGTCAGATGATAAAAATGAACATTTATGATACAAAATCGATAATATGCAATAAATGCAATTCTTCCATCGGTGGGATTGAATTTGATGCAACAGTTACAATGCCCCTTTGTGGAAAATGTGTTAATCCGTTACCTGAAGTAAAAATGGTGATTCCTTCTGTTAACTGCCTTCACAATAATCCCTCACAGCAACTGTTGTTGAAAATAGCAAACGAGGTGAAATAGATAATGCGTTGTTCTAACTGTGGAAACCAAGCAAGCTGGAGAGATCCTGACTGTAACAAATGCGACAAGCCATTGCATCAAAAAAACTGCAAAGGAAAATCTACTGACTGCAAATGCCATCAAATTAATGAGCAATTATGGCAACAAAGAAAACTCGTAACAAATTCACAATAATCAACCGAGTACTAACATGCTTGTAGAAACAATTCAAACTGAAGACTTATCACAACTTGATAAACTGATCAACGAGATCATTGAACAAAGAACCGTGATGGACATTAAACTATCTGTCACTCCTTTTCGAGAAAAACTCGTGTATACTGCACTGATTATGCTAGATGAATAATTCTTTTTTTATTTTTAATCAAAAAGGCATACTATTTAATTCAAAAGTTTTTCATTAAGCCTGTATTTGATTAAAACATGGGAGACATAAAACAAGTAATTGTAGTTAGAACTGATCTAAAAATGGGGAAAGGAAAGATAGCTGCACAAGTAGGACATGCTTGTGTTCTTGGCGCAGAACATGTAAGAAAATCTCACCCTGAATGGTATGAAGAATGGTGGGGTGGACAAGAAAAAGTTGTACTCAAAGTGTCTGGAATTAAAGAATTGCAAGAAGTGAAAAGACATGCTATAGATTTGAATCTCCCCTGGTCTGAAGTTACTGATGCTGGCCATACGCAAATTGCACCCGGAACCACAACTTGCATCTCCATTGGACCTGCTCCTGAAAATTTGATTGACAAAATAACTTCCGATCTAAAACTCCTCTAGTTGGAATAAGATATAACAAGGCTAGATATTTTTTAAGACATGAAGAAAAAAGCCATCATCATAACAATATTTTTTGGTTTCATCTTGCTATCTTCAACTATTATGATTACACTTCCAAGTATAGTTCCAGAAGGGGACACACCCGAAATGACAATCACTGGCACACCTGCAGATAATTTCCCAGATGATCAACGTGCTCAATTTTGTGGTTCTGGTGATGCAAAGTCCACTGATTATGTTCAGGAATTCTCCATTCCAACTACATGCACAAATCCTTTAGCAATTGTGTCTGATTATGATGGAAATGTTTGGTTTGCTCAAACAAATACTGGTAATCTGGCAAAGTTTGATCCTGACACTGAAACATTCACTGAATATGATAACCCTTCTTGGCCCCAAGGAGGTCGTTCTATGATGTGGGGGATTGATTATGCTCCAGATGGGACTGTATGGTACACTGATGAGACATATGACTCTGTATGGAAGTTTTCAACCATTGATGAAAAATATGAGCGATTGTCCTATCCATCAGAAGGTAACTCATTGCCACAAAAACTCCAAGTTCACGGTTCACAAATTATTGTTAACGACTTTACTGGAAACAAAATCACATTCTTAGACCCAACCCAGTCTGATGACAATGTAAATTATCTTAGCATTCCTTCGCCGATTGATGACTCTGTAACTGCTGATTTTGCAGTTGACGAAAATAACAATGTCTGGTTTACAAATTGGTTATTCCAACAAGGGGGGGTTTTAGTTAAATTTGATCAAAATGGCTATTTTGATTCTGTTGCGAATTCTGATGAAGAACATCTCCCATTACTTGACTTTATTGAAATCTACCAATTGCCTCCTGAGTTACTTACTCCCAACGGTTCTGTAGTTGCTGATGACGGGACAATTTGGCTGGCGGATACGACAACATCGTACTTTTTTAATTTTGATCCTTTGACTAAAGTATTCACGCAATACGTTACATCTGATCCTTTGCCTAGCACATATGGAAACCAAACCGGAGTTGTAAAAACCCCTATTTCCAGACCATACTGGATAGAATCAGACGACCAGGGTAGGCTTGTTTTTAATGCGCAAACTGCAAACAACATCTCTGTCATGGATCCTAAATCTCAAAGCCTTGTAGAATATCACATTCCCTCAAAGAATCCCTATTGGGGAGACTGTGATCCTGGAACTGGATTGATGCTGGCTGATTGTGGCTTGGCACAAATCTTTGATTTTGCAATAGACGGTGAAAAAATTTGGTTTACCGAATGGGTTGAAAATAATATCGGTGTTGTTGACACTTCTGTCCCATTGCCTCTTGAAATTCAATTTGAATCTAATTCAATAACGCTTGCACCTGGAGAAACTAAGCACTTCAACTTTATTGTGTCGCCAAAATCACAAAAAGATCTGTTAGGCGTTTCATTAATTTTATCTCCAACTCATGATTTTCTAAATGTAGATCTTGTAAAAAATTCTCCAAAATCCTTCCAATTGGATTTTGATGCTCCACGTCCAATCCACACTTCTATACATGCTTCAGAAGATGCAATTTCTGGAACCTACAAAATTCTGCTTGGAGCACAATCCTCTGATGTTGCAATCAGTAAATTTGTTACAGTGACAATAGAGTGATACCTAATCTGGATTCCCAAATTGGAATCACCGTTTACAGCACTAATTTTTCTGGAATAGGAGGAAAAATTCGAGCCAAACCCGAAGATTTCCATGTGTCTGAAATTATTTCTGACAAAGTAAACAAATCCATAACTGATCAAGAAGGCTATGCCGTATACAAATTAAAAAAGAAAAAAATTGATACCAATCATGCCTTATCTGGTATTTTTAGAAAAAAAGGAATTCGCTTAAAGTCACTTGGACTAAAGGATGCATCAGCTATAACCGAACAATTTGTCTGCTCTGGAAATAAGGGCAAGGCCATTGAGGATTTCTCTACTGACAAATATTCTTTGGAAAAAATTGGCTATGTGAAAAAACCCCTGTCTAAAAAAGACATGATAGCAAATCATTTTAAAATTAAAATCTCTGACTGCTCAAACGATTTGTCTTCTTTCACTGAATATGACAAAGTCTTGAATTTTTACGGTTACCAGAGATTTGGTTCCAAAAGACCCGTAACTCATCTGATTGGCAAGGCCATTTTACAGCGAGATTTCAAAAAAGCTGTTGATTTGATTTTGTCTTTTACCTCTTCATATGATTCGAAGGAAAATACTGAGATTCGTGAAAAACTATCAGACAAGGCGAACTTTGAAAAATATTTTGATCAAGTTCCAAGTCAAATGGATGTTGAAAAAATTGTTCTAAAAGAAATGATTGAACATGACGATTATTTTGCCGCAATTAGAGCAATCCCATTATCTTTAAGACGATTCTACATCCAAGCGTATCAATCTTTTATTTTTAATCAGTCTCTAAGTATGGCATTTTTAGATGGTGAAAATCTTTTTGAGGCTCAACCAGGTGACGTGTGTTTTGATTTTAATGGAATAATTGGCAAGTATGTGAAAGGCCTGGATCAACGATTGGCATTGCCTTTTGTAGGTTATTCATATTACAAAAAAACAAGATTTGATCATCAAATATCTAAAATATTGAGTAACGAGGAAATTACACCAAAGGATTTTTTCCTCAAAGAGATGCAAGAAGTAAGCAATGAGGGTGGCTTTAGACAGGCTGCCTTGCATTGCTTTGATTATTCGTCTCAAGGAAATACTGTGGAATTCTCTCTCTCACGCGGTATGTTTGCAACAATCTTGTTAAGGGAAATTATGAAACCTGAGGATCCAATGACTGCCGGTTTTTGAGATCATCTTCATATTTTCTTAGATGTCTTTAAGTTGGTGTTTTTTTAAGACAATTTGATTTACATGGAAAAGGCGTACATGCTAATCAGTTGTGAAATTGGTGAGGAACAATTACTCTATTCTCAATTAAAAGAAATCCCTGAGGTAAAAAGTTGCTTGATTACTTATGGCAGCTACGATATTGTTGCAGAATTTACCACAGATACTCCTGCACAAATGAACGAAGTCATCACAACCAAAATAAGAAAACTACAAAAAATTCGAAGCACCATAACACTGCGTGTAATAAACTAGGCTTTTTTTAAAACTGTGATTGCAATCCCTATTCCAATCATGATCAATCCTGTGATTACAATCTGAATTCCATAAGTAATCCAATCGGGATTGGAATACATGAATGAAGATTCTGGTCCAACCACTGATTGCCCTTGAAGGTGAAAAATAATCCCAAACACACTGATAATTCCACCTATTATTACAATGAAGATACCCTTTCTCACAAAATCTCTACATTCATGAGACTAAAAAGGGTAAACAGAATTGATAATTTGACCAAATGATTTTTCGATTCTCTCTTTAATCATATTCCTTCGAGTCCATAAAATGTACGATTGGGATGCCACCTATCAGTCAAGCCGCCACAAATATCTGGGATTTATATTATTTTCATCTTCTGCATTACTTGCAATAATCCTCTTTCTAATCTTTCATCCGCAGATAGAATCCATCAATAAAGAATCCCCAATTTTGATCAATCTCATGTTCCTGCCTGCAATGGCAATCGGATTTCTTTATGGCGTCAGAATTACTGAAAGGGCAGTCAATCCCGGAGAAATCCGCAGCCCAATTAAAAGATCTATTGTAAAAATATTCTTGTTCTTTTTTGTAATGGGTGGAATGTTCAGCTCTGTGAACTTTGCAATTAATGGAGGTAGTGTGATGCCTGAAGTTTCAATTTTAGATGATGGACTTTTGCCTTGGCTAAATGAATTTGTCAGTGCAAACGGTGGTGCTACTTTCTTGATCATTACTAGTATCACGTTGATGGCATCTGCTACTAAACGAATTGTTGGAATGAACTCTGGATTTTTAAACAGGATGGTGACATTTGTTGGAACCTTTGTATTTATGACCATTCTTGTTTTGAGTTTCACAAAATCTGATCCTACATCGTCAGGAGTTTTCTTGTACACTTTTTATCATGCAGGAATTGTTGGCGGGGCATTTTACGCAATGAACAAGCTTACAAAGAATCAAAACATGATTGAAGATTTTACTAACGGTTACTGAACTATTTACCCAAGTCTACATAAATCCCAGAAATTTCATTGTTGATTCTATCCCAATATTTTTCACATCCTTCTGTTTTGAAATCATTTAATTTGCATTCATTGAAATGATGTGTATTTTCTCTTTGTATGTTATCTGCAAAAAGTACGTCTGAGCCAATCGCTAATGCTAGTAGGCCTACTGCAGCAAGACTAGCTGATACTACAATCATGCTATATCCAACTTTAGCATAATTATGAGGCTCTTTCATTTACAGAAAATCAAAAACCCTTGAATTTAATCTTTTCAAGTTTGGATTTTGCGATCAATTTGTAGATACTAGTATGCTTTTTGGGAAAAAAAGAAAAGACAGTAGTTGAAAAGTTCTGCATTGAGCATTCAAATTCTTCAGTATGAATTTCTTGGTCCTATCCCTCTTGATGAGTGGGGCCCTCCAATGGAAAAACTGGTGTATATTATCTTGTCAAAAGACCAAGATAAATTTAATATTCTTTATGTTGGTGATTGTGAAAAAACCGATGACAAGTCGTTTTTTGTCCAAAACCCTGATTTCAAATGCTGGGTTCAAAAATCAGGCTCAGAAAAATCATTATATCTTGCAATCCTACCGCTGTTTGAATCCAGTAAAGAACGCAGACAAAGTGTGCTAAATAAGATATTTTCACGCTATAAACCTCCTTGCAATTCCACTGAACCTCCAAAGGCAGAGCCTGATTATGTTGTAAGAAAATCTGAAATAAATTCAGAAGACCAAAAAATTTCTTGTCCGTGCTGTGGCTCTGAAATGAAAGCAGAACAAATACTTGAAAAATCTACTGTTTATCGTTGTACTAGCTGTGGATTAAGCGATACGAGACTCAACTCTTAACTTTGTTTTGAACATCAAACAACTGTAATGTCAACAAGTCTATTGCTTTTTTCAAATGCTGAAACTCATTAATTGAATGCATTTGACCCTCCACTAACGCTCTCATAATTTTGATTGAATTTTTTTGATAATCATCAGATGCTACAATCTCCATTGCGTTTATTTTTGATAGCAAGTTGTCCAATTCTTTAATCATTTCATCTGATGGCTTGTGTTTGTCCATGAATATCGTAGACTGATTTTGTATATGAATTGTTACAATAAATCTTCGTCAATCTCTTGAATTGGATCCAAGTATTGCTGACATGTACAAGTGGGGATTTGGCATTTTCCTACTTTGATGATTGAGTTGCTATTCTCATTTGGCGAATGCGCTTCATTTGTATGGTGGCATCGGTTACAGTTCATGATGGAACACCATCTTCCTTGATATTGAATTTGCAAGTCAAGGTATCAAGACTGCCCTGGCTTCAATTTCGGAATCTTTTAGCTTTTTGAGTACTTTGTTCGCATTTTCAAGTGGAAAGACTTGAGATATTACCTCGATGTTGTTTTCATCACATATCTTAATCACTTGTTCCATGTCTTTTGTAGACCCTATCAAAGTTCCCCTGATTGTTTTTTCTTCAAATGCCATAAAGGACGGATTTTTTCCTACTGTTGCAATCACAATGAGGCCTCCTTTCTTTACTGATTTAATTGCAGTATCTGTGGCAATATCCGATGGTGCAAAAACTATGGCCGCATCTAGCATTCCGTGTTTGTTTTTTAGTTTGTTCAAAAACTCTTCTTGATTCTCAGAAAATGTCATTGCATCAATTGCACCTAGCCTCTTTGCCACATCAAGATGCTTTTGAGTTCTTGAAAATGCAATTACGTCGCAATTTTCGACTTTGGCAAATTGCACTGCCATATGACCAACTCCTCCAATCCCAAAAATTCCAATTTTTTTGTGCGATTTTGGTTCTGCAGCTTTTACTGCTTTGTATGCCGTGATGCCGGCACAAAACAACGGTGCTGCATACTCTGGTTTCATATGTTGGGGAACTTTGATTGCAAAATCTTCTGTAACTGTAATGTATTCTGTATAGCCTCCTTTGAAAGATTCGCCTGTAATTATTGATGACTCGCAAAGATACTCTTTTCCTTCTTTGCAATATTGACATTCTTTACATGCCTCTAACAGTGGAGTGATCCCTGCCCTGTCTCCGACTTTGAATTTGGTTACGGCATCTCCGATTTGAATTACTTTTCCCACAAGTTCATGACCTGGGACTGTGGGAAGCATTGGCGGAATTCCGATATCTTTCCAGTCCCCCTCTATGCCATGAAGCTGTGAATGGCAAACTCCGCAAGCTTCTATTTTTAGTAATATCTCATTTGATCTTTGAATTTCATGTCTATCAATTTCTGTTAATTTCAACGGATTTGTCTCAATTTTGGCACATTCAAAAAGCACCATCGCACGCATTTTTTCCATGTTCTACTCATTCAAGCACGAAATTTTAACATTCGCTCATTAGAAAAATAAAGGACTAGTACCAAATTTTCTCATGAATGAAATTACCGATGAAGATCGTGAAAGGGTAAAATTATTGCAACAAATCACTTCCTCTAAAAATGAGTTCAAGAAATTATCTCTGGAACAATTACAGCGATTGCAAGAACTAATTGAAAAAAAAGATTACAGTCATGACAAAAAGGCACATAAATCAAAAGTGAAATTGCTGGGAAAAATCAATGTTAGAATTTATGAATTAACTGAAGGTCGTGGAATTTGGGGTTGATCGACCAATTAAGTACTAATATTCTAGCAACTATGATTATTTGTGGCAGAAAACAATCTAATTCATGAAACCAGTCCATATCTTCTTCAACATGCGCATAATCCTGTGGAATGGTATGGGTGGAATGAAACTGCATTAAAAAAAGCAAAAGATGAAAACAAGCCAATCTTTCTCAGTATAGGGTATAGCTCGTGTCATTGGTGTCATGTAATGGCTCATGAATCATTTGAAAACGAGGATGTTGCAAAATTCATGAATGAAAATTTTATTAACATAAAGGTCGATCGGGAAGAACGACCTGACATTGATGATATCTATCAAAAAGTATGTCAGATAGCAACAGGACAAGGCGGTTGGCCATTGAGTATTTTTCTTACACCTGATCAAAAACCATTCTATGTGGGCACTTATTTCCCTGTTTTGGATTCTTATGGACGTCCAGGTTTTGGAAGCATCTGCAGACAACTCTCACAAGCATGGAAAGAAAAACCAAAAGACATTGAAAAATCTGCTGAGAAATTTCTTGATGCTTTGCAAAAAACAGAGACTGTTGCGGTTTCGACAAAATTAGAACGTGTAATTCTTGATGAGGCTGCCATGAATTTATTTCAAATTGGCGATCCAACTTTTGGCGGGTTTGGTTCCGCACCTAAATTTCCCAATGCTGCTAACATTTCCTTTATGTTTCGTTATGCAAAACTGTCTGGCCTCTCAAAATTCAACGAATTTGCGCTCAAGACTCTCAGGAAAATGGCAAAGGGCGGGATTTTTGATCAGATAGGTGGCGGATTTTCCAGATATTCTACTGATGCAAAATGGCTGGTCCCTCATTTTGAAAAGATGCTGTATGATAATGCATTGATTCCTGTCAATTATGCTGAGGCATATCAAATTACAAAAGATCCCTTTTACCTTGATGTGCTGCAAAAGACGCTAGATTTTGTTTTACGTGATATGACTTCACCTGAAGGCGGATTTTATTCTGCATATGATGCCGATTCTGAAGGCATAGAAGGAAAATTTTATGTCTGGAAAAAAAGTGAGATTAAAGAAATTCTAGGTAATGATGCTGATCTGTTTTGTCTTTACTTTGATGTTACTGATGGGGGGAATTGGGAAGGAAACAATATTTTGTGTAACAATCTTAATCTCTCAACTGTGGCATTTAATTTCGGAGTTACGGAACAAAAGGCTCAAGAAATTATTAATTCTTGTTCTGAAAAATTACTCAAAGTTCGTTCTGCAAGGGTTCCTCCTGGTTTGGATGATAAAATCCTGGTCTCATGGAATTCTTTGATGATCACTGCATTTGCAAAAGGCTACCGTGTTACAAATGATGCGAGGTATTTGGATGCTGCAAAAAACTGTATTTCTTTTATTGAAAACAATCTTTTTGATGGTGATAAATTACTACGAACTTACAAAAACGGTTCTGCCAAAATTGACGGATATCTTGAAGACTATTCTTATTTTATCAATGCGTTACTAGATGTATTTGAGATTGAACCTGACAAGAAATATCTCGAACTGGCACTAAAATTAGGCAACCATTTGGTGGATCATTTTTGGGATTCAAGTACCAACAGCTTCTTTATGACCTCTGATAATCATGAAAAACTAATCATTCGACCAAAGAGTAATTATGATTTATCTTTGCCCTCGGGAAACTCTGTTTCTGCCTTTGCGATGCTAAGATTGTATCATTTCTCCCAAACGCAAAACTTCCTTGATGTTTCTACAAGAATTATGGAATCTCAGGCCCAGATGGCTGCAGAAAACCCTTTTGGATTTGGATATTTGCTCAATACCATTTTTTGTTATTTGCAAAAACCACTTGAAATTACTATTATCAATATGGAAAATTCGAATATATGCAACACCCTTTTTACCACTTTTTTGCCTAATTCCTTTATCGTGACAATTCACAATTCTTCTCAATTAGATGGTCTTTCCAAGTATCCTTTCTTTGCTGGAAAAACTTTCAAAGATAAAACTCTGGTCTTTGTATGCAAGGATTTTACTTGTTCTTTGCCATTACAGTCCATTGATGAAATAAATTCACATCTTTAGATTTTTTTCAAGTTCACATCAATCGTATTTCCAACTTGAGGTCTTCCCATATTGTCATATCTTGACTTTGGCATTGCTATTGTGATTTGTGTCTGCTGATATGATTTGATATTTACGGTTGGCTGTGCTTGTAAAATAGCTTCAAGTAATGGCATTACTTGTTCTTTTGTTTCCTCATCTAGTCTTTTTGAAACATTTTCTATGATCATCTGTTTTTGTGAGATTGGTTCAGTTGACACATCTTCAATCAATGTTAACTGCACCATTTGGCCATTATCTACTATTTGTGTAATTTTGAATTCGTTTGTTGCCGACAATATTCTATTTGATTTTTTTGATGATTTATCTTTAACGAATTGAAAAATACAATGCAATTACTGCAGTAGCTACAGCTGCACTTACTCCCAATCCAAATATGATCTTACTGCCATCAATTTTCATAACTCTGCTTCATTTTGTCAGGATTAAACTGTAATGGTCTCTTGTTTTTCTAAATCCGTCCACTGATGATTTCTACGTAAGTGTTTTAATAGAAAAATCCCATTTTTTGTTATCACAAGTTAAAAAAACTGTGTCCATACCATACGCGGAACAACCCTTTCTAAAAAGAGTGCCTATTGGGCACTCCCATTACAATCCTGAATTATCAGTTGTAATGTCTTGATTATCGTCTGTTTCTTTTTTACTATCTTCAAATTTACGTGGCTCCAAAATGGCTTTTTTGATCAGCGGGGCACGTTCTTTTATTATTTTATTAAACTCCTTCATGTCTTCTAAACTTGGAGTCTGTTGTTGATTTTGATATGCTTGCAAAAACCCTGAATACACACATCCTGTAATTATTCCAAATGCTGTGTCTGGAACTGATTCTATCTCTGGCACAAAATTATCTGCAATTTGTCTGTATGATTCTGATTCATTAATGTAATAATCAATCAAGCTATCTAGAAAATCTTTGGTTTCTTTAGAGATTGCCATGACTTTTTCTCTATTTTCCTAGTTTATTTAATTGTCTTTGATTAATCGTTTATTTATTCATAAATTATTTTTTAGATATTGTGGAAATTAGAAACTGACGATGGTTTTTTTCGAATATATGATTCAAAAAAAATGGTTGCAGGATATTTTGATCCGGACTATGGAGATATTTTTCCAAAAGAAAATTCTGAAGAAATTGTTGCATCCATGCTAAAAAACCATGATAAAATTTTAGGCGGTGTGGTGATGGTGCCCCTTGTCAAATTTGGTTTATTTGACACTGATTTGGATACTGATATCAATACAATAGAACAAAATATAACTAGAGTAAATGAACATTTACAGAAATGGAAAAATTTCTTGTCTGATACTGATCGTCAAACACATTCCATAAGGATATCCCATACAGATCAAGACATGTTGACAATCACATTTGAAGTGAAATTTTCAAAACCAACGCCTCTTGAAACAAAACACTTGCAGGAAGAACTTTTCACTACTTTGGATTTGTTACAGAAATCAGGTTTGTTATAATTCTGCCCGAATACCTTGTAATTCCAACATATACAGATAATGTTAACACAAGTACGACTAGTGTCCCAATAGGGAATTCTGGAACTGCTGCATATTCTTCTGATTCTGCAACCAACGTGTATTCTTTGATCTGATTGTTTTGTATTTTATCTGGGATTGTAACTAAAAAAAAGGCATTGTCATTTACTCCTAGATAATCTGGCTCTGGATGAACTTTTGACACTGCTGCAACTTTTCCTTCAATATCATATAATGTCGCAATAATCGCTACTGTGTTTGCTGTAATGTCTCCTTTGTTCATAACCGTTCCTGTTATCATCAAATTATTGTAATTATCCGTTGACAATTTTGATTCCGTAATGTCTATCACTTGGTTTTTTGGTGGGCTTAGCTCATAATCCAATTCTATTGAATACGATTCTGTGTTTTTTGCGTCATTCCTTGTTAATATCAATTCAAACGGACCTTTCATTCCTGGCATGATTGTATTGACCAATGAATCTGCCTCCCTGATGGCGATTGGATTTTTGTCTTCATCAAGAAGTGTGATTAGAACGCTGATTTGGCTTAATGGTACTTTTAGATTATTTGTAATTTCGCCTACCACATGTAGTGATTTGTCATCTCCGATGAACTGTTGATCGTTTTCAATAAACGCCTCGCCAAATGCAGCTGGAATTAATCCTACAAAAAGAAACACAACTATGAAAAATTTCTCCACATCTAACTTTGTTTGAATTCTTTAAAGAAGTTTATGTCTAGGCATATGTTTTTACAATGACAAAATTTGAAATTTTTCCAAAAATATGTATTTTAAAAATCTTATTAATGAGAATCCACTATACTAAACAGCAATTATGGCTAAAATAAAAGTTAGATCTGGGAGAGGTACAAGAATTGTTGAAGTTGATGACAGTGCCAACAAATGGACAGGTTCAGATTTCAAAAAATCCCAAGAAGCAAGAAAAGAAGCATCTAAAGACAAGTATGTTTCTGTAGGTCGTGGAACTGGTACAATCAAATTTGGAGATATTCCAACTACTACGACACAATCAACAAAGGGTATGTGGGTAAGTTCGGGACGAGGAACGGGTAAGAGGAAACTCTGATTATCCAAAAAGATCACACATACAATTCATTATTTTCAAACATGTCTCTGAAAAGAACCAACTAAAAAATAGAAAAAATTAAAGTTGTTATGATCATTTGAAAGAGCGAACCTTTCTAACAACTTTGTTGTGATCAAAAGCAGCAGTCGTAGTCACATACAAAATGTGATTCTTTCCAGCAGGAATTACTATTCTTTTGACTTTGTCATACTCTGCAACCACATATTTGCATGCACCTAAAGTTCTCAATAGTTTTTTTCTTTGATTCCAGTCATATGCTGCCGCTTTTAATGATGCCAAACTTTGTTTTTTTGACACCAAAATGCTTACTTTCTTTGAACGTGCTGAATAAACTAGTTTACCTTTTAGATCGCATATTGTTACGACTCTAACAGATGGACTTAGCTTCAATAGTTTTTCAACAGCTGCTTCAATTTCCATAATTGTACCAATACTTTCTAGATGATAAAATTTACTAAAATACTCGGAACAAATTTTTTTGATGTGATTTGAATCTTGGAATGTAAAATTTCGAGTAAACTCTTTTCTCCTTATGGGAGGTGGTCAACTTTCCATTTTTTAGCCTCGTTAATACAATTGAACCATTCTATCTCGATATCGTCTGAATCAAATTCACCAAGTTCGTTCTTGTATTCATCATCACAATTCTTCTTCATATTTTCCGAAACCTGGATAACCTTTTGTGTCAATCCTGTCTTAGGAGCTTCAAATTTTTCTGGCTCGTCATAATTTTTTACCCCTGTTTTTGCTGAATAAAATTCAACCAATCCTAGCATCTCGTATTCTAAGGATTCTTGAATTTGTGCATCTGAACGAATTTTTGCTGATTCGTCTCCAGTTTTTATCCACTCGATGAATTGTGAATCGCTTTCAAGCTGGGATTCCGACGATAATTTTAACAGCTCCACTGAACTTTTGAATATCTCTGGTGGTGATAATTTATCGTATTTGGAAATTATTTCATCAAAATCTCTCAAATGTTTTTCATAGAATTTCAATAACTCTTCTTTGGAAATGTCTCCCTCTTCCCATTTTATTTTTTCAGAATAGAATTTAATTTGTAATTCTTTAACCTCTTCTTGAATTTTTTCCAATTCTATTCCGAACTGCAGACCTTTCTGTTTGGTTTGTTCCACTGAAAAATTGTATGCGCCTATTGCGCCAATAATGATGACTGCTATTACTGCAATTATGATATTTTGAATTTTCTTTTTCTTCAAAGATAATCTATATAATTTCCATCTTCGTCTAACTTTAATTCTATCGTAAACTCTGTTCCGCTGATAAATGAATCATTTCGTGTAGTTCTAACTCTGCCTATGACTAGTTCATACGGCCAAATTTCCACAACAATGGCTCCGACTTTTGCAGTAGGGGTCTCTGTAATTATCATGTCTTCCCGTTTAACCCCGTGTCTTTCTAACATGTGAATAGCGTGATCTAAGAGCGGTTGCGGATTATTGTAATTTAGTACCCAGACTGTTCCTTCGTAATCAATTTTTTGCAATTTGAAACATCCTGATTTAACTCATATAACAATTATGCGCCCATGAATTTTGAATGAACACACGACTACATTCTTTTGTCATGATGTGGGCCTGACATGGAATATTTATTTTTGTGGCATATTTTTTCTTTGATCCACTTTTCAGAATTTGTTTTTTACAAGCGGAAAATTTTGTTGTTACTCCTAACCATTTGTCGGTAAAAATCTATTTTCATCAAACTCTTTAAGGTATGTTTTATTAGAATAACCATGAAACTTGTTTGGTTAGTGATTCCTTTGGTATTGTTTGGAATTATGGGAGTGCAGAGTTCCATGGCCGAAGAGGTTAGTGTGGAGTCAAATTCTACCATGTCTCAACAGAAGCTAAAAACAATGGTTGAGAATTGGATGAACAATCCAGATGAGGATGACACAAACCAACGTCTAGAAATCATGAAGGCATATTATACATTTGAGGAAGAAGGGAAGAAGTTATCCAATGATCAAGATGGACTGGTCTTGATGAACCAGATTAGAAAAATGGTTAGTCTAGACATGCCAAAAGCAGATCTTGATCAATTAAGGGAGCAAGTACGAATAGAACTGGGATTGGCAGCACCATATGAAACTAAAATTTTCTACATTGGTCCAAATCTGGTTGATTGTGTTGGAGTTGGTCCTCAAAAATGCATCCAAGTTCGTGAAGATGAAAATTCTAGTTGGGAGTATTTTTATGATTCCATCAAAGGATTTGATTTTGTTGAAGGAAAATCTTACAAAATTTCAGTTAAAGTAATTGATGTTGAAAATCCTCCTGCTGATGCACCCAATAAAAAATATGAACTAGTAGAGATTCTTGAAACAAAATCGTATTCCAGACATATTCCGTATAATGACATTTGTGCACCTGGATTCGTTTCTCTTGGAGAAATCTGCGTTCTAAATGATAGATGCGGTCCTGGAGCTTATCCAGGAAAAATATGTGTCATGGATGGAGTCAAGCAACCCTATCTTAGACCTACTCAGCAAGGAAATGCTGGAATTGCAGCTTATGATGTAATATGTGCAGAAGGACTGAACCTAGTTTTCAAATCTCATGATGGTTCACCTGCATGTGTGAGTATAGATTCTGCCAAGAGTCTTAAAGACCGTGGATGGCAAACAAAATATCCAAATTTTGCGTGCACTTTGGAATATGCTCCAGTATGTGGAGTTGATGGGCAAACTTATGGCAACAAATGTATGATTAGCTCAAACCATGTTGCTACAAAACATGTGGGTGAATGTACTGATATGATTGAAGAAACAAAAGGAATATTTGAAAATGCATTAGATTACACCACCAGTCCTCCTGTCATTGATGAGCAAAAAGGATATTTTGTCACAGAAATTGCAGATGGTGTCTATTGGTTGGTTGGAAGTGGTTACCAGACAATGTTTGTAATTACTGATGAAGGTGTTGTTGCAATTGATGCACCGCAACCTATTGGAGAAAAATACCTTGATGCAGTAAAAGACGTAACATCCAAACCAATTACCCATATGATTTACTCACACCATCATCAGGATCATACAGGTGCTGCAGGAACGATATTTCCTACTGACATCACTTACATTGCACATAAAGACGCCGCAGATGCCTTGATATCTGACAATGATCCTAACAGACCAATTCCAACCAAAATCCTTGAAGGAAAAACCAACACTTTGAAAATAGGCGGTAAGACTTTTGAGTTTCACAATATTGGCGATTTTCATTCTAAAGGTAACTTGCTGATAATTCTTCCAGAATACAAGATTGCAATGCTAGTTGATTTGCTTCGCCCTGCCGAATCACCATATCGTGCATTTGGAATGACGCCTGACATTGAATTATACTTGAATGCTCATGATGTTTTGCAAACCTTTGATTTTGATGTACTCATTTCAGGCCACACAAATCTTCTTGCCACAAAAGATCATGTCACAACAAACAAGCAGTTCACACAAAGTGTCATGGATAATGCACAAGCTGCATTAGATTCTGGAGACCCAGAACCATCTAAGATTTGTACAACTACTACTATACAACAGTGGGAAGGAACTCTGGGAAATCTTGATGCATTCATGACTGATCACTGTAATGCTATGATCGAGTATCTTGGATCTCAATGAGTGTTTAGAACAACTATTCGGGCTTTATTACATTTAGAGTCATGGTGCTGACAACTCTGGATAACTTTCTAATTGCTGCAATGACTCTTTCAAATTCATCTTGATTCTCTGTTTGCACTTCTGCAACCACGTCATATGCACCAAAAGTAAGGTATGCATTATTGACGTCTTGCATTTGTTTTAGTTCGTCCACTATGTATTCTTCGGCGCCAAGATCACAATTTAGTAAAATGAATCCTTTGTGCATTATTGTATCTAGTAATAATTCATGAAGTTCAAGTCTTTAAGTTTTGCAGTATTTACCATCTACTACGTCCGCCGTAGCTGTTTCTGTTATCTCTGTCGCCATATCGTTTTTTCCCGCCTCTGTCATCCCTGGGATTTCTACTTCTGTCCGATCTTCCATATCCTCCAGAACGTCCTCCTCTAGAATAATTAGATCTTGATTGACCACCATATCTTCTTGAAGGCGTTTGCCTTTTCAGAGGATCTGGAATGGATATCTGGATTCCCATTTCTTGGTTCAAGTCTCTAATGGGGACTTTGATTTGACGTTTGATTAGATTCCAATCTCCTACTGATGAATATGAAACAAATGTGATTGCTTTACCTAATGCACCTGCTCTTGCAGTTCTTCCAATTCTGTGAAAATAAGCCATCTCTTGATTTGGTACATCATAATTTACAACCAATTCTACTCTTGGAACGTCAATTCCTCTTGATGCTACGTCTGTTGCAACCAGAATGTCTGCTTTTCCACTTCTGAATTTGCCCATGGATTGCTCTCTTCTGTGTTGTGACATGTCTCCTTCAATTGCTACTGCATTGTATTTTTCTTGATGTAGAAACTTTGCCACATCCCTTGTTCTATATTTTGTTGAACAAAATACAATAGATTGGCCTTTTGTTTGTTTGATAAAGTCAATTAGATACTTGAATTTATCTCGGTCTTTAATCACCAAAAATGATTGATCAATTCCTTCTCCACTAAGGTCATCTGCATCCAACAAGAATTGTTTTGGGTTCTTTAGATATTCTTCAGACAGTCTTAAAATCTCAGTAGGCATTGTTGCTGAAAACAATGACATCACTCTATCTTCCGGGGCTAAATCCAAAATAAATGAAATATCGTCAACGAAACCCATATCGAGCATTGTGTCAGCCTCATCTAGGACAATATGGGTGACGTCTCGTAGTTCGATTGATCCTCTCTTGAGATGATCAATTAGCCTACCTGGAGTGGCTACGACAATTTCTACTCCTCTATGAAGAGCATCTAGCTGTATTCCCATTCCTTGACCTCCGTAGACTGTTGCTACTTTAATTCCAGTGAATTTTCCAAATTTTTTAATTTCATCACTAATTTGTATCGCAAGTTCTCTTGTAGGCGCCATAATCAATCCCTGAATGCCATTTTTTGGCTGAATCTCTTGTAGCATTGATAATGCAAACGCTGCAGTTTTTCCTGATCCTGTATGTGCTTGTCCTACAACATCTCTTCCTGAAAGAAGTACTGGAATAACTGCTTCTTGAATTGGAAATGCTTCCTCAAACCCAAGCTCTTTAATTCCTTTCAGTATCTCATCTTTTAATCCTAATTCTGTAAATTTTGTCATTTTATTTTCTTCTCTTAAGCAATGACGAAAAGCTCATTGCTTCGACGTCATTATTCCGATAGCTAACGTGGTCGCTCAAGGTCTAATAAACGCTTGTTATTTTCTATGCATCTAATTGGGCATCAATAATTTTTTTGAAACTATCAAATGGTTGTGCTCCTTTTAGTTCCACAAATCCAATTTTTTCATTTCCAACAAAAAATCCGGGCGTGCCTGACACTCCATAATCTCTTCCATCGTCAAGATCTTTTCTAATCTCTTCAATGTACTTTCCACTAGTAAGACATGAATCAAATATTTCTTGATTTAATTGAATCTCCATTGCATAATCACTGAACAAATCAAGCGCATCTACAGTTTCTTGTTTGTTCCATTGATTTTGATTATCGAATAATATGTCGTGCATTTCTCTGAATTTTCCTTGCTCATTTGCACATTCTGCAGCAACAGATGCAGGTAGTGCATTTGGATGAATGCTCTGTATGGGAAAATCTCTGAAAACCAGTTTGACTTTTCCTTGTTCAATATATTGCTCAAGAATTAATGGGAGTGTTTGGGTGTGGAATCTTGCACAAAATGGACATTGAAAATCTGAAAATTCAATTATAGTAATCGGCGCATCTGGATTTCCAATAATTGGATCATTATCTGCTGAAATTTTTACCTGTTGGGAAGGTTGTTTTGTTGGTAATTGATTTTGCAATACTTTTAATTCTAATTTTGCAATTGCCTCTTCAAGTTCTTCATCTGTAATCTGATTAGAGTTGGAAACATAAGATCCCGCAAAAAATGCTGCTATCCCTACTATGACAATTAACCCAATAATTAACAGATTAAATGTTGATTTTTTTACTGTAATGTTTTTGCTATTTTCGTTAAATTCTGAATTAGAACTCATTTTGATTAATTCCAAAATTCATCATACTTATTCGTATTGCCTCTGCAAATTATCTAATTCAAGGAAGTTTAAGAGCCAATGACGGGATCCGAACCCACGACCTGCTGATTACAAATCAGCTGCTCTAACCAGGCTGAGCTACATTGGCATAATGGAAAATGAAATTTTTCAGGTTTAAAATGTTACCGAGATTGACCGCTGGACTATCCCAAGTCGTAATCTGGTTGCTTTGACCGTCAGTTTATAATAATGTCGTATTTTGATACACGTTATGAGATACATCGAACCAACAAGAGTTAAGGTTCTGATGATGATGTTTTATGCAACAGGAATTGTAGGAATTGTTGTTGGATTAGCTGTTGCACCTCCTTCTATGACTGTGATGATTACTTTTATGGCTCTCATCAATGTAGGATTGGGGGCTTTCTTTACGTTCATCTTTTTGACTCAAGTCCAAAAAGCTCCTGATAAAAGAAAAAAGAAAAGAAAAAGCGATTAGGTACTGGGTTTACCGTCTCCGATATAATTTTAAAAATTCACTATTCCAATTAAAGTATAAATAATAACTATCTTCATGAATTCATAAATGCTTGATTTAGTTGCAAAGAAATTATTTCTCACAAAAGGAAAAGGAGTTCATGAAGACCGACTAACAAGTTTTGAATATGCACTCAGAGATGCAGGTATTGCAGGAACTAATCTGGTATTGATTTCTAGTATTTTTCCACCCAAAGCAAAATTAATCTCAAGAAAAGAGGGTCTTAAACAAATTAGTCCTGGACAGATATTGTTTACAATTTATTCCAAGAATCAGACTCGTGAGCCATATAGAATGTGCGCCGCTTCTGTAGGTATTGCATTGCCTAAGGATAACAGCAGATATGGTTATCTGTCTGAATACGAATCATTTGGTCAAAATGAGGCACAGGCAGGTGATTATGCAGAAGATATTGCAGCGCAAATGTTGGCCTCGTCTTTAGGTATTCCTTTTGATGTTGACAAAAACTGGGATGAAAAAAGGCAACAGTGGTCAATTTCAGGTAAAATCTATAACACAAAAAATATCACACAATCCACAAAAGGCGATAAAGATGGAAAATGGACTACTGTTTTTGCCGCAGCTGTTCTCTTGCTGTAACTACTTTCTATATCCTTTAAGATAAAATACTGAAGCTGCAATTGCAACTATCGTAATTATGATAACCACGATTACTGATTCGTCAACTTCTAGTTTTTCTGGTTTTTTAGATTTGAATTCTTCCCCACCCAGAGAAAATTCTAATTCTTTTTTAGTGATGGCTGTGTCCTTGCCAAAAATGTATTTTCCTTGGATTCTTTCCCCTTCTTGCGGATCAAAAACCCATCCTTTCTTTGTAATGTCTGTTGGGATTCTTTCATCTCCAATAACCTGCGTTGGTGTAATGTCTCCTTTGACATCCGAAACTTTGGTTTCTTCATCGGATAATATGACTACTTGAAATATTGAATTAAGAGGATAAAATCCTAATGAGAAATAATCTGATCTTTTCAATTCATCTGTCTTTAAAAATTCCAATGGGCTAATTTCATTAATTTCCGGTGCAGCATTTGGGTAATTCACTGATAATCTTAACTGAAGCAATGACTTGTTATCGGATGATATGATTGAGAACGTCATCTTTGAATTTTCTTGAGTTGAAAGATTTCTTGCAACATCGTAAAACCCTCCCGAGTCTCTAATTACTTTGGGAATCAAAATTGCAGATATTTTTTCATACATCGAATCTGTGTCTTCCATTGGCATCGTATACACTGCAGAAATAGTTCCTCTGCCTGAAATCACTCCTGACGTTTCAAGTGCCACGCTTGCATCATCACTACTGTGGATAAATGTGGAATGAAGTTTTGCCTTTGTATCAAACACCTCGTTAATTTCATCTATAAACTGTCCTGCAATTTGAAGAGTTGAATTTTGAATTTGTGCAAAATTTTTGTCATCTGGATTTCTCTTTACGTTAATCAAAATACATGATTCATTATTTACTCCTAACACACACTGGTTCTGGTTAGTCACTGTAACTACTGAAATCCTTCCATTTTCCCGTATTCTCTGTTCTAATTCAGCTGGTATCTTTATTTCTTGAATGCTTGTACTTTGCAATGTTATTGATGCAGTTACATTTTGAGATATGCTTTTGTCTATGATGACTTGTGCCGTTTCTTGAAATGTTGCAAGACTCATTTCTTGAGAATATGCATAGTTTGTTGCAACTCCAACAGAGGCGAATATGACAAATAAACAAAACCATTTTTGCATGGTGTTCCCAATAATAGGGAAATTATAAAATTTACTCATTAGTGGATTTTCTAATCCTAAAATTGGAATATTCTTTATTGAAAACGCTGTATATCTATTAGATAATATTCTCATTATTACGATATCTGACTGATAATGGCACTAATCCCTTTTCTTGTTGATATTTTCAAAGATCCTATAATCCAATTAATTGCCGTTTTGGGAGTTTTTGTAGTTGGTATAATTCAGGGAATTATTATTGGACGCTCTATTCTTGTGCGATTTCCGCGTCTTCAAAACCATGTCAAGACAGTATCTATTACGCTGTTTATCTTGTTTTTAGTCAATGCCGTTTTGAGTGTCCCGCGTTTTGCATCTCCTGAAAAGATTGATCTGTTCAATCTGCCTACCGCACATGCTGGAGATATTGCATCCTCTCTCTTTTTGATTTTTGGAATGAATACTGGGTTTCTTACCATCCTGGCAATTTCTGTAACTGTGATGACTTTTGTTCTTTTAAAATTTACAAATCTTAATGGGATGTTCAAAATATTTGTTTTATTTTCCAGTATTCTTTTACTGATACTCACTGGCTTGAGCAGACTCACGGATCTTACTCCTAGTACATTTGAAGTTCTCTTGTATTTTCTCTATCAATTAGGATTTACGATTGGCATTCTTGCTGGTACAATCAGAAAGATCAAACCAAAAAAATGGGTTTAAAATAACTTCAAACGTTTAAATCAGATTATTTGTTTTTGGATGATGACATCGAATTCAAACCGTTCGGGGAACAAAGCTGGCAGTCCATGCGTTGGACTGTCAGCCCCATTTATTCTTAAATTCAGTTTAATGATGAGAGTGTTTTAACCTGGTCTCTGACATAATCAAATCCCTCTTGCCAAAACTTTGGTGAACTGATATCAAAGCCATGCTCCAAGAGAAGTTTTTCTGGCTTTTTAGAACCGCCGGCAGCAAGAATTTCAATGTATGATGGAACAAAATCCATTCCTTCCTTTTTGTATCTTTGAAATAGAGACAATGCCAACAAATTACCAAAAGAGTATGCATAGCAGTAAAACGGTGTGTGGTAAAAGTGGGGAATGCAACTCCATTCTATTGCAAAGTCTTCTGAAAGATTTACCGAATTCCCAAATTGCTCTTTAAGGTTTTTCAGGTATGTATTTGAAATCTCATCGACTGTCGTGCCTTTACCAATTTGCTCATGAGCATCCACTTCAAAAATTGTAAAAAATGACTGTCTGAGGATTGTTGCGTACAGATCATCTATTTTTTCTGATAGCATGATCTTTTTCTCATCATTAGAAATTTTGTCTGATAAATTATCATATAACAGCAATTCAGAAAATGTGGATGCTGTCTCAGCTAAGGGCAACGGCGCGTCTTGAACAAGAATGGACCTGTCTTGTGCTGCTTGACTGTGAACTGCATGACCTAATTCATGAGCTAAAGTAAACACGTCTCTTGATTTTCCTGTAAAGTTCACTAGAACATACGGTGTAATTTTTGGAGTAAGAGTACTGCAAAATGCCCCATCTCTTTTTCCTTGTCTAACTGAGGAATCGATGTGATTCTCATTGAACACTTTTCTTGCAAACTCTTCTAGTGTCTCACTAAATCTTCCTAGAGATTCAAAAACAAGTTTTACAGAATTACTGTATGAATAATTTTTTTCTTTAATGTTGGAAGCTGCGGGCGCATACAAATCATATCTTCTCAATTTTTTCATCTTCAGCATCTTTGCTTTTTGAAGAAAGAATTTCTGAAATACTGGGGAGTTTTTTCTGCATACTGCAAGAAGCGATTCTATAGTTTTATCATCTACATCATTTCCAATATTTCGCATTGAGATTGGGGATTTGTATCCTCTAATCTCTATCCCTTCATCTCTCCAATTCAGAACAATATTTTGATATATTTCGCCGATTACTCCCTTGTTTTCTGTATATTTTGTCAGAATTGTTTTGTAAGCTGTTTCACGAATTTTTGAATTTGTACTTCGAACATAATTGGTAAGTTCTTCCCTTGTCATTTTTCTTGTTTTATTTCCTATCTTCATTTTGTATTCATAGGCATTTGTGATCTTGTCGTAGAGTTTTACCAGTGCTGATATTCCGGTGACGTCTAACGTGTTGATTATTCGCTCTTCAGGCTCACTCAATGCATATTTTGCAAATAGTCTTTTGTGTGATAGATACTCTGTTAACTCACCTGCATTTTTCATAAGTCGTTTTGCATTTTTTTCATCAACTTGAGTTTTCCACCATAAATCAAAAAATAAAATCTTGTTTGAAATCTCAGAACCTAACTTTGACATTCTTGTCATAAGTGATGTTGCCTCATCTGACTGCGTATCTGATGAATAGGACAAGGATGCATATCCTCCGATTTTACTCATTTTTTCAGAAATTTCTTCAACTTGATGTAAAATATTCATAAATTTTTCCGATGACATTTTGGGATCTAGTCTTGTTTTAATTTTTTCAAATTTTTCTGATTGTTTTTCCAATTCTTGAATCTGTTTTTGAAATTCCTGGCTTTTTGGATTTTTTGCCAATTCTGACAGATCCCATTTTTCAAGCTTATACTCTGCCATCACCAATGTACGTTTGTAACTATTAAAAAATCAATACATATGAAATTCTTAAATCTCAAATTTACGTATGTTATGTGTGGCAACAAGAGAAGATCTCAGAAATGACATTCTAAAGGCAACAGAAGAACAACAACGCTTAATGGAACTAAGAAAACCTCTCTTAGGCTCAAAAATAAACGAGGATCAAATGAATGCTTTTCGTATGACTACACAGATAATGAAATATGAGGACTTTATACGGGATACTGAGAGGCAGCTCAGAACAATGAACTGACAGTTCTAATCCTATCTTAGCAAATATTGGCCAATCACAATTGAATCAACCAATCTCTGTAGTATTGTTCTGTAGAATGTAATAAAAAATAGATGAAATAATCTAGATTGAATCTAGATTATCTCTTGGGGTATTTATCACCTTGAAGATTTTGACATTATAGTCGCCTTCAAAAAAACGGGTGATGTTGCCTTCGTCTATTGACAGCAGTCGGAACTTGTATTCAAAGGAATGGTCTCCTTTCAAATTTATCTGTGCAACATGAATAGGGACGTCTTCATCGGGTTTGAAGATTTGAATTATTACCGGATATCCTTGCGAAGGATCATTCACTTTGCCTTTGATTGTTCCCCACGGAAGTGTATTTGTTTCAGGAATATTCATGGAGAGTGTGGTCATTTCAAGACTCGTCTCATCATCAAGCTCTGTCACCGTAGTCTTAGTTGATTCTGCAAACACTGCATCATCAAACAAAGGTACAGACATGCTCAGCATCATTACAAAAATACATGCTGTTGACAAACTCTTTCTTGTTTTACCGTTTCTCTGAATGCTATATTTTGAAACTACATTCATACTGCTGCACCACATCTATTTTGTTGACCTCTTCTTGATTTTTGATTCACAAACAAATCCAAATCATTTAGCATTATCTCATTTTCATAATGAGTATCAATGCCATCTGATTTTTGGATTTGTTCGATGTGATTCCACAGCGAAGATGAAAATCTACCTTTGGGGAATTTCTTGACAGGTTTCATTTAATCATCTCCTCAACACAATCTTGGCGATGCAACATAACAAAATGGGTCGGCATTTTGTTACACACAATCCATACATTTGGAAAAAAACATTGTGTCTGCATTTAGTATCTCTCCTCAAACAGAGTCCATGTTAGCCCCATCAAATCCTCAGTGGAGAAAGTAGGTGTCTTGGCATGATGCAAGGATTTTGACACTGCTTTTACAGGACTGCTTGCTACCTGAATTTCAGTAGGCGAGTGTTGCCAATTATGTGTGATTTGCTGTTTCATGAAGTGATTGAGGCTGAGTTATATATAACAAGAGATACCGTATATCGGCATGCCTTTAGATGATCCTACGTTTGGAAATTTACAAAACTACAAACTGTATCTTCGTCCAAATGCTCATGCTCATTACGGCCATCCTGATCAAAAGAAGTCATCTCTAAGTAAGCACCAACAAAATGTTCAGAGGTTGTTAAAAGTAATGAGCGTAAATGAATCTTCGACCACTTGGGATTTAGCTAAAATCTCTATTCCTGATGACATTACAAAATTACGTGAAAGAGAAAAAATTTACAGACGATTGCTTGTAGGCAGAAAAGACAAAGGAAAACATTCCGATGGAATCTTAAATTTAGGTCTTGCAATAAAAGATGGGAAAAGTCTCAAAACCGGAATCGCTGACAAGTACAGATTGTCATTGTATGGAATTTTGTATTGCATTGATGTTTTAGATCTTAGTAACAACGAGATAGACAAAATTGCTAAAAAATATTCTAAAGTGTTGCCCAAAGTTTTTGGAAAGTGGGATTACCTAAAAACAAAAGTCGGCGAACGAGTATATGGAATTAAGTTGCTGGCGAATGGATTGCTTGCAGACAATCCTCAAATTCAAGTAAAAAGTGAAATTCCATTTTATGAACTGATGTCTTATGTGCACTTGAAGTATCAAAGAAATTTTGAAAATATTTCTGAAGAAAATCTGGCAGAACAAATTTCATACTGGTTTTATGTAAATTTGTTATATCGTCCAATGGGAAATAACAATGATACAGGAATAGAAAGTTTGAATCCTATTTTTCAGGATGATCCTGAATTGAAAAAATGGTTTCTGATTTTTTTCAGAGATTCCATTAAATATTACCATGAGAGATATGCTGTTTTAAAAAAATCCAAAATAAACTAGTTAGTTTTTGGATGAAATCAAATTTTTTAATTCACTCAAATCAAATGGTTTTGTTAGTAGACCGAACAATCCTGATTTCTGTGCATTTTCAAATTCTTCATTGTTTATTGCATATGCAGATGTAAATACAATCTTTGCATCTGGATGCTCTTTTTTTATTTTAAAAAACGCGTCATATCCATTCATTATTGGCATTTTGAGATCCATCAGCACTATGTATGGATGAGATTCATTGTATTTTCTGATGGCCTCTTCGCCGTTTTTTGCAGTTACCACATCATAATTTTCATACTTTAGCATATATTCAGTAGCCTCCAAAAACTGTGTATCGTCATCAACGAGAAGAATTTGTGTATTTGTCATTGTTTTATCCTCAATTGCTTGTTACAAGTCATTTTTCGATGAGTCATTTGGGCAACCTGATTGAAAATACCACTGGATTGTTGGCAGCCTTTATGTCTCCTTTGTGCTGTTCTACTATGTTTTTACAACTAGATAATCCCAACCCTGTACCCTCTAGTTTTGTTGTAAATAAGGTGTCAAAAATATGTTTTAGATCCTTTAATGGTATGTTGGGACCAGAATTCTCAAATTTGATTATGATGTCCGATTCGGTTTCCTGCGTGCTGATATTGATATGTCCTTTTTCATCTCCAATTGACTGAATTGCATTAAGAATGATATTTACAAACACTATGAGTATTTTTTCATGATCAAATTTTATGGTCATGTCGTTTTTTGGAGTATTGATCTCGATGTTTTTTGGAATAGTTAGTGTGTCGATTGCTTCGTAAAGCGTTTGATTGATTGAATGTGGTTTTAGAATTAACGGTGTCGTTCTTACATAGTTTAACACTTCTTCAATCTGGTGTGAAATGCGTCGTACTGATAGATTTATTCTGTTTATCTCCCTTGAAATAATTTCATTTTTGTCGTTATTTTCTTTGCTTATGATCACCCCTGCATTTTTTATTGTTCCTAATGGGTTTCGTATGTCATGAGCAATGTTTGATGAGAGCTGCCCTATTACTGTCAGCTTTTCTTTTTTAAAACTCTGTGATCTTTTTAGCAAAAATGCTAATAGTACAACCGTTATTGCTAACAACAAAAAAACAGTTTGAATTTTTGTGTAAAAAATAATCTCGTCAATCTCTTTGTTAATTGATTGGGTGGGAGTTACCACTGCAAACATGAATTCAATTTTATCGTTGATCACGACTGGAATTCCCGTAATTATTCTCTCCCCAATATCGTCATTTAAAGTAAAAATTGCCGTAGCTAGATTTCCCTGAAGCACATTTTTAATATGATTGTTGGAAAAAGAATTGTTGCCTATTTGTTGCTGAATTTCTTCATCGAAGAAATTTTTTCCAATGTTTTCAGTACTGGGGTCAATTAATAAAATATGATTTTCATCCATGACCATCAAAAACTGTGATTCAACATCGTAGATGTTTCCATGTCTCTTGAAAAATTCACTTGACGCAAATGTTACTAAAAGGAGTCCTTTGGGAATTTTTGTCTTCTCGTCTATTATTGGATATGTGATTGCTATTTCCGGCTCGTCAAAAAGAAGGGTGTCGATTGAAAGTATTGCGGGCTCTGACTGTGAGCTATTTTTCTCAGAATTTATTAATTCTGATAATCCTTTGACTGTTGCACCCACAAACGAGTTGTGCGTTTTACTCACTTGGGACTGAACTGTAAACTTCTCATCTAATGCTAGAATTTGTGCAGTAGGCGAAATAGAGTTTAGTCTACTAAATGTATGTGCAATTAGCTGACTTGATTCCACTGTTCCGATATCTTTTTGTAATTCCTCTGATTCTGCCAATTCCCCTAGTTCAAATACGATTAACTCAATCTCCGATGAAATGTTTTTGGATATTGATTTTGCAATGATTTCTTGAATTTTTACTTGATTTTCTGTTATTGACGTTTTGATGTTTTCTTCTTCTATACTGTATATCTCAATTGTGATAATTAGTATTGAAAGAATTATTGAAAAAATGAGTGCATACCATGCCCATTTTTTTTTATTCACGATCAATTGAAAATCATCATCTCTTAATTAACCCCCATGATTTTTGGTTATAATACATTTTGAGCAAATATTGATTTGGTGAATTAGTAGTATTCTTTATGAATATAACACCACTTCCAAATATCATTTGGGATTGCCTTCATAACTGGATGTCCTGTTTCCTCAAAGTGTTTAGTTGCGTGCTTTCCCATTGACGAATCACAGCATCCAACATGCCCGCATGTTAAACACATCCTAATCGCAACTACTGGCAAATGCTCTTTTTCGCATTCTTCACAACTAATAGTATTTGGAGAAACATCTTTTTCCTGCAAGAAATGTTCGCATTTTTTTGGCATGTTAGTATTTTTTCAAAGTATCCTTGTATCTTTTAATTGATTCAACAATGACAATCTTTGCTTCTTTGGCAGACTTCCAACCTAGTATCTCTACTTTTTTTCCCTCCAAATCTTTGTACACCTGGAAAAAATGGGCAATTTCTGAACGGTAGTGATCTTCAATATCTGAAATGTCTGTGGTGTGTAAATATCTAGGATCATTTGTGGCAACACAAATTATTTTGTCATCTAGTTTTCCGTCGTCTTTCATCTGCAGTAACCCAATAGGCCTTGCCTCAATTAGGATTCCTGGATATGTGGAGTTTGTTACCAGTACTAACGCATCAAGCGGATCTCCGTCATCAGATAAGCTTTGAGGTATTAGCCCGTAATCTCCTGGATAATGAAAAGGCGAGAAAAGAACTCTGTCTAATTTTATCATGTTGTGTTTTTTGTCATATTCGTATTTGTTCATAGAGCCTTTTGGAATCTCAACTATCACGTTAATTATTTCTGGAATATCATTTCCTGATTCAATATCGTGCCAAAAATTCTTGCTCATTTTCTAGCTCTTCCACTATTGATTCGATATATGAATTCTGTTAATTCCAGAATTGAACTTTGGCAAAAAATCCAATTCTTGTATACACACGACATATTTTTTGGATTCTGACAAAATCAAAATAATTTTTGATACGAGAATATCTTTTGATTTTATATCAAATCATTGGAGTTTGGAATCACTCTGAAGATTTTTACTGTATATTCCCCTTCAAAGATGTTTACAAATTCACCCGTACTTGAATCCATATTTCTGACTCGAAATTTGTATTCAAATGAACCATCTCCTTTTACATCTACTTGCGCAAAGTGAACTGGATCTTCGCCACTGTAAAACTGAATGATTACTGGATATCTTTCAACATATTCTGATGGTGCGCCTTTCACAAAACCCCATGGAAGCTTGTTATCCTCTGGTATGTTCATCGTAGCCACAGTTTTTTGCAAACTAATCTCCTCGTTAATCGGAGTAACTGTCACCCTGTTTTGGTTGGTTTCGGCAGAAATGTCTACTGGAATTGTCCCGATAGATAAAACTGCTATGATGGATGCCATCAAAAATACTTTGAATCTCAAATTCATTTAATTGTGATTTTTCAAAGTTATTTAAAAAATTTGTTACTGATTTGTTTACTTATGGCAGTTCTTCTTCTAAATCTGAGCATGCCTTGTGCACCCATTTGTCTTGGGAGTTTTTTGATATCTCTTTGCCCACTTTGATCGATTCCCCACATTCTACACATTTGCCGTTAAACTTGGCTTTCATGGAATTTGTGTGATCTTGGCTCATTTTAACTAGTCTTTTAATACAAATGGCGTTTTTGGGTATCTTTTGAATTTTAGGTATTTTATCTTGAGATTTCTAACATCATTCATTTTTTGATATTGCCATTTTTATGATCCTAATGTCCACAAAGCCGTATTGATTGCAGATATTTCAGCTACAAATTTGTCATTAGATGATGTAATGATGATGATGTCATTGTTCCTTGGATGCAGTGCCTCGATCAAATTCTCTTTTATTTCTGATTCGTCTGCAAAACATACCACCTCGTCTCCTACAAAAACAAATTCTCCGTTCTTGAATCTTAAAGTCAAAACGTCATCTGCCCCATACAAAATTGCATAGTCTCTTTGCTTCATTCCGTTTCCTATGTTTGAGACGTGCTCTTTTCTAAGAATTATTGCACAATTGTGATCTCCATTTGTAAGACAACATTTTTTCAAAAAACTCTGGTATGGAATTGCTTCTTGAAACTTTTTTGCAAAATTTTTACCCTTTATTGTAAGAAATGTTCCTGCTTTTATTGAATCTACAAATTCATATTCTCTGAGATATGAAATCAATGTTCTCACTGCTCCTTCTCCCATATGCAGTTCATCACACAAAGTTGCTCTGCTTGCATACTTTTGTCTTGACAATAGCAAAATCGACTTTAGAACGTGTGGTATACTAAATGTCAAAGCTTTACTTGTTCTTTTTCTGGATGTTATTTTCTGCAATGTTTTGATCTGTTGCTGCATAGATTCTGTTTTACACCTAGAATATATAAATTGGATGAACCATCCTATAGTTTAAGTATGTCACATTCCATGTCATTTTGTTGTCACTTCCTACTGAGATTATGGTTTCAAAATCCAAAGTTCCAGTATTTGCAATTATGCTTTTAGCCATGATCTTTGTAGTGGGATTGTTTGTTGTAGGTTATGATCAAGGTCATATCTTCAGTGTTGTGTTGGGGGAGCAGGCATATGAAGATCTTTACATTCATGAGCTGACACATGACATGCGTCATGCAGCAGGATTTCCTTGTCACTAGATGAATCATGAGAACTGTACTCTTTTTGGCAATTGTCTTGGTATCTGGTGCAATTGCAGGAACCTTTCATGGAATGGCAAACCTTGCAATAGTGGAACCATATCTTGATCAAGCAATTGGAATTGAAAACCAGAATCTGTTTGCATCAGGCGAAGAAGAAGACACCCCGCAATTCTGGGTTGAATACAATAGTTACCGCGATTGGCAGAAAGGTGGACAAGTTTTAGCTGGTGCAATACTAGGAACATCAATTGGTGCTCTATTTGGAATTGTTTATGCTTTGTCTAGAAATTCTTTGCCAGGAAAGACTGACTTGCAAAAATCATTTGTTCTTGCAGGAATCATGTGGATTTCAATATACTTGATTCCATTCTTGAAATACCCTGCAAATCCTCCAACTGTTGGGGATGCTGAAACTGTAGTGTTGCGAGCAATACTCTATCTATCATTTATTGCAATTTCTGGATTTGGAGTCATTGGGTTTTATCAAGTGTACAAGCGTCTAAAGAAAAATACCCAGGTTTTTGCATTTGTTGGATATATTGCATTCATTGGAATTGTTTTTGCATTAATGCCTGCAAATCCTGATGAAGTAACTGCCCCGATGGATTTGGTGAATGGATTCAGAGCAATGTCCGTTGTTGCAGTTAGCGTGTTTTGGGTATCTGTTGCAGCTATTATGGGCATGCTCTGGCACAAATTCCGACCTGATTCTGAGATTTCTGTGGAAAAAACTCCATAGTTTGTTGATTCAAACTTTGAATTTTTTGATTGATCACAATGTATCCAAGCCCAAATCTTATATCTAAAACAGAGCTTTAGCCAATGAATTCGCTTTGAACAATTATTCCAAAAAGGAACTTGATTTTCTCAAATAATTCCTCCTTCTTTAATCCCTCACAATCCGTATTCTCTCTAGACATCAAATGAAGGATGAATTGATAGGACTTTCAATTATTACTGTTCTAGGATTATTTGGATCTGTGACTAGTTCATTTGCTGAAGACTCACTATCTTGGAAATCCGAATATTTTGTAGGGATTCTGGATTCTAAAACTGATGAGCATATTCCAGTAATGGTAACTACATTTTCAAAAGATTCCTTGAAACTTGATTGGGCGAAACCAGAGATTACAACGAATCAAAAAATTATTAGTTATGATGTATTGCGAAAAGATCTAAATTCTGATTATTATAAAATTGCAGAGATTACAAACCTAAAACAATCATCCTATATTGACATGAATCTAAATGAAGGATATTACGGATACAAAATTATTCCTGTCTTAATGAAAACTGATTCTGACAAAATTACAATGCATGGAATAAACAGAGAACACAGCTTTTTTCCAACTTATGTTCAAGGACAACAACTAGTTGCACAAAATCTGTTAAAACAAAATTGTCTAAAATGTTTTGATGACTCTTTTGAGGAAATAGACAACATTTTTCAATATGAATTCTCTGAATATACCAAACGAACCAATAATGAATATCAACAAAACTTAGATTCTGAATCCCTGAGAACAGAAAATCTTTTTGCTTTCTTATTTAAAATACGAAATAATCACTAATTCCTTAGATGTGAAATTGGATCAAGTATGTGATTCATAGTTTTTTGTGCCATTTCAGATCCTAAGAGCAGTTTTTGTTTTACAACGGGCTTATCTAGTTTGTTCACTCTTTCCTGAAAATCATAAGCAAAAATGTTGTCTATCTCTACGTATGAATCATCAAGACATTCAGGACAAATCTGATTTAATTCGTGTTCTGCCAATAGATATTGACCATATTTGTACATGTTAAAGTAGGCATGCTCTCTTGCAATGCCTGCCATTGAGATTTCATCTATAATTTTTTTATTTGGAACATAATCCATAGTCCATTGATCAATCACTAAGGACCATGAATTTCCAAACTCATCAACTGCTGTAGTCTTGCCGGTTTCAGTCAAGTGGTATATCTGACCTTTGTTGATTCCATCATATTCTTTTGCAGGATTCATTGATGGACCTACAACTTCAATCCCGTGATTGTAATAGTTTTGCCATGCATTGCGTTTTGTATCCCAAACATTGGTTCCAAGTATGTTAAAATCAAGTGGTGCTCTAAATGTGTGAATTACTTTGACTAGTAGGCATTGTTGTGCTGATTCTTCAGAACAATTGCCTTCAGATGTTGAAACTTCAATATCTCCTAAGACATGCTCAGGATCATTAACTGAAAGCGTTTTTTCACCATCAAATGATTTGTCCCAGTTAATTACGGCTCTACTTTCGCTCATAATTTCTCCTTTTGCCAAGCCAAATGCTATCTCAAAGTGAGAAATGTTGTCTGGGCCTCCATTATCATAAATTTTGAATTCGGCAATGTTCTTCTCTCCAGTATTTACAGTTACAAGCGGATATGGCGTAAAGTATCTTTCAACATCTATTGGTTTTCCATTATATGTAAATCCATTATCAACTAATCTTTCACCCTTGCTATCAAGTCCAAGTGTTGGTTCTTCACAGTCCCCACTACATCCACTTCCATTACTTGCAGAAACTGCAACAAATAATCCAAAGTCACCTGAAAGAGTTGCAGTGACAGATGTGGCATCAAGTAATTCTGCATTAGTACCTTCTGCAGCTGAGGATATGTTTGTAGTACTTCTGCCTTCAATGGTTGTAGCACCAAGAGTGAGAATAGCATTAGTTACGTCAGTCAATGTTACTGTAAGAACAGTTGAATCTCCATTCCAAACTCCTGAATACGCATCTCCCCAATCAACACCGCCAGTACCATCTGTAAAGTTAGCAATGATTTCCGCTCTAGTCATGGCACCATTGTTTGTAGCATTGGTTGCTTCACTGAATGTAATGGTTAGAGTATCCCCATTTGACAAAATTGCATCTAAGTCATCTGGATCATCCGCAACAAAAGATGAGAATTCAGGTTCTGCTGCAAAAGCATAAGATGTTAGATATGGGACAAATCCTAATGTGAAAAGAATAACTGTTAATGCGGATAATTGAGTTCTTAATGTTCTCATTAATTACATCCTCATAAAATTCCACTTAACATCGTGTTTGTTATCATCAAACAGACAAAATCGATTCTAGATTGACTAATTGGCTGAAATTATAATTTTGGATATTTGCAATGAATATCTGTCATCTCTCCAATTTTGTTTGAGAAATCTTATTTCAAATTCAGGAATTTTATGCCTATTTTACCTATATTTCGTATTTTCAAATCTCTTACCTTAGATACGCTAGATTATCTAAAATCTAGAATTGTATCACATCTTCACAGATTTGAACCGTCAGAGCATTGAGTCGATAATGCAAATTCCTATGAGGTAATTGCAAATATGTGCTGGAAAATAATTTCAAAAAGATTGAGGCTTAGCAAACAACACAATTCAACAGTTCCAAACTGAATCGAAACCGAGAATTTCTTAGATGAGTTAAAATATCTGAAAAATAGTCTAGAGGCATCTTATATGGCAATATTTGTAATTGATAAAAAAATAAAATTTTTGTTTGTTTTGTTGATCATTAGTCTTGGTGTGTCATTTTTGGCATGGTCCGAGTATGCAATTTTTGCAGATTCGGATAATGACGGAACATCTGATTCTTTTGATAACTGCCCATTAAATCCAAATATGGATCAATCGGATTTTGATCTTGACAAGTCTGGCGATGTGTGTGACACGGATGATGATAATGACGGAGTTAAAGACAACCTTGACCAGTTTGATACGGATCCTTTAGAATGGGCAGACTTTGATTTTGACAATCTGGGCGCAAACCAAGATTCTGACGATGACAATGATGGATTAACAGACATGGAAGACTCTTTCCCAATTTTAGTTTCCCAAAAACTTGTTGAGGAAAACTTGTCAGAAATTGAATCTTGTGCAATACTGGAGACTGGCACGTCAAAACTATTGTGTTATTCTCAATTCTTTCAAAGTTTAGTTGTAAAAGAAGAAAACAATGTGGACACTCTAGAGTTGGCTTTATCATTAACCCAGCTTGGTGCAGTGGATGATTGCCACTTTATATCTCATGAAATAGGTCATGCTGCATATGCCGAGAATTCCAATATTTTTGAAAACTTGAGCGGTGTTGATGGTTCTGTTTGTAGGGGTGGATTTTACCATGGAGTAATGGCGGCATATTTTCATGAGTTACAAGAAAATAACAAAGACATGGGGGAATACAAAACAATCTGTAACGACTTTATCGGTAAACCAGAATATACAAAATGCGTACATGGCTTAGGACACGGAATTACTCATTATTTCATAAATGATTTGAATTCTGCCATTAATGCATGTGATCAAATGTCATTCTATCAAAGTTCGATCTGCGTTGGAGGTGTATTTATGCAATATACAGATGATGAATTGACTAGATCCACTTCTATAAAACAGGATATTCAAAACATCTGCCCAAAATCAGATCTTCGAATTTTTGATTATCAACAATGTCGTGATAATCTTGGATTAAGCATAGCGTTTCATACTGATCATGATTTGGAGGAGGGTTCAAAATTATGTGATATGATAATCGATGACATGGGAAAACAATACTGTCATCGAGGATTGGAGAGAGAAATTAATGATGCAAAAGAGTACAAAGTATACGACCCGACAAAAGGCGTTAGAGAATTAATGCAACCAGTATGGATTAAGGAAAATGATTCAAACAAATGGATTGTAGATTTTAGAAGTCCATCTAAAATTTCTAACGTTGTATATGATGAAACAACCAAAATGATGCAATTTTCCTTTGATGCACCGTATAGGATCATAATATACATGTCGACTGATTTGCTTCCTGAAAATCCTGTTGTTATGATTAATGGACAACAAAATGATTTTGAAATACAACATGGACTTTATGATAACCATTCTATGATTCAGATAATGCCAAAAAATTCAGGCGTTGTTCTGATTTCATAAAACCAACAATGTTTCTGGTTTTTGTAATTGATAATTAGTTTGTTACAATAAACTGGTGCTAACTAGTGGGAGTGGACCGGATGGTATCACAACCCACAGTGGGCGCGGATACCTTTTTGAGAATTTTTGAATGACGGCAGAAAGCGATTGGGACGCTTACAATATCTCTACTCTTTTTTCTTGAGCAAAAGATACGAAGTACTTATGAATGTCATAACTTTAGCTTGATTAATTGAAAACTAGACTTTTGACAATATTTACAATTGGAATACTTGGACTTGTGGGAACTGCATTTGCAATTCCTCCTTTTAGTTCACAGGAAGTGTTTGATTTTAGCGATACTATTGTTGTTGGCAAAGTGATTTTGATCAACTCCACATTCTCCCCTACTCATAACCTCTATCACATCCAAGTCGAAAAATTCCTCAAAAATCCTCATGATTCAGATGTCGTATTAGCTGCAGGACAAAATATAACTTCCTCCAGATCTGGAACTCAGATTTTCCATGTGGGAGATAGGGCATTGTTCTTCCTTACTGCAGTATTTGGATATGGTCAGTATCATAATATGCTGTCAATCCATCCTACAACAAAACTAGTGGAATCTGACTGGGACAAGTGTAATATTTTTGAAAATAATATTCCATCAGATCACTGGATGTTAGGAGGTACTGGGTCACTTCCAAAAATATCTCAGGATGAAACATTAGACATTAACGCATTCCAAGACAGAAATAACTTCAAGGTTGGCAAGACAGTTACGGTATCTTATGACATATCAAACATTTCAGACCGCCCAAAAGAGATTGATCTAGACGGCATATTATCAAGATCAAATGGTGCTGAATTTGAGGCAATGTCTACTATGAGTCAACATGTGGTCTTGGAGCCATGTACTGTATACAAAACAATAGAATGGAGGTTCACCCCCGGCATGACTGGCTCTTATCTTTTTGAGATAAATAATAATTCTGGAACATCATATGGGTTGGGGTTTGCTGTAAAAGAATCAGTTGAATCTCCTCTTGCACAATTGAAGCCCAGTGGAGTCATGGGACATGTGCAAACTTCTTCTACCTCATATGTTGTTGGTGATGAGGTATTTGTCAGAATAGACACAAAACCCAATTCTGATGTGGTAGTTGATGTGCTGAATCCTTCTGATAAAATAACTGAACATTTTGTTGCAATATCAGACGAATATGGACAAATCAACACTTCTTTTTTACTTCCTCATGATGCCATGCAAGGTACTTGGAAGGTAAAGGCAACATATGGTTCTGATTTTGAGACACTAGAATTTGATGTCAAAGAAAGACTTGTTCCTGAACCCGAGCAGAGCAGACAAGTCTCTGAAAACTGCGGACCCGGAACAACACTGCAAGACGGAATATGCGTGGTAGATGAAACAAAAGAAAATCATGTGGATTCTGATCGTTGGGGTGGTCTTGTACCTTGGATGATTGAATCTCCGCTAAAGCAAATCAAAAAAGGAATAGAACCTTGGGAAGTAAAATGCAATGATGGTTTAATTCGAATATTCAAATCATGGGACTTGCATACACCCGCATGTGTTTTTCCTGACTCAATACCGAAACTAAATGAAAGAGGATGGCAGACACTAGAGGATGAAAAATGAAAACTAGACTCTTGACAGTTATCATAGTCATGGTTGTTGGTTCTTCTGTCATGGTTTTTGCTGATGTTGTTCTACAACTGAAATACCAAATCAATAATGATCTTAATCCTGACAATTATGTCTGTTGGAATTCTGAACATCTCCTAGTAGAAAGACCAAACGGAAAATTTGCATGCATTACTCCGTACATGATGATAAAATTGAACTGGCAGCCCTATAAGCATGAATACTACATCTTTGATGTCCTCAAAGATAACTCAGTTTATGCAGTATTTGCACTTGACAGTAATGCAGTTGTCTCTGAAATAAGATATGATGTAGATTTACATTCATTGATAGTAGACATGCCAAGAAACAATTCTGGAAAACTGTTCATTGAAATCCCTCGAGACCTTTTGGACGCAAAGCTTGTAAGATGTGATGAAGTATCTGAAGATCCTTCTGATTGGGACTTTTTTGTACTAGTTGATGGAGAGGAGGTGGCATTTGAAGAAGTATTTACCACTGATGATTATAGAGCCTTAGAAATTCTATACAAAAAAAATTCAAAACAAATTGAAATTGTTGATGCTTGTTTAATTTGAGGTAAAAAAGAAAATGAATTACAAATTATTATTTTTACTTGTCGTTTTAGGCATGTCCATTCTTGTGTTTGTATGGGGCACTACAAACTATCTACGGTGCTATACTGACACACCAAGTGGTAATTACTATGAATCATGTCCTAGAACTCCAGATGTTCATGCAATACCTGCAGTAATTGCAACTTTTGTCATGATTGGCATTGTTCCAATTATAACTTGGATAAAAACAAAGTCGCATAAACTTCAAATTGTTTTCACTGTTCTGTCTGGAGTTGGAATCTTTTTTGTTTTTGTTGGAATACTGTATTTGATTCTCATGGTGAGAAACTAAAATGAAAATTATATTTTTGATACTTATTGTATTTTCATTTATTCCGTTCATCATTCCTAATGTTTTTGCAATATGTGCCGCAGAAACATTGGAATGGTGGGAGGTATGCAATGATACAGGACCAGAAAATGCACTTCCACTTCATCCTGTATTGCTATTTATGGTAATTCTAGTTATAACTATTGGAAGTATTATTGGAGGATTGGTTTTTGTGATTAGGGGAAATAGAAAATGAATCCTAATCTAAAAAACACTCTTTATGCAATTTTGTCAATAATGATAATTGTTCCTGCAATTCTACTTATCCATGACTACATTTACTTTCAAGAACCGTTGTCACGAGTTTCACTATACCCTGATGATCCCAAATGTGACAAAGACTGTATTGAAAAAGTATCTGATGGCTACAAATGTGTGGAAATTAAATCCGACGAGTTTGTATGCAGACTGGAAAGAGGAAGACACAATTTTTCAGATAGTGCAGTTTTCTATAGTTCTGCAGGACCAATTTCTTATGGTGAAATTGTATCTTTTCCGGAAGGCAAACCTGATGTTTATTGGTTCAATGTTGAAAACATGATGATACTGAATAAAAATTCAAAGACAATACAAGTTGATTTTTATGAATCTAAAGATAATACATCAATTTCTAATGTCATTTACACTGCAACATTAGCCCCTGGTGATGACTATGTTTCATGTGTAAGTCCGTGGAAACCTGGTCACCTTGTACGGTATATTGACTTGTTTGAATATGAAAACAAAACATATGCTGAATTTTGGGGTCTTCATCCATTTACTCCTCCAGAATTGTTTCCATGTGATGTGCAAAAGATATTGGAATATTCACTGAAAACAGATTATGATATATCATTGCCAGAATATGAAGAATTTGGATTTGATTAGAAAATGAAAACAAAATTTGTGTTAATTATCATCATAGTAGTTCTTGTTGCAATGTACTTTCTTATGCATGCACGAATTTGGCCAGAGCCTGAGCCCTGCGATGTAGGATTTGAGCATTATCATTTTGGGTTTTGCAGCACTAATTTGTTTTCAGTTTCTGGTGCATTTGCACAAACAGATGACAACTCTGTTGTTTCGTTTGCTTGGGAAGATGGGATTGATCACAAAAACACTCTTGGAAATATAGGAGAGATGTATTGGTTGCAAGCATCGTACTCTGGAAAAGAAAACTCTGTAGCCACACTACGTGTAATTGACCCTGATCTAGTGCAGTTTCCTGACTCTGTTGATTTTATCCGAATCCATGTCCACTCTGATACTGACCCTTTGGGAACTGACATTGTACTAACAAACACGCCTGAAAACCCTGGATTTTTTGAAGGTGATGTGATTTTTACTCATGATTTTTCTTCTTCAAGAGGTGTATTGCTTGTAAGTGATGGTGATACAATATCTGCAAAGTATGTTGACACAACACTTCCAGATGATGCAGATTCTGAGACCTATGAAGTTGTTGCCACTGCTATAATCTCAGGTCCTCGTGGACCAATAGAAATGGTGCTTGCCACATCATTGAGAATAGAAGACCTAAAACAAAATAGATTCTCAGACAATGTGATACCTCTAGGACATCAAGTCTTGTTTAGTGCAGACCTGAACGCACAGACACAAGACATTCACAACTTTGCATATCTAGTTCAAGTACAAGATGAAAAAGGACGCACAATGTCATTGTCTTGGCTGTCTGGAACTATTTTACCCAAACAAACAATCACAACAAGCCAGTCTTGGATTCCAGACTTGGCAGGAAAATATTTTGTTACGGTGTTTGTGTGGGAGTCTGTAGATAATCCAACTGCATTGTCTCCGCCATTAAGTGTAGAATTTGTTGTAGAGTGAATCTAAAAAATTTCAAACCTGAAATAGTTCACAAACCAAATCTGTTAGAATTTACTATGTCAAAATTTTGTCTTAATTGGAAAAAACGGTCCAGTCCCACAGTGCATCCAAGTCCCTGAGCCTTTTTTCTTTTTTCGTTTTGGAGATCCTTTTTGAAATTGGACAAAAACCCCATTACTTTAATTACTAAACAGATTCTAAAAAGAGTTCAGGAAGATCAAGAGGATTCAGCAGTTTTTGGCAGTGTAATTGTAAATGTGGTAGGATTATTACTAACATCGATTGTGCCTTTATGCATCTCCAAGTATTGCTTACAGGATGCCAATCCTAAACCAGTTCCATCATCTTTTGTTGTAAACATCGGCTCAAAAATTTGTTCAATGTTTTCTTTAGGGATTCCAGGTCCTGAATCACTAATTTTGATTGTAGCAAATTCACCATCTACTTCAAGAGATACACTAACTTTACCTTTAAGGCCAATTGCCTGAACGGCATTTTGTATAATATTTGTAACAATACCACGAATTTTTACCACATCACACTGAAGAACACAGGAATTAAGTGATGAGTGCAATTCAACATCCGGAGGAAATCTTACCTCGCCAATTGAACTTTTTACAATTTCTTTTAAATCACAAGTAATCAAGCGAATCTCAGGAGTTTTAATGAAATTCAACACGTCATTGATTTGATTTGTAATGTGGGATAGTGCATTCTCCATACTGAGTATTGAATTTGACAATACTGTATCTTCATGAATTTTTTGTTTTACCTTCATCAATTCAATTTGAGATTGTAAAATTGTTAGTGGATTTCTCATATCATGTGCCATTTTTGAAGACATTTTACCTATCATCTCCAATTTATTATTGTCCACAGCAGTAAATTTTGAGGATAATGCCTCATCAAGTTTTTTTTGGGTTTGGGTAAGTGTTGATTTTGTTTTTCTTAATGACGCAGATTTTGCAGTCAATTTTTGTTTTGTTAATTGATGAAATTTTTGTGCGGTCTCAATCTCTTTTTTCAGAGTAAGTAATTTTTTATCTGATTCATCTAGATTTTCATTTTCTTCTAAAGACTCGTGATTTAATTCTAAGTTTTTTTCAGGTGCTTTTTCTAAAAGAGAATCGATTTTTTTGGATTTTTCATTAGATTTAAAATCAATCTTTATTGTTTCAGCAGGTTTGGATTTTTTAAAAAAAACGGTCCGTTGAGGGGCATTCATAGGATCAAGTTCAGAATCTTCTTTGATTTCCCTATGCATGAATTTTCTCATATATTTACAATCAAAATTTCAAATATGACAAATAGGATGTTCAAATAGTACAAACACAGTATTATTTAAACAAATTAGGCGTCACAAGATCTTTTAATAGAATAATGCCGTATTATAACCAGATATTTCCATGTTAGAAAAACAATTCAATCCAGATTTGCTATACAACAGTATTGTTCATTTTTACATAGATAAGAAAGGATATTCAAAGGACAAGGCAAATGCCATAGCACAATCAGTAGTACAAAAAGAAGCCCAAAGAAGAATATGCAAAAATGAAAAATGTAAGCATTTTTCTCATGATCATATTAGAAATACGGAAACGTGTCTAGTTGAAAATTGTGATTGTAGTAAATTTTCATCTAAGTGAAATTATCTAAAGAATTTTCCAGTAAGGGCTGAGCACTGATGCCAATTTTTTTCAAGTGTTGTGCAAATTCATCCACAAATCCATGTATTGTATAGACTTGTTCGGCCTCAGATTTTATGACCATATCAACAAGCTCATTAAAATCACAGTGATCACTCATTGGAATTGAATAATCAGTTCGCCTTCCAAAAGAAAATCGTGAGGATTGTGCCCATCCACTAAATCCAATTGTTACAGCACCGTATTTCGATTTCATTTCTTGAACAAATTTATTTTTACTTGACATCATTGGTGCAACCATTACCCACGGTTTTTTTTCAAGTAATCCATTTTTTTCAGCTTCAGAATGCCCCATCCCATCCTTTAAAGAAATTCCAAATTTTTGATGAAGTAAATTCATATCTTTTACAGAATCATGAAGATAAAGCGGCCCCCAATGCCCAAATAATTGAGTAATTGTTTGTGCTTTTCCCAATTGATAACCCATTAAAATTACAGGTATTCCTTTTCCGTAAAGTTCAGAAATTAATTCGTTAACATGTTTTTGAATTTGTTCCATTTTTGGAAAAACAAATTCTGCCAATCCAAATGTACATTCAGTAATCAGAGTTTTACATTTAGGAATTTCTGCACCCTTGAGAAAACCTCTATCTCTAGTACAGATATCTCCAGTATAGAAAATATCATCAAAGAGCAAACCCTTGGCCCCAAGAATATGACCACTGTTAATGAGGGAGAAATTTTCTAGTGATTCTACATGATTTTTCATTTTGAATCCTCGAAGATTAGCTATCTCATTTGTTTCAATGGATGATAGGATCATTCCACCGTTTTTTGTTGGAAGGTGATCAGAATGAGCATGAGAGACAAAATTTATTCCAGAAACATCACTGTTTTTAGGATCTAAATAAACTCGTTTTTCATTTACCTCACACAGGATTCCATTTTTAGTCATCCTGACTTTTCTAGGCAACGAAGATGAAAATAATTGGATTTGATATAAATTGCAGGTTTGATCTAGTATTGACTAGTTGCTAAATCTAGGAATTCTCATCTCTGGTCGTGGAAGCAACATGGAGAACATTCTAAAGTCAATTAAAAGTAAAAAGATCCCAATAAATCCAGCAATAGTTATTTCAAATAAAGTAGACGCACCAGGTCTAAAAATTGCAGAAAAATTAGGGATTAAAACTGAGATTATTGAGAGCAGAGGGTTTGAAGGTAGTAGAGAAGCATATGATAAAAAAATCATCGGCAGCCTAACAAAATACGGGGTAACTCCTAAAAACGGGCTTGTTTGTCTTGCAGGGTTTATGAGGATAATCAGTCCGCAATTTGTAAAAAAATACAAGAATAGAATTATCAACATCCATCCTGCATTGTTACCATCTTTTCCAGGATTAAATGCGCAAAAACAAGCGTTAGAATATGGTGTAAAATATTCAGGATGCACAGTTCATTTTGTAGATTCAGAAATGGATACAGGTCCAGTGATTCTTCAATCAGTAGTTAAAATCAAAGAAAACGACACGGAGGAATCACTATCAAAAAGAATTCTAAAAGAAGAACACAAGATATACCCCGAAGTAGTGAATCTATTTGCTAGAAAAAAGATCAAAGTTTCGGGAAGAAGAACAATAATAGGCTAAGAGTCAGGGCCGCCAAAGAAATACAAAACCTTTAGCTCCTTTGTGTTCCCGTGAAAATAATGCTCGACTCCTTTTGCGACAAAAAACAGTTTGTCTTTGGATATTTTGTAATCATTGTTTTTAATTTTCAAAAAACCATCTCCTGAAATTACATAGTATACCTCATCACTATTATGGGGTTCCTGAGTATCTTCTTCATTGGGCTGTAAAACCAAAATTCCTGCCGCTAAGCTTTCACGATTGATAAAAGTATGAAAATAAGAATTGCTTTTTTTGATTTTTTCAATATATGAATTTAAATCATAATCGAGTTTCAACTTATTCAGCAATAATTGAGAATGTTTTCCGTTCGGGAGGAGCACTCATGTAAGAATGTCCTTCAGGATGTAGTTTATCGTGTTCGGGGCTATTGTGCATTTTGATGAAGGTGTCTTTGCTTTCATGTTCCACTATTATTCTATAGCTTCCGTCATTTGCTTTTAAAAATCGTCTTGAGACAAATCCTGGAAAGTTTGCCAGCACTTTGTTTGATTCTGAAAACCATTTTTTGAAATCTTCTTCAGCACCATCTTTTAGATTTACATCTGCCATCATTACAAACATGTTCTGACTAGAAATATAGGCATTAAATTTCTTTTCTAAGATTTTCATCCAAATTCCAAGAATTAAATATCTACAAACTAAAAACAGTGCATGGCAGGCGTTAAAATCGATGGCAAAGTTATTGCTCAATCAGTCAAAGACAGGGTCAAAAAGGCGATTCTTGAGCTTAAAACACAAGACATCAATCCCTGTTTAGCCACAATTTTGGTTGGAGAAAATCCAGCATCTGCCACATATGTCAAAAACAAACACATTGCATGTGAAGAAGTTGGAATTATAACAAAAGATCATAAACTTGCTTCAAATATCACTCAAATGGAATTAAATAAAATCATAGACAATCTAAACACGGACAATTCTGTTCATGGAATCCTAGTTCAGCTTCCATTACCCGAACAGTTAGATGAATTTGCCACCACGTCAAGAATTTCACCGCTAAAAGATGTAGATGGTTTAACTCCTCATAATGCGGGATTGTTAGCGATGAAAAAAGCAGCATTAGTTGCATGCACTCCTTCAGGAGTTATGGAGATGTTTGATTTTCATAAAATTGATTTGGAAGGTAAAAACGTAGTTCTAATAAATAGAAGTAATTTAGTAGGAAAACCACTTTATCACTTATTATTAGAAAAAAATGCAACTGTGATTACATGTCATTCTAAAACAAAGAACATTACGGAATTCTGCAAATCTGCAGACATCATTATAACAGCAGTGGGTGATAGAAACAAATTCACGTTGACATCAGAGATGATTAAAGACGGTGCAATCGTAATTGATGTTGCAATATCGCGATTTCAAGAAAAATTAGTCGGAGATTCAGACTATGATAAAATAATTCAAAAAGCGTCTTTTGCAACCCCAGTACCAGGCGGAGTTGGACCTATGACAGTTGCCATGTTATTAAAAAATACAATCACCGCAGCATCACTGAGCAGTCAAATTGGACGATAATAAAAAAAAGGCACTTAGGAATCTCCTTTTAGAAAAAAGAGATAACACTTCTTTTGATCTATTAAAGATTGCAAGTGAGAAGATGCAAAAGAAAATAAAAAAAATTTCTGCATTTAAAAATGCTCAGAAAATTGGAATGTATTATCCAATTCAAAGCGAGATCTTCACACAAGATATGATTCAAGAATTAATCAGTGACGGAAAAGAAGTTTTTTTGCCAAAAGTAATTGGAGATGAAATGGAATTTAGAAAAATAAAGGATTTTTCAAGCCTGGAAAAAGGAAGATTTGACATCATGGAGCCAAAAGATGACTGCAATGCAGACAATTCACTGGACGTGATAATCATCCCAGCCGTTGGGATGTCACCAAGTGGAGTAAGATTGGGGTATGGTCATGGATTTTACGATAAATTTCTAGCAGAAAATAAAACCACGACTATTGTGTTGACTTTGGAAAAGCAAATTGTAAAGAACATCCCAAAATCAGAACATGACGTAATTATTGATTGGATCGTAACAGAAGACAGAGTTTTTCAGACTCAGAAATAGGCCAGTCCTTTTTTACCAATATCTTTTCTGCAGTATTTGTGTGCCCAGGTTATTTTTTCAGTTGCGTCATATACATTGTTAATTGCAATTTCCAAACTTTCGCCCAGAGCTGTGACTCCTAAAACGCGCCCACCATCCGAAACAATTTTACCGTCTATTTTTTTTGTACCAGCGTGAAAAACATAAGCTTGATTTGATATAGAATCAAATCCTGAGATTTCTTCGCCTTTAACATATGATTCTGGATATCCATCTGATGCCAAAACAACGCATACAGCATATTGATTTTTCCACGAAGGTAAAGGCATGGAAGATAATTTGCCTTCAACACTTGCTACAAAATAATCATACAAATCAAAATCCATCCGCATCACAATAGGTTGGCATTCAGGATCACCCATCCTAACATTATATTCTAAAACATAAGGTTCATTATCTCTAATCATAATTCCGGCATACAAAAATCCCTTAAAGACAATTCCTTCATTTTTCATTGAGCGTATAGTTTTGTCAATAATTTTTTTTTGTATTTTTTCTGCCAATACATCATCAATTACAGGTGTGGGAGAATATGCCCCCATTCCACCAGTATTAGGACCATCATCATTATCAAAAATTCTCTTGTGATCTTGACTTGAAGCCATAGGAATAGCAATCTCGCCATCAGAGAGTGCAATGTATGAGGCCTCAATTCCATCCAGTCTCTCCTCAACAATTATTCGATTTCCAGCATCACCAAATGTTTTTTTAACCAGAATTGTTTGAATTGCAGATATTGCCTCATTATTGCTATTGCAAACAATCACACCCTTTCCAGCAGCAAGACCGTCAGCCTTTACAACCACATTGTACTCAAGAGAGTTAACATAATCTTCAGCTTTTTGTGCATCATCAAAAATTTCAAATCTAGCTGTTGGAATATCATTGCGTTTCATGAAATTTTTAGCCCAAATCTTGCTGGATTCAAGCTGAGCAGCCATTTGAGATGGACCAAAAATTTTGAGGTTTAGTTTGTTAAATTTATCAACAATTCCGGCAGCCAATGGAACCTCAGGGCCAACTACAGTAAAACAATTATTTTTTTGAGCAAAATCAGCCAATTCATCTAAATTAGTAACATCAATTGGCACATTGTTCTCAGTACCACCGTTTCCAGGAGATGTAAAAACAGTTTCAACCTTACTGCTTTGAGATAACTTCCAAGATAACGCATGTTCCCTACCTCCAGAACCTACCACCAGAATATTTGCCAACAAAAATCGTCTTTAACTCAATTATATAATCCAAGTCTCAAAAAATCAATTTAGCTTTATAATGCCACATACATATGAAAATCCAATGGAACTTTCTACAAAGTTTGATGCAAAATCAATTGAATCACAAGTTAAAGAGTACATCAAATCAATTGATTTAGAAAAACAGATTTTTGCATCAGACAAACGTGAAAAAATTAGATTCATCGAAGGACCTCCAACAATGAACGGGATTCCGCATGCAGGACATCTAAGGGGGAGAGTCATCAAAGATTTGTGGTACAGATTCAATACCCTACAAGGGAAAAAAATTGAATTCAATGGCGGATGGGATACACAGGGACTTCCAGTAGAATTGCAAGTAGAGAAAGAATTAGGAGTTTCAGGTGGGAAAACAGAAGCAATCAAACAGTTTGGAATTGAAAGAATTGTAACTGAGTGCAAAAAAATTGTAAAAAAATACAACAAATCATGGGTAGAAGTTGACGAACTTCTTGGCATGTCATTTAATCATGATAAAGCGTATTGGACTTTTAGGGATGAATTCATTGAAAGAGAATGGCAAGTGCTAAAAAAAGCGCATGAGAATGGAATTTTAGAAGAAGACTTTACAGTAATTGCATATTGCCCTAGTTGTCAAACATCACTTAGTCATGCAGAAGTAAATCAGGGATATGAAGAAGTTAAAGATCCGTCATTATATTATAAAGTAAAACTAGTTGATGAAGACGCATTTTTGATTGTTTGGACTACCATGCCATTCACTCTAGTTACTGATGCAATGGTAGGTTTTCAACCAGATGAAGATTATGCATATGTCAAAGTAGAAAATGAAACATGGGTTATTGGAAAAACAAGACTAGAAGAATTCATGACAGAAATGAAAATTGAAAAGTATGGTATTGAAAAAACTACTAAAGGTTCAGAATTCGAAGGCAGGAAATACATTCATCCGTTGCTTGATTTAATTCCAGAATTAAGTGAATGTTCCAAATTAAACAATTATCATGTTGCAGTTTCAGAGTCGTTTGTTGATGCAAGTACAGGAAGTGGTCTTGTTCATCTATCTCCCGCAAACGGAGAAGAAGATATCAAAATAGCAAACAAGCGAAATGTAAAAATTTTCAGCCCCATTGATGATGAAGTAAAATTCACCACTCAAGCAGGAAAATATCAAGGGATGTTTGTTAGAGACGCAGACAGAATAATTGTTGAAGATCTAAAAGATTGTAATGCGCTAGTAAAAATTGGAAAAATAAAACACAAGTATCCTCTTTGTTGGAGGTCACACCATCCAATAGTTTGGCTTGCGCGAAGAGGGTGGTTTTACAAATTAGATAGGCTAGGAAACAAAGCAATTGATGCGGCAGAAAGTGTAGAATACTTTTTTGAGCAGCCAAAAAACAGATTTTTAGGAATTATCAAAGAGAGGCACCCATGGTGTATTTCTCGAGAAAGGATATGGGGTTGTCCATTACCTGTCTGGAGTTGCGATGACTGTGGCGAGAAAAACTGGTTCTTTACAAGAAAAGATATTATAGATGCGGCAGAAAACTTGCCAGACGGTCCAGACTTTGAATTGCATAGACCATGGATTGACAACATTACAATAAAATGCAAAAAATGCAACAGTGTCAAAACAAAAAGAGAAGAATATGTTTTAGACACATGGCACAACAGTGGTTCTGCACCATACTCGTCTTTGACTGACGAAGAATACACAAACGAAATCCCTGCGCCATTTTTCACGGAAGGGATTGATCAAACCAGAGGATGGGCATACACTCTTCTTATCGAAAACGTAATCTTAAACAATGGTCCTGTACCTCCTTTCAAATCATTTTTGTTCCAAGGACACGTACTTGATGAAAAAGGAGGCAAGATGAGTAAGAGTAAAGGAAACGTTTTGGAAGGTGCAGAATTATTACAAAAATATCCTGCAGACCTAGTCAGATTTTATTTTATGTGGAAGGCAAGTCCAATTGAGCCTCTGAGCTTCAGCACTGATGAGTTAATGTCAAGGCCGTATCAGGTAATAAACACGCTATTCAACCTTCACCTATATTTTGAACAAAATAGCAAGTACGACGATTTTGATCAATCAAACACGATTGAATGGGCCAAGGAAAAAAATCTGCTAACATCACCGGATATTTGGATATTATCTAAACTTCAAAAAATAATACAGAAAATCACAGAGAAAAATCAGACATGTAAATTCCATGAAAGTGCAAAAGTAGTAGACGATTTTATCATAAACAATCTAAGTCAGATCTACATTCCAATTACAAGAGGAGAGTTATGGGATGAAGATGAAAACAAGAAAAATAGAAGATTGGCGATATATGCAGTACTCAGTGAAGTGCTCAAAACATTAGATATTTTGATTCATCCATTTTGTCCATTTACCAGCGAGTATCTTTATCAGACAGTTTTTCATGAAAAACAAAGCATCCTACTTGACAAGTGGCCCCAGTATGAAGAATCACTTGTAAACGAAGAGATTGAAGAATCATTTGACATTATGAAGGATGTCGTATCAGTGTCATCTGCAGCAAGGATGAAAGGAAAATTGAAAAGACGATGGCCGTTAAATGAAGCACAAATTTGCGTCAAGAAAGAACAAAAGAAAAAACTAGAATCATTATCAGATTTATTGCAATCCCAACTAAACGTAGAAAAATTCTCCGTTGTAGAAACTGAAAAAGAATCAGGGTTAGAACAAATTTTAGAATTAAAAGCATTAGGACTGCCAGTAAAACCAGTTATTGAACTTGAAAGAAAAAGAATAGGACCCAAAGCAAAACAACACATGGGAAAACTAGTTACAGCATTTACCGAAACAGATCCTGAAGAAATCATTTCGTCACTACAGAGGAATTCAAAGCATGACTTTAACATAGATGGGGAGATAATTTCATTAGACATAGAAGATTACGTTATAGATTTTGACGCAAGTGAAAATTTTGCCGTATCAAAAAGAGACAATTACATAGTGTTCATTTCAACACTGCGAAACAAGGAAATGATGGCAAAAGGATTGATAAAAGACGTTGCAAGAAGACTTCAAACTCTAAGAAAAGAAAGAGGATACAACCCCACAGATATTTTAGATGTTGCATCGATTCTCGATTTGGATGAAGAATCACTTGGAATGATTCAAGACAAGGCAGAGGATTTGGCATTTCTAGTCAGAGTAAAACAGGTAAATTTCACAAATTCTTGCAAAGAATACAAAGACGATGATATTGACGGTCAGAAAATAAGAATTTCAGTTGAGTAGATACTGAAATTCAATGCAATATTTTTATTACAATTAGAATTTGTAGAATCAAATGTCTGAATCAAACACACCAAATGTTGTTGGAATCAATGTTCTAAAACAAAATGGCCTTGATGTCGATGAATTGTTAAAGGAATTAATCAAGAATGCAGCAGTAGAGTTTACTGCATACTATTACTTTACCAATCTAAGAGCGCATTGTACAGGCCTAGAAGGAGAAGGACTCAAAGGAATTATCGAGGATGCAAGATTAGAGGATCTTAGCCACTTCGAATCATGCCTGGAAAGAATCTACCAATTAGGCGGGGCCCTTCCAAATGACGCAACAGAATTCATCAAAATGTCAGGTTGTGAATTCCTGCAGCTTCCAGCAAACCCAACTGATCACAAGGCAATTCTAGAGAAATGTCTCAAAGCTGAACAGGGTGCAATTGTCAACTGGAATAAAATTTGCCTGATGACAATAGGAAAAGATCCTGCAACATATGATATTGCAAAAGATATCTTAGCTGAAGAGATTGAACACGAGTCTTGGTTCTTAGAGTTAATCTATGGACGACCATCAGGACACATGAGAAGAAAATATTCTGGTGAAAGACCACATACTAGAAAACACTCTAGAGCACTTGATATGGCTTAAGGCCAAATCACTTTCTTTCTTTGAAATTACAAATTTGTGATTTTATTGACGACAAGTTGTGAAGATGCGTTGTTTTATCACGGTTAAATAGAAAAATCACCTATTTAGAACATGGTAAAACAGATTAGTTTGGATGCCTGGCAAATCCAGCAATTATCAGATCTGCTTGAAAAGGGTTCCAGTATTGTTGAAAAGACAAACAGACCAATTGTACTCTACAGACAAACTCTTGAAGAAGAAGAAGAATCCTATGAAGAAATTGTCTGTACTCTTACCAAAGGATATGTCATAGAACAAATGGTAACATCCGGCGGAGTTTTAGTTCCGAGCTTTCATCAACAGTTTGTATTTACAATTGAAGAATATCCTGAAGAATTATTGAGAAAAAGTAAAGATCGCTTTTTAGAAATGATTGATTTTCTTGAAGAGCAATTAAAATAGCATCATAGTTAATAAAGACCGTAAATTTCATGATTCTTGCATGCAGTTATTAGAATTTCAAGCCAAAGAGTTATTTCGAGAATATGGAATCAATTTGCTTCCCAGTATTTCATCTACAAATATAGAAGAAGGCAGAAAACATGCAAAAGAGTTAGGATATCCATTTGTAATTAAAATCCAAGTGCCAGTAGGCGGAAGAGGAAAGGCAGGAGGCATTCAAAAATGTCAAAACGACGATGAGTTTGAACTAAAATATCCTCAGGTAATGGATTTGACAATAAAGGGAGAAAAAGCAAGAGCGATTTTGCTTGAAAAAATGGCTGACATCAAAAAAGAGTTGTATTTATCATTATTTTTGAATCGTTCAAAGAGATGCTACACAATTATTGCATCATCTGAAGGAGGTGTGGAGATTGAGTCAGTAAAAAACCAAATTATTAAAGAAGTCGGGTTGGGCGATGTTTCAGACGAGATTGCAAGAGAAGTTGCAAAAGAGATAGGATTGCAAGGAAATACAGCAGAACAATTTGTAGATACACTAAAGAAATTATCAAAACTCACCATTGAAAAAGAAGCAGAGCTTGTAGAAATTAATCCTCTTGCAATCATGCAAGACGATTCAATCATGGCCCTTGATGGCAAATTTGTAACAGATGACAACAGTAACTTTAGACACCCAGAATTACAAAAATATCAAGAGAAGACGGAAATTGAAGAGCAAGCTGAAAAAAGTGGATTTTCTTTAGTAGAGTTAGAGGGGGACATTGCAGTTGTGGGAAACGGTGCAGGACTAGTGATGTCCACACTAGATATGCTATCAGACAATGGTGGCAAGCCAGCATGTTTCTTAGATGTTGGTGGTGGTGCGACTACAGAGTCAGTTTATGAAGCATTGACTTTGATCAGCAAATTAAGCAGGGTTAAAGGAATTCTAGTGAACCTCTATGGAGGAATTGTAAAAACAACAGTAGTGGCAGAGGCATTTCTAAAAGCTTATGAGGATAATTTAATCGACTTGCCAGTATTTGCAAGACTAAAGGGAACTGAATCAGATAAAGCAAAAGAGATGTTACAAGGTTCTAGAACCAACATATTTGATTCAGTTGAAGGTGCAATCAATGCTGCAGTGATGGGAATAAAGAAATGACAGACATTTTTGGATTGCTAAAGGGAAAACCTGGAGAACCAGACTATGAGAAAAAAGGGGTGATAGTTCAAGGGATTACAGGATCGTACGGTTCACTACATGCAGCAAATATGATAGCGTATGGAACAAATGTAGTAGCAGGAGTTACTCCGGGCAAAGGAGGCCAAGCATGGAATGATAGCGTACCAATTTACAACACAATGCAAGAGGCAGTTGATAAAACAAATGCAAAAATTTCAATTATTTTTGTTCCAGCTAAATTCTTTCTGGGAGCCGCCAAAGAAGCTCTGGAAGCAGGAATCAAATTACTAGTTGCAATTCCAGAACACGTTCCAATAAGAGACACAATGGAGACGCTAGAATTGGCAAATAAAAAAGGAGCAGTGGTAATAGGGCCAAATACTCCAGGGATAATGATTCCAGAATTAATCAAAATTGGAATTATGCCACCAATGCCGTTCAAAGCAGGAAAGATTGCAGTATTATCAAAAAGTGGGACCTTACTTTATGAAATTTCAGATGCATTAACCAATGCAGGGTTTGGTCAATCAATCACCATTGGAATTGGTGGAGACCCGATTAATGGAACAAGACTGATTGACGCTTTTGAAATGGTAAAAGATATTCCGGACTTGGAAGGAATGGTAGTGGTTGGGGAAATAGGCGGAGACTCGGAGGAAATTTTAGCTCAAAGAATCATTGATAGTGGATTTAACAAGCCCACCGTAGCATACATTGCAGGAAGAGCAGCCCCCAAAGAAAAGAGAATGGGGCACGCAGGAGCAATAGTGATGGGAACATATGGGTCAGCAGAGTCCAAGATTTCAATGTTTAACAAGGCAAACATCCCTGTAGCAAAAAGACCTGCCGAAGTACCAGTATTATTAGCAGGAAAAATGGAAAAATCCGATTAAAATAAAAGAGAGGGATTCAGGAGTCAATTAAATGCCCATTACAGACCCAGAAAAGAAACGAATTGCACAGCAAGCACGTCTAGTCATGAGAATTTGCTTCAAATGTGGATGCAGAAACGATATTGGCGCATCACGATGTAGAAAATGCAGAAACCCATACTTGAGACTAAAGAACAGAAATCTGGGCGTAAAGAAATAGGACTAAAAGTTCATCAATCTTTGTCGATAACTTACAATGGCAGACTTTAATTCGTTATTGTATTTCATGATAAATGATTTAGCAGATTCTGGATTGTCAAGTTCCTCCAGGTATAATTGAAGATCATCGGGCAATTGATCATTCATCTGATAAAGAACTTTGGCCGCCTCTACATACTGTCCTAGATTATCGGCATAGTCGTATGCCAATTTCATCCTGTTAATTAGCGCATCAAATTCTTGAAGGGACATGAGTGTTATTCTCAAAATCAGTAGAAAAAGTCAAGGTAATAACAGTATAATGGCAAAACCTAAAGACAAAAAAACTCGTCTTTTAGTAGATTCGTTGGACCGGTCGTCTAGTTTGGTTTGGATGACGCACTCACACTGCGTAAGGAATTTTTTCCCGCAAAGGTCGTGGGTTCAAATCCCATCCGGTCCATTTACCATCATGGGTGTTAAATACGACCCACATCATGGCATCATCTAATGGAAATTACCCTAGAAAAGATCAACACCAGAAGCGATCCCTACCAATTGTTTTTAGACTCAGTAAAAAATAAGGAAACTGTTAGACGATACAGAAACTTACTCTACACGTTTCTCAAACTAATTCCAAATCAGATTTACCATGATGTATTAGGAGAAGTACCTCCAGATAGAGAAAAAGAAACACTTGCAAAATATTTTGTAGATGTTGCAAGAAAAGATTCTGAGATTGCTGCAAATATTATTGCAGCATACATCAAAGAAGACAAAAAAAGAATAGAATCTGGTGAAATTAGTCCCCAAACCATCCCAAATCATATCAAGCCAATCAAGGTTTTACTTGATTCTAATCGCATTGCAATTCACTGGAAATCTCTTACAAAACTATACCCTAGAATCACAAGAGGATCAAATGACAGAGCATACACACGAGAAGAAATACAAAAAATGCTCGAGGTTTCAAAAGACATTACAGATAAAGTGATTATCCTGATGTACTCCTCAGGAGGATTCAGACTCGAAGCGTGGGATTACTTTACTTGGAAGGATTTGGTCTTTTTCAAAAATAATGATGGAAGTTACAAAGGTGCAGCATTGATTGTTTATAGAAATGATCCGGAACAATACTGGACATTTATCACGCCAGAGTCATGTAAAGCCCTGGAAATTTATCGTGAGAAATGGAAATCAGAGATTGGGCAATATCCAAAACCAGAGGAACCATTAATCAGGACAGTAAAATTCCCCATGATTCGCAGACTCAATCAAAAAGGAGTAAGAAAAAGAGTAGAAAAAGTAGTTAGAGAGATAGGCCTTAGACCACCATTGCCTCCAGGAAAAAGAAGACATGAGGTAAAACTTGATCATGGTTTTAGAAAATTCTTTAACACAAATCTACGACGTGCCAAAGTTGATTTTTTGGACAAAGAGGACATGATGGGTCACAAAATAGGTCTAGAAAGACATTATGAGAGATATCAGGAAGAAGATTTTGAACGATTCCCAGAATATGAAAAAGCCATTCCTTTTCTAACCATATCTGATGAGGAAAGAGCCAAACTAGAAAACATAAAGTTAAGACAAGAGAAATCTGAACTGGAAAAGAAGAATGCAGAGCTAGAAGCTATAAAGGTAAAATTAGACGAACTTTGGGCAGACAAGCAACGCATGGAAAATAACAATTAACTCACACTATTTGCATAGAGTAATTCCAAGATAGTCTAATCTATCTAGACTCTTTTTCTTAAATTTCTCTTTTTCCTGTTTAGACAACATGTCATTGGATTCTACACCTTTAATCATGTATTTTACTGCCTTTTCTTTTTGCCCTTTGTATAGAAAATAATGTGCTTGACTAAAGTAGTAATTTTGACGATGTAATCTTTCATAAGAATAAAACATCTTATCAAGAAAATCTTTGATATCCTCATCATCTATTGCTTTTACAAAATGTTGTATAGAATAGTAAGCACTTTCAATTTGTCTAGTGTAGAATCCAAGTGTTATGTCTCCATCAAATGTATTAAATGTAATACTATACTTGGTATTGCCAGATATTGAATCACTCAATAACATTTTGGAATCAGGTTTAATTATTGTTAGATCATACAAATTATACACATTTACTCTGGGATTATTTTTCAAGTAATCCCATTTCCCAAAAATTAGGGGTAATCTATGAGAGTAATTTTTTGCAACAATATCCATTATTGTAGTTGGAAATTCTTTTTGTTTACTATAGTCATACCATTTAACATTTGAATCCATTTCCAACATATTTTTATAATTTCCAGAATATACAATCTCAAGATCCATAAACAACTTGATTGCATATAAAATTCCATTGTGGGATAATTCATATTTTTTATGAAGTTTGTCTTCTGCCTTGCTTGGAGTAACAGCTCCTTTTTCTATCAATCCTGTAACATTTGTTTTTTTATCGCCCACTATAATTCGACGATATGTTATGTATCTACTATTTTTGGGTTTGAATTGTTGAGATAATCCATCAGATTCTACAATCTCATTAATTGTTGATGGTCCTCTTTCTGCAAGAATCTTGATTATAGTAAAAAAATTCCTATGCTCGGGTTTTGACCATTTTACCTTATCAAATTTTCTTTCTCTGAATGCAGTACTAGTGGGTTCTGGATATTGAATTCCAATTCTTTCGATGAATCTCTTATACTGATCAAAAAATATATTCAATAGTATACTATTAAATCAATTATATTAATATAGATTATGCCCAAATACAGGCATAAATTTACCAATTTCCTATATGAGGACTTTTAATAGTAGACTATTTTAGTAATATAACTTATTTAATAAAACTTCAAACCCATGCTCATGAAAAAAAGCAAGTTTGTCGGCATCACTATCCCAAAAGAGCTTTATGACAAAATAGAGAAAAAACGAGGAGATTTGCCAAGATCTTACATTTACAAAAAACTCGTAGAAACAGGATATGAACAAGGTGAATTAAAATGGTAGTTGAGCCAACCTATGTTTGTTCTAGTAATCATGAATTTGTATACTTGATCACTTTTAGTGTCGGAGATGAGAATAAAACCTATCGTGTTTGCAAAGAATGCAGTAAACTAGATTATTTTAAAAAATTCATCGTAAATAAAATCCCCTTAATTTCTACGGAGATGAGTTGATTGGTGGATTTACATGTTAATCCTGAACTGTTTGCACTAGTTCCTGAACCAACAAAAGAAGATTTTGCTGCACTGAAAAAATCAATAGAGGCTAACGGACAACACAATCCAATTATTGTTTGGAAAGATCCTGTTTCAAGTAAAGATTTCATAATTGATGGTCATTCACGCTATGAAACTTGTAAACAATTAAAGATAGAACCAATAATAGAATACAAACAATTTGATAACTGGCTTGTTGCTATGAAATTTGCAGTTCAAGTAAATAGCAACAGACGACATCTTAGTGCTATTCAAAAAGTGGAGCTTGCTTTACGAGAGATTGAAATTGAAGGAAAAATTGCTAAAGAACGTCAAAAATCCACTCTTCCCAAGAAAGGCGAGAAAGGATTTCAAAAATCTGTGCCAAATGGCATGCACACTGGAAATACCTGTGAGATAGTATCTAAAAAAACAGGTCTAAGTTCACGAACTGTTGCACGATTGAAGCGAATATTAGATGATGGGACAGATGAACTAAAACGTGATGTTGCTTCTGGTAAAAAGACTGCAGCATCTGCTGAACGCCTAATAAAATTAGAACAAATTCATACAAACCCCATATCTTTGCCTGAGGGTAAATTCAAAATAATATTGTGTGATGTGCCTTACAAATATGATTTTGAGGGAGAAGGAGCACCAAACTATCCTACTCTGTCAGAAGAAGAAATTATCAAACTCAAAGACCAACACGGCAGACCCATAACTGACTTGTTTGCAACTGATGCAATAATCTTCTTCTGGGCACCATTTCCTAAGCTAGAAGACGCATTACGCATAATTCATGCCTGGGGATTTTCTTACAAAACGGGCATAGTCTGGTCCAAAGAAAAAGAAGGCATTTCACAGCAAGGAACAGGCCATTATGTTGTTGCGACTTGTGAGACAATACTCATTGCAACCAAAGGAAAACCAGGTATACCTCTACCAAAAAACAGACCTCTCGGAATACTTAGGGCACCAAGAACTAACACCCATTCTCAAAAACCAGACATTACAAGACATTGGATTGAAAAGATGTACCCTAATGAAAAATATCTAGAGTTGTTTGCAAGAGAAACTGCAAAAGGATGGACTGCCTGGGGCAATCAACTGGATTTCCCAAAAATAACCAAACCAGTTATCAAAAAAGGAATTTTGGATTATCTTGAAAGATAAAACATGTGACACAAAACCAACGTTTCAACAAAACTTTCCATATCATAATGATCATGCCATTGAGCAAAGTGAACCGTATGCCAACAATTTTGATAATGATGATGAACTATACAATGACTGGGAACTTGATGATTATCACTTGTTGACAAATTGGGAAACAGCAGAGCATAATGGTTGGAGACTTCCAGCAACAAAAGAACCTCATTATTGGTGTGCACAATGGAACCACAAGGGATGTATACATTCAGAAGATCATCAAACACATGACGGTAAAATATTCATAAGACGCTATCAACTTTCATGTTTCCGACCAGCTTGTAAAACATGCTGGGAGAAATGGATAGGAAGACAATCAAATGTAGCCACTAGAAAGATTGAAAGATATTCAAAAAAAGAAAACATCTCACCAATACATATCGTCCTTTCGGTATCTAATTGGGACTACGAACTAGATTACAAACAAATGAAACAAAAAGCAAGAAAGATTCTAAATGAAATTAAGATTAGAGGAGGAAGTATAATTTTTCATCCATTTCGTTTCAACAAGAAAATACGATGTTGGTATTTTTCTCCTCATTTTCACGTAGTGGGTTTTGGTTTTATTCCTAAAGGTTCTCTAGTTGATGCCTATCATCAAAATGGTTGGTTTGTAAAATATTTGGGAGTTAGAAAATCTGTCTTTGCTACGTTCTACTATCTGTTATCACATTGTGGAATAAGACATAGAACTCGTGCAACAACCTGGTTTGGTGACTTGTCATATAGCAAACTGGAAAAAGAAATTTTACCTGATTTTAGTAAATGCCCACTTTGTGGAAGAAAACTAACAGAGATTTACTATAAGGGATGGGATCCGCCAATAGAATCTAATTCATTTTTCGAAGGATTCTTAGATTCTGAAGGGTGGTGTGTAGTAATAACTGAAAAACACATAGAACCTTGTAACTTTGAATACGCTCCAACTAGAGAATTAAATAATTTACTACAAAGTTTAGAACAGGCAAGATAAAACAGATTTGTTTTTAGACAATGATTATAATATGATACCCTATTTATGAAACACAAATAAATTTAAGATAAAACATGCAAGCAATTGTATTCAAATTAAGAATAATTTAATGAAAATATTTACTATGGCAATAGCATTAAGGTATGAAAATAAACAAATTTAACATATCTCTTTTGAAAAAATATTCTATTTCATTTATTTAAAAAACTTCTTTAATTCTTTATAAAGATCAGTTAATGTTTTCTTTGATTCAGGATTTTCAAATATTTTTTTTCTTTCAAATTTGTTTAATTTATTCATGCTTTTTGAAACACTTGGAATTTTTTTAATCCAAGGCAATTTGCTTAAATAATTTTTTTCAGTGAATTCTAGAAATGCATCATCCACAGTCATTCTTGCGTCGTTTAGAAATTTTTTCAAAATAGCATCATCTTCTACAATTTTTCCAAAAGTTCTTAATCCTCCTTTTAATGAAACACTTGGAATTCTTGTTATACCATTTTTATTTGGCGTAATTAACTCAAAATAATTTTTTCTTGAAACTGGAGATTTAAAAAATTTTTGTTTTATTGTTCCTGGTGCATCTTTGAAAAAAGAATATTTCTTAGGGTCTACTTCATAATCTCCTTTTTTCTTACCATATTCAATAAATTCTAGATAAAATTTGAAATTATCTATTTCGTTGTCTATATAACTTCGTGATTTTCCTAACATGCTTGCAATGTCCTCAATACTTATCTTATTTTTCCAGAATAAATTGTAGATATGAGCTGCTTCATTAAATGCACCCCATGGAGTTTTACCTGTTTGTAAAATTGCCTTTTGAACTTCAAGATCAACTTGACTTGTACTATTTGGAACAACATGAGCACGTACTGATTTGTAGTTTATTCCACCAGATGACGGAATTTTTTTCTTAATTAATTCACGTAAAACGGTTACTCTCATATTTCCTTCAATCACCTGATAGGATCCATTTGCTAAATCATAAACCCAAATAGGATCAATTACACCATATTCATGAATGGAATCGAAAAGTCTGTTAAAAACTGGAGAATCTTGAATCTCTTCCATCATGTTTTCCTGAGTCCAGTTTTTAATACCACGTTCAATTTTTGAAAATCTTAATCTTGGGTTCTCATCATCTAACTGAATAGCTTCTACAGGAATTTCTTTTAGAATTGATTTCATATTGTGATTCTATGAATCTCTTAATTAAGATTTGATGGGGATTCTTAAATAATCATAATTTTATGAATATTTATGGTAAAGAAAACATCTGAAGATTATTTTGAAAAAACTATTCCAATCAAAGACATTACATTGGATCTAGAAAACCCTAGGTATCATGAAAAATTAATTCAAACGGGAAAAAAGAAGTGGACAGATGAAATGCTTCAGGAAATTATTGAGGATGAAGATATTTCAGATATTTTGCCATCGATTAAAGCTTCAGGTGTACGTGAGCCAATATGGATATTTGAAAAAGGTAATGGCAAGTATGAAGTACTTGAGGGCAGTAGAAGATTAGTTGTGCTAAGAGGATTAGTAAGGGATAAAGTTGATCCGCCTAATAGCAATATCTCATATGACAAGGTCAAATGTCATATTTATCCAAAAAATACGGATCCTAGATTCATAGATGCTCAGAGAGTGATTCTACAAACAGGTAAGAAAAAATGGGGGCCATTTAATGAGGCCTCGGCAATTTACAAGCTTGTTCACACAGATCGTTATACAACTGAGGAAGTAGCAAAAATGATGCGAAGTTCAGTAGGTTCAGTAAATAAGGAATTGGAGAACTATAAACACTATGTCGATTTCACCAAATTTATCAAAAAAGATAAAGTGCAAGGAATAGAAGATCCTAGAAAATATTTGTATTTTCAAAGAGCTAGTGCATATGTTAGAGACAGATTCTTTGGAACTTTAAAAGAAAAAGAAAAATTCTTTAAATTAATTACGCCAAATAAACATGGTGAAACAAGAATTCGTTCTGTATCATTAAAAGGAGGTTTGTATGATTTTAATAAATTTGCACAAAATGAAATTATTCTACAAAAATTCTTAAAAAATGATCGAATGACAATTGAAGATGCACTAGATGAATATCATGGTACGTCCATTAATGATTTGATGCCTTGGATCAAAAAATTAAAAGATGTGGCTAAAGGAATTAACAATATAGATGACGATGATCTTGAAAAACTCAAAAAAGAAACCGCCATTATGAATCAAATTAAACGAGTCTACTTGGGTTCTAAATCCATTATTGAATCTACAAAATGAATTGGAACTCAAAACTTTTGTGTCAAAAATTCTTTCAGACGAAGATGTAGATCATAAATTACGTAAATACCAAAAAGTTTTACTTTCACTTGAGGATGTGAACAAAAAAGGAAAATCCATAATCGTATCAAAATATGAAGAATTTGTCACTCAGCTTCAAAAACAATTGCAAATCAAACCTCTTTTGATAAAAGCTGATTGGAAAAATGAAGAAAAAGAAGAGGTCATGTTTGCTATGAAATATCATAAATTTAGAGAAGAATTTGAGATAGTAGTTATGCCAACATGGTCTGAAATTGGCATAGTTTCAAAATTGTACAATGAGTATCTTAATGAACAAATTAATGATAAAATCAAAAACTTGACTCAGCCACAATCAGTGGTATTAATTGAAAATGTACTAAGTGATTCAAAAATAGAGTGGATCAAAGATTTTAGATTAAATCCAAAAGCCTCAGATGATGAAGGTACTGATTTTACAGCTGTGCTATACATAGATAGAGATGGTTCAATCTCTCATGATGAATTTGGAAAATGGGTTGAAATTGTTGGTCAGTTAAAGCATCTAAAGGGCGAAATGGGTCCAAGTGATATGCGTGATTTCATAGGAACCATAAAGACTTCCAAGAAAAAGCATGGTATGGTAATTAGCACTAACGGATTTACCAAAAGAACTATTGATGCAGTTGACTCTTCAAAATTCACAATTTTCTGTTATGATTCAAATTTCATTACAGATCTAATCATAAAACATAAAATTGGAATGAAAGAATATCGAATTAAAGCAGGTTTAATTCCTGATGATGAATGGTGGGATGAAATTAGAATCTTTTCTTAGGCCAGCCCCATATCAATTGGTTCCTTTAATGAAATTACTACATAACAACCTAAATGGAATTCTTATTAGTGATGGGGTGGGTGTTGGAAAAACAATTTCAGCTGGTTACATACTTTTATTTCTTATTTCTAAACTTAATCAATCAGGTATTGTTGTATGTCCTCCATCTTTACTGATAAAATGGAAAGAAGAACTTGAATCAAAATTTGATCTTAAGGGAATTGTTGTCACTAATATTGAAGAACTTGCCACAATGGAAAATGAACTTCAAACTATCAGAAGTAAAAAAAGACCCACAGTCTACATTATGCCTTCGTCCATTTTGAATAAAATTAAGTTTGGCGAGAAAACTCAAGTAAGCGTGATTGTTTTTGATGAGATACATAATTTTAGAAATGATGAAACACTTGGATATAGAAATGCCAGAAAGATTTCTTTACATGCAGAATATCGAGTTGGACTAAGTGCAACACCAATCAATAACTCGATTGATGATTTTATCTCCGAATTAAGCATTTTATTCCCATTTAATAGCAGAGAAGCAGTTTCAATTCTAATTGATGATCTCTGGGATCAAAATAAATCAATGATAACTAATTCATTAGTAACACGATTTACAAAAGAACATCTTGGTATTCACTTTGCAAAAAGAATTGTCAAAACAGCCGAAATAGAGTATCCACAAGAATATATCAGAAAAATCAAAAACATCATCTCAAAAATTCCGACAACAAGAGACTCTTTTTTTGAAAAAGTCACATATTATAGATTGGCCGCAAGTAGTTCTCAAGCATTTAGTAAATCTGTTGGAATTAAAGAAGAATTGATTGAACAAGATCCAAAAATTTCTGCTGCAAGTAAAATTATGGATGAAATAAAGAATGAAAAATGGGTGATTTTTTGCGAATTTTCTGAAACCGTTAATGCAATTGAAAAAGAGTTTGTTAATAGATGGACTACTTTTGTAATGACTGGAGAAACACCTCTCTTAGAAAGGCAAAAAATTATCAATAATTTTCGAGAATCAGAAAAATCGATTCTAATTATGACACCCGTGGGATCTGAGGGATTAGATGTTCAGTTTTGTAGTGCTGTAATGAATTATGATTTGCATTGGAATCCAATGCGGATGGAACAAAGAATTGGAAGAATTGATAGAGTTGGTCAAGAAAAAGACAAGATCTATATTGTAAATTTACTTGTAAATGGTAGTATAGATTTGAGAATTTTGCAAGTCATTGAGGAAAAATTATCTCTGATTTCAAACTCCATCTTTGAACTTTCTTCACTAATTAAACAAAAATCAGATAAAGTAATTGAAATTTTTGATAAAAGATCATTTGATAGTGAATTTGAAATAAGTAAAAAATTCTTGCAATCATTGAAATACTGGGAATCTTTTCCGTTAGAAGATTATTCAATCATCCCTAAAATCAATATTGAATTGTGTAATGCTGAAAAATTATTGAAAAGTTCCAAACAAGAACATGTGAACTGGTTTAAAAATAATAAAGAATATACTAAATGGAAAAATGATTTTATAAAAAAATCAAAACCAATTCAAGAAAGAATTAATCTATATTCATGATGGAAGATTAAGCTCATTAAACATATTGAAGAGAATTTTATGGATTTCGCTATGTTCGGATTGAGATAATCTATAATCAAACCAGAAATATTGTGTATAGCATAATGCAGTAAGATTGTGTATACTTTGAGATGATTTTAATCCATCCAAGAATTTTTTGTTATATGTATCTCTACCAATTTTTAATTTATTTGCAAATTCTTTGTATTTGTAATTACTAAAAATAGAATATTTTCTGGCAACATACAATGATAGTAGGATGTACAGGTATTGTGGACTAACATCTCTTCGAAAATCATTATTTTCATCAAAAATCATAGGCAATATTTTATGCCTAAATTTGGACTCTTTTTTAAAAAATATTAAATTATAACGTAAAATCTCTCTAAATCGTAAAAATTCCCCTAGTCTTTCTTTATCTTTACGATTTGTAGATTGAAAAATTTCTTTGATGTCTTCTTTAATTATTTTATCTTTGTGTGGTAAAAATAATGCAGATTCTGTAGTAAGATGTCCTTGTAAAAAATTGAATAATTCAGTCCACTTCGGATTTTGTGATCTATTTTCTGCTTGACGTTGATTAAGATACCTTTGAATTTCTTTTTTCCATGTAGAACCAGCAGTGTTAATTGCAGTTTGATTTCCTCGTTTTCCCAATAAATGAGGAATAAAATTTTTATCAAAAGAATAAAATATTTCGTCTTTAAACTCAAACTTGAATTTTTTTAAATGAAAAATTCCTAACATGCAATTTTTATTAAAAATAAGAGCATTTATGGTTTTAAATTTATCCAGATCGCTATTTTTTGAGAAATTGTAGAAATTACCATGCTCTAATATATTATGAATTTTAATTCAAAATTATATGACACAGGAGATAACCGAAAAACCAACGGGTTATTCTATTTACAAAAAAACTGTCAAAAAGCGTACCATACGTAGTCATTTACCAGAAGAAAAATTTTATCCAGCATTACCAAAAACCAAATTTGATATAATTTATGCAGACCCACCTTGGGATTATAATGGAAAATTACAATTTGATAAAAGCAGCAAAGATAAAGAAAATCTCGACACATCAAAAAATCTATTCATAAGTACTTCGGGATTCAAGTATCCAACTTTAAAAACAGAAAAAATGAAAGAGATCCCTATTCAAAAAATTGCAAAAGATGATTCTTTATTATTTATGTGGACTACAAATCCTCATTTAGCACAATCCATTGAATTAGGAAAAGCATGGGGTTTTGAGTATAGAACTGTTGCTTTTATTTGGGATAAAATGGTGCATAACCCTGGCAAATACACACTTTCTAATTGTGAGTTATGTCTTGTATTCAAACATGGCAGAATCCCAACACCTAGAGGTGCCAGAAACATTCGTCAACTAATCAGAGTGCCAAGAGGAAAACATAGTGAGAAACCCAAAGAAGTCATGGTAGCAATTGAGGCAATGTTTCCACATCACAAACGAATTGAATTATTTGCACGGGAAAAAGTAAAAGGATGGAGTAATTGGGGATTGCATTTGGATCATTGGGGATAATTTATGAAAAAATCTAAAAATCTAAAAATTGTTGGTGTGAGAATGAGTGATGCAAATGATTCTATTCACGGTATCGTTGTACGTATTTTGAAACAATCTGGTAAACCTATGAGGGTTAAAGACATAACAGAAAAAGTATTAAAAATTAAAAAAATTCATAGTAAAACTCCCATGAATTCTGTTGTCAATAAATTACAAACATCAAAACATGTTATTCGTATCGGACACGGATTATATTCATATAAAGAATAATTTTAACCGCATTTCTCTTTTTAAAAAATCATTTATTCTCCTTACATGTTCAAAATTGTTTAGATACATGTCTAATCCCAATACATGTTCATTTAAAATAAATTCCATTTACAGTGTAGTTATTTTGAAAAATTTCAATTAAGGTTTTTTTAATATTCAATAATGATCTGTCACTAAAGATTCACTTTGTGTTTCTAAATAGTGATTTTAGACTCATTTTGAAGTTTATTAATCTGTTTTTCATAACTAAATTTTTCTGAATTTTATAAAATTGAGTTGATCTTACGAACTATTTTACAAATATGCCTTCAAATTTGCATTATAATATTCCATTAAATATTGCAATTTTACGAACAAATTCTGTAAAAAATACATAGAAATCTTACAAGAAAATTTTGCCAATCAGAGATTTGTTCGTTGAAAATTAATTCTAACTTGATCAAATCTAAAAGAAATCCTGGAAGTGACAAAATGCTACTAACACAAATACCTACAATCACTAATACCAGCATCAAATTTGTGTTATCCATAAAAAAAATACGTGAAAAAATATATGAAGAATTTCACACTTAAGGTGTGAAATGATATTTGCAAGATTGTATAAATGGTACGGTCTAGAATTTTTCAAAGAAAAATATCAACCTTCAGCATTAGAATTAATCAAAATTAGGAAAAATTTTCAAAAATTTAATTGGAGAAATAGTCATCAAAAATACTTGTTAACAATTGTTAAGATTTTAGCAGAACACGGCCCATCTACAATTTCTGAAATTGTAGAAAAAGATGGATTTCCTCAAGAGAAAAAAAGAAAATTAACTAGACATAAAATTTACTCAAGAATTATTGAAGGTTCAAAAGATGGCAAAGTCAAAGGATTACTCCCTCACAATATTCTCCACGTTGCGGAAAAAGTATTGACTAGTAAGCCTTCTAAAAAATATGAATTATCTTACTATGGGATTTTTTTAGCAATTCGTGTTTTTGCACAAGATGATTTTTCATTAGTTAACAATATGGAAAAAATTGGCAGAGACAGATTTGACGAAGTGCAAAAACAATTTATCACCGATAATATGATTTTTCTTGAAAATCTTGCAAAAAATTATTCTATTTTTCTCCCGTTAATTTTTGGAAAATGGGAATTTATAAAAAACAAATTTCCTGACGGAGCAGATTATCTAATAAAATTTGCCAAAGAGGGATATTATGAACAAGATCAAATTGAATACGATGAACCTTTCATGAATTCGACTATTATTGAAGATCTATATCCTGAGAATTCAAGCTTCCACTTCTTTCCAGAGCATTTTGATTGGAAAGAAGGAAATTTCTTTCAAGAAGAAATTACCATGTGGTTCTATACTTTACTATTAAAAAGCCATCAGGAATATGATTTTCAACAAAATTTGAGAATAGATCAAGAGGTATTAACTTGGTTTACAAATCATACAAATCGTGTCATAGCAAGACAAAAAGAATTACTATCTAATGCAAAAAATATTAAAAGATGGTTACAAAAAAACAAATCTGAAAAAATTGAGGAGTTTTTACAAATTGCATTAGATGGGATGTCATCAAATTATTGGAAAAAGGATCACAAATTAAGTCAATTACAAAAAAATATTTTAAAAATTGAAAATGAAATTGATAAAATTACTATTACCGAGAATGGAATGGGAAGAATTCTCGACATGGAAAAATACAAAAAATTAATTGATGAAATTGAACCTTTAAGAATGAATTTACGTGATAAAACCCGAAAAAAAATTATTAAAATCATGGAAAACCGTAAATTCTCAAAAAAGTTGGTTATAGAATACCTATCTGAAATACATTATATCTTAGAATCAAAATATTCTGAAAGATTATTCACGATTTCATTAGGTGGAGGTAAAAAACCTGGTTGGGGAGACATACCTATTAGACAAGTGCCTCCAGAAGAATTAAGACGTTGGATTCGAAGAAATAATTGGGACGTTAGTTGACTCTTTGTTATAATTTTTTTCATAATGTTGAAAACACTATTTTTGTAAATCATGGTACTAGAACATATAATAGTCAAACTAAGTTATTACTTACTATCACTACAACACAATATTGACCAGAAAAGTTGTGATTGATGAAGATATTCACGGTTGGTCCGAAGAGAATCATGATATGTTAAGGCCATACAAATCCATTATCAAAGTAGGAGAGGATTCTGAATCTTTGAAGCGAGGAAGTTCTGACGAAATAGTTGCGGATTATTGTAATGCAAATGGTTGTGATTTATTCACATCAGATGTAGGATTCTATGCAAAATGTATCAAAGCAGGAATTAAAACAATTCAGATTACAAATTGTGGTTTTTGGGAGAAAGGGAAAAAACAGATCTTTCTTGTCAAAATCATTGAAAGTTTAGAGTAGCTAAATAGATCTGCTAAGCTTTGTAAGCATGATCAACCATTATAAAATAAAATGTTAACTGGAAATTGGCCTATTAATTATACATTTGAGGATAGATATGAGCTAACAGGCATTACAGATTTTGTTTTAGATTATGCAAATAATTCAAAGAAAAAATTAATCATTTTAGATGTTGGATGTTCAAGTGGAATTGCCATGAAATATGTTCAAGATTATCTGAAACAGAAAAATATTGAAACATTCACTATTGGAATAGACATATCAAAAAATGTAGTAAAAGACGCTTCGAAAAATCTAGATAAATTCATCAATGAAGATTTACTTAATGTCAATGATTTTGTGAAAAAAGCGGATGTTGTAATTTGCAGTAAAGCTGCAATATTTGTTACAGGTGAAATAAGATATAAAATAATTAGAAAATGTTCAGATTTTCTCAAAAATGATGGAATTCTGATTACAGACGTAGATTGTTTTGAAAAATCAAAATTATCTGATGATTTGAGAGATTTTCTATGTGAATTTCCCACTTGGTCTTGTTTTAAAAACGGCATAGGGAAATTTAGTAAAGAATTTCGAAGAAGACAAAACATTCCATACAAGAAAAAAATGAAAAAAATGTCCAAAGACGAGGGATCAAAATACGCAGATGAAATTCTTTCGGCTTGGAATAGTTTTTCTTTCTTTAAAAAATTAGATTGGAAAATATCTATCATTCATAGGCGTTTTGCAAGTTCTATTGTACATGGAAGGTGAATTTTTCCTCTATGAGTCAAATGGACTCCCAAAAACGGTCTCAACCCACAGATTCACACACATTTCATGTTGATGTTTGTCAAATACTATTTGAGAAGAAAAATTAAATGCAGTTACGATGTTAGTAATATTCTGAATATAGACGAACACATATCAAAAGTGGAAACTTTTCTCGACAACGCAACAAAAGGATTGGATAGTGATACCCTGTTATGGCTTAAACAACAATTCGAAGAAAATATGGGAAATTTTATCGAGAATTGTTCTGGAGGCTTGAAAGTCACTATGGTTTTAGATGCAAACATCGCCATCAGTACAATTCAAAGATATGATTCAAATAAAAATTCCATTCTACATCATCTTAAGGATAATCCTATGTTTACCATAATTGCACCTCCATTAATTGAGGAGGAAGTAATCAAATTCATTGATTCGCCCGAACAAGCAAAATCCCGAACCAAACTTCGAAAAGAATGGAAACGACTTAAAAAAACTATTCAAATTAAGGAAGTTACTGACAAACGGATTTTGGAGGCCGCATTAAAGATTACATCAAGACGTGATCCAAAAGATTCTCAATATGTTGCATTATACATAGAAACAAACTCTAACGCAATATTGACCAAAGATGATGATTTTAATGATTTTTCTGTTAGAAAATTTGATATTACAAATCTAGATAAAGTTGTGGGAACGTTTCATAGAGGCGTTTACTCTTTTTTCATTTTTCATGATGCTTTTCCATTGGTTTTTGAATTATCAGGTAAAATCATTGCTGCCATATTAAAAAATGCAATATCTTTTCTCGCTCTTATTCTCTCTCTTGTAACTAATGCTGTCACAAAATCATTTGAAAAACTAATTGATTTATTTTCAAAAATGTCAAAAGGCACACAACAAGCTATAGGTGCGTTATTGTTAATTGGCAGTATTGTATCTATCATAATACTTGTCTTGAGAGAAGATGTGAGGGAAAAAGCAAGTAAAAAACTATCCTCACTTACAAAAAAAGCAAAAGAGATTATTGAAAAAATCTTAGAATGGATTACTAGATCATTTGAAATATTACGTACTTATGCTGGCAAGGCTGCCCCTTACGGAATCACATCCTTAGAAATTATAGCAGAAATACAGGAACATATAGATGCAATATCTGACGAATTAAAGAATATTAGTACGGATCCTGCTTCTTACGCATAATAGTATTGATCTTAAGATGACTATGATGGTAAAATTCTGAATACTAAAAATAACTTGTAGTAAAATGTAGGCATCCAAAGAAAATGAAGAACAGACCCCTGATAGATATGGTGTGTATGAATTTAATTACAATCTGTAAGTTTTCATTTTTGAATAAAATGACCTAGTTAAACAACATCTTTTCAATCATTTATTTAAAATACGTTATAATGAATGAAGCATTATGGATGAATTCAAAATTTATACATCCGATATAAGCCGATATCTGTTCTATATTACACATATTGATAACATTCCTTCTATGCTCCAAAATGGAATTCTTTCTCATAATCTAATTGAACAAGAAAATCTTGATTATACTCCAATTTATGACAGAGAAATTGTTTCTAACAGAAAAGAAAAAATGGTTAATGGAAAAAGTCTCTGGCATTTTGCTAATTTGTATTTCCAGCCTAGAAATCCCATGTTATATCGTGTAACCATGGAAAAATCGCCTGACGTTATAGCTGTAGTTGCTGTAGACAAAAAAATCCTGGATACCTCCAATGCATTTATCACAGATGGAAATGCGGCTAGTGAACCTACAAAATTCTATCCAAACACTAATTTCAAAATTATCGAAAAACAAATTAGCAGGATAACTGATTTACAATGGTGGACAGAAAGTAATGCAACTAAAAGACAAATCATGGCAGAATGTTTAGTACCCGAAAGGATCCCTCCAGAATTTATTAGAGCGATTTATGTCAGTAATCATGAACTTGCAGATAAAATACGACAATCAGTGTCTTCTAGTGTTTCTGTAATTCCAGAACCTTCAATGTTTTTCCAACCTGTAAGAAAAATACCACTTACCAATAATCTTTCATTGGTGGAAGGGGATTTGTTTTTTTCAAAAATGCAAACGCTTACTGTAAGTGTAAATTGTATTGGAATTATGGGAAAAGGTCTGGCTTCTAGAGCCAAATATCAATTCCCTGATGTTTATGTTTACTATCAAGATCAATGTAAAAGAAAAACACTTCGAATGGGAAAACCTGTATTATATCAACGTGAAGGTCCATATCATCAACAAATTGCAGATGATCCAAGTTCTTTAGGGAATAGAACAGATACGTGGTTTTTACTTTTTGCAACAAAACAGCATTGGCGTGATAATAGTGACATTAATGGAATCGAGAAGGGATTACAATGGCTTCTAGACAATTATGAAAGAGTAGGAATTAAATCTCTTGCAATTCCTGCTTTGGGTTGTGGTTTAGGACGATTACGCTGGGAAGATGTGGGACCAATTCTTTGTAAATATTTGTCTAAAATGGACATACCAGTTTGGGTGTATTTGCCAGCAGAAAAACAACTTTCAAATGACTTACTCACAAAAGAATTCTTACTAGATGATTAGATTTCATATTTGAAATTCAATTATACTTTGAGATTTCTATACCCAACTTGCTCTACTGGTGCGGTCAATATGATTAATCAAAATTTAATAAATTAGTATGAAATTAACATTTTATGGCAACTTGGAAACTATATGTTGAAAATAATAACTCTCTTAACGAAAAATGGATTCAGAAAGCTAATGAAAGCATTTCAAACAAATCAACAAAACTAGACAATTTTGAAGTAGATGATTCTCAATTATCTGCATCTTTGAATTATTTAGAAAAATGTGGTTATAATGAAATTAAACTCTGTGTTGTTGAAAAACGGATTGTTTTACCACCTTCAAATTCTTCACCATGTCCCAATTGCAAAGGTTCAGGACACGTTAAATCAGGGAATTAAATGTTTGAAAATTCTACTATGATAATTATTGTACCCATAATCAGTGCATCAATAGCTGCAGCAGGACTGATCTTTACTGGTCTTTCCTATCAAAATAATACTAAAGCAAAATATCTCCAAGTATTACGAGAATTTGATAATGAGATTTCTGAATTAGAAATGTCTCAAACACGTGTTTCTAATTATGATCAATTTGTTGCTCGTTATCTGAATATTCATGAACGATTGGCATTTCTGGCTCAAAACAGAAAAATTCCCGGTGATTTGGCAAACTATTATGATTCCAGTTTTGCAGCTTCATTAGGAATACTTCAAATGCCCAAATATCAACATCATGCTACTGATCTAGATAATCTAACTTGTTGGTGTAAAATGAATGGTATTGAACCTGGAAATCCTCCTTGATTTTATTATTTTACATATTTGATTTTATCTTGTAATTTTTACATATGTCTGGGACTTTTTTAGAAACAACTTACTCTACTGGTCTGATCTATTTCGAATAACTGCGTCCATTTTATTGCCCATGTTAGTAGGCATATCCCATCCGGTCCATTGGTCCGCCCCCACTGTGGGTTCAAATCCTACGGGACTTGAATGCACTGTGAGGTGTGACCGTTTTTTAATTATAGAAAAAATTCTGTATCTCACAATCAATTTATCATATATTCAATGAAAAGTTTTAGAAAACATGTCAGACTCTCCCAAAAAATACAGTTGGAAGAATGTACGAAATCTTGGGTTTGTGAGTTTTTTTACTGACATGTCATCTGAGATGATTTTTGGGATACTGCCAATGTTTATCATTGATGAACTAGGTGCAGGAAAAGCAGTTTTAGGAATAGTAGAAGGAATGGGAGAATCAGTTGGATATGGTACAAGAACTATCTCAGGAACCATTTCAGACAAAATAGGAAAAAGAAAATCACTCATACTGCTAGGATATGGACTATCAACTTTAGCAAAACCGTTTTTTGCAATTTCTACAAGTGTAGCACACATAGTAGGAATTAGAGTAACAGATAGGATAGGAAAAGGCATACGTACATCTCCAAGAGATGCCTTACTTTCAGATTCCATAGAGCCCACCAATATTGGCAAAGCATTTGGATTACATCGTACTATGGATCAAGCAGGAGCAATAATTGGTCCACTAATTGCATTTGGTTTGCTTTATTATTTTGAGGTAAGAGACATCTTTTGGTTTTCACTTATTCCAGGAGGAATTGCTTTGTTCATACTTGCACGTCACGTTAGTGAAAGAAAAATAACTCCAAAGAATCAGAGTGTTTTTTCAAACTTCAGAGATGTTCTTCACGGTAAATTTTTGTTGTACTTGATAATCATAATGGTTTTCTCAATTGGAGCATTCAACTTTTCATTTGTTTTAGTAGAATCCTCAGAGTTAGGATTAGAGAAGAATTTTGTGCCACTTGTATACGTAGTGATTAATGTTGCACATACTCTAATTGGAATGCCATCGGGAATTTTATCTGACAAGATTGGAGCAGAGAAAGTATTACTGATAAGCATGGGATTGTTTTTGATAACATCTTCAATCGGGTATTTTGAGACGGAATTTGTTCTGGTTGGCTTTGCGATGGCTGCAATCTTTGGTTTGTATCATGGCATGACGATAACTGCTCAAAGAACGGTGGTATCAAGATATGTTTCAGAGCAGTTAAGAGGCACCGCCTTTGGTGTGTATTATCTTTTTGTGGGAGCATCATTTCTTGTTGCAAATATCACTTTTGGGTTTTTGTGGGATGTATTTGATTCTCAAGCCGCATTTGGATACAGTATTACTACCAGTATTATTGGAATGGTTTTACTTTTAATATTCATCTACAAGAATAAACAAAAAACTAGTGATGTTTAGTAATCAAAATCCAAACAAATGACCAACAACACCAATCTGATACATTATGTTAAATCCAATAACAAGACTGAACCCACCTGCAACATACCTAAAGCATTTTTGAACTAGTTTTATCTTGTTTGCAAATACCAGTGGGATTCCCATCAGACTTCCAACCAAGGCCATTCCGATCATCGAACCCACACCAAAAATTGCAATGAACCCCAAGACCATTCCAACGTTATCCAAAGTTGCAGCAGTCAAGACCACAAGACTTCCACTTCCTGCTAATCCGTGAACCAATCCAATGAAATAAGAGCGATGGGTGTGCTCATGATCGGAATCATCATGATTATGTTCATCAAAGTGGATAGACCCATCTTGATGTTGGTGAGGATGTTTGTGTTTGAGACGTAATTTTTTGTTCAGAATTGTCGTTAATCCTAGAAAGACAAGCATGATGCCAACTGTAAATTCTAATCCAGAAAAAACTTGTTCCTGTATTGTTATTGCAAGTGCATAGACTAGGAATCCAATTAGGATAAGAGTAGTTGTGTGTCCTGCACCCCATAATGCACCAAGGACCGAGGATTTGGTAAATGATTCTCTGAGTAATGATTTTGTTGATTTTTGCTTGTATTTTGATTTTGAAATTTGTGTACTAACTGCTGCCACATGATCTGGTTCAAATGCATGTTCAAGTCCAACTGCAAGGCCAAGCCCCATGACAAGAGCAGGGGTCAGCATTCCAATTTGTTCAATGATTTCTTCTACTATGAGGTATCAAAATTCTTGTCCAATAAGTGATTAATAAAAATTTCATGTTGGTTAACGTGGGAAGTAGAACATCACTGCAACACCAATCAATACAACTACCGAACCAATTAATTCAAATCTGTCTGGTATTTTCTTGTCAATCCAATATCCCCAAATTATTGATGAGACAACAAAGATTCCGCCATAAGTAGCATAAACTTTGCCAAAATCTGCTGGCTGTAAAGTCATTACAATTCCATAAGAAAACAAAATCAAACCTCCAGTTAATCCTAGAATCTTTCCTTTATGATCTCGTAACCATTTCCATACCAAATATCCACCACCAATTTCAAGTAGTGCTGCAAAAAAGAATACAACTATGGTCGAAGTTATTTCGAGCAAGATTTAGCCTCCTTTCTCGGATAATAGAAAATTATCAAAACACCAATCACTGCAATGACTGTGCCAATGATATCGTATCTGTCTGGAGTGATTCCATCAATTAACCAACCCCAGAATACAGACATTACAATGAATACTCCTCCATAAGATGCATAGACTCTATGAAAGTGGGTTTTTTGAAACGTTGGAACTATCCCATACAAAAACAACACAAAACCACTTATTGCACCTAATATCCAGCTGAAATCATCACGCAGCCAAAGCCATACAAGATACCCTCCACCGATTTCACAAAGACCAGCTAGAAAGAACAACAAAACTGAAGTGAGATAATTCTTTGATTTTTCACTCAATATGATACAAAAATTGAATGAAGATTCTATATTATAACTAATTTAGACAAAAAAGAAAATAGAGATATTGTAAGCGTCTCAATCGCTTTCTGCCGTCAATTTGTAAAATTATCAGAAAGGTATCCGCACCCACTGTGGGGCATGATACCATCCGGTCCATTGGTCTGCACCCACTGTGGGTTCAAATCCTGCCCAAATCAACGGGAAACATCTCAAAGAACTGTTAAAAAAATTCAAAGAAGAACGAGATAGAATAGAAGAAGAAACTGGAGTGCGGCCTCAAATTGATGACACGACACAAATGTTTATGCAAAAAATCCTAAATGTGTGGATTGATGAAGGAAAAGAAATCGATGAAGAAAAATTCTGGTTAGAAGTTGACTATAATCGACAATTCTCTCATCCTGTGGAGTATTATGAAAAATCACATTAAGATTATCTCTTTTACAATATGTTTATTTTGATATGAAAATCACACCTCTCAAGTGAAATAATTGGATAAAGAATGGCTGCGTGTAAAAAGCGGTAGAAGCAAAGGCTGCAAAAATTGCATTGTTCATAGATGTGTACCAACTAGTTGTAATTGCGATTGTCATAAATGAAATTTCACACATTTAATTTATCTTAAAATCATGCCTATGTCCATTAGATTTGTATGTGTAAAGTTTGTGATGATGTTTCCTTTCTGTTTTTGGAAGAATCTTCCTGAATCACTGTTTTTGAGAAATTCTTTCATCACATCCAAATCAACTTTGATGTTCTCTGTGATTGCTCCTGCAAAAATTGAATTTCCGTCTATTCCATCTGTTCCCATAGATGCTATGACGATTTTTTTTGCTTTTTGAGTATTTTTTAATAGTCTTAAAACTAATTCTTGATTTCTTCCGCCCATTCCCTTTCCCAGAACTTTTACAGTAGGTTCGCCTCCAAAAATCAAACAAGTATTTTGTTCATCTGAAATATTTTCAAGTATTTTTGGCACTACTTCTTTAATGTCTCCAAAAATCTGCATTATTGAAACTTTGTATCCTATCTCATCAGCTTTCTTTTGCATTGCTTGCAGGCAATCATTATTGTTTGCAATGATGTAATTTTCAATCTGTGCTTTTTTTGGAGTTTCACACCTTTTTTCATTTAATCTCTTTTCTAAAATCTGCAAGACCTCCGTTGGAATTTTCCATCTGATTTTATATTTATCAATAATTTCTAATGCATCTTCATAAGTTGTATCATCCATGTATGTTGTACCTGATGCAATCGACGAAAGATCATCACCTTCAACATCCGACATCACCAAGCTAATCCCGTGACATTTCATGTTTTCAATTAACTTCCCTCCTTTAATTTTTGAGAGATGTTTTCTAATACAATTGAACTCTTGAATTGTTACCCCTGCTTTCAACAGCAAATTTGTAACGTGAATTTTATCATCCAATGTAATTTCATCTGGCATTGCAAGAAGAGAAGAACCCCCTCCGGATACAAGAAAAATTATCAATTCGTCACTTCGTTTATTTTGGACGAATTTCATAACTTCTTTTGCTGCTTTTACGCTTGTTTTGTCAGGTTGTGGATGTCTGGAATTGAAAATTTGAAATTTTTTTCCTTTAATCTTGGCTTTGGAACCTTTGGGAATTACTATTATCCCGCTTTTAATGGGCATTATTGCATTCAATGCCCTTGTCATAGAATCTCCAGCTTTCCCAAATGCTACCGAATAGATGTTTGAATATTTCTCAATATTGATCACTTTGCCTTTGATCTTAATTTCATTGGGCGTAACATATTTTGTAATGATATTTTTAGGATCTGCTGCTCGAAGACCTGCCTCTAAAATTTCTAGGCAATCTTTTTTCTTCTCAGTGGTTGCCAATTCTCTGAAATTTTGTATAATCACACTAATTCTCAATAATGCAAGATATAATAATAATCAATGATGCCTTTGATTTATGCACACAGTACGCATTCCAAAAGTTATCAACTTTGGAGAAAACGCACTTGGTGAAACAGAGTATCCGAAAAATGCCCTGGTTGTGACAACCGTTCCGCCAGAACTTTCTGACAAATGGTTAGCAAAAATGGGAATTCAGGATTATATGTTGTATGATCAAGTGAAACCTGAACCATCAATTGAAGATGTCAATACTGTGATTTCACAATTCAAAGACAAAAATCCATCTGTCTTAATCGGTCTCGGTGGTGGAAGTTCAATGGATGTAGTAAAATATGCTGCACCTGAGATGAAAAAAGAAAAAATCTTAATTCCAACTACTTTTGGAACTGGAGCTGAAATGACAACTTATTGTGTTCTGAAATTTGATGGGAAAAAGAAACTGTTACGTGAAGATAGATTTTTAGCTGACATGGCTGTAGTCGATTCATATTTTATGGATGGTACTCCGGAACAGGTCATCAAAAATTCTGTCTGTGATGCATGTGCTCAAGCTACTGAAGGCTATGATAGCAAACTCGGTAATGACTTGACTAGAACTCTCTGTAACCAAGCATTTGAGATTCTTTATGATGCAATAATGAATGACAAACCTGAAAACTACCCATACGGCTCAATGTTGTCTGGGATGGGATTTGGTAATTGCTCTACGACACTTGGACATGCTTTGTCCTATGTATTCTCAAATGAAGGAGTGCCTCATGGTTATTCCTTATCTTCTTGTACTACAGTTGCTCACAAGCATAACAAGTCAATATTTTATGATCGATTCAAAGAAGCTATGGAAAAACTTGGTTTTGATAAATTAGAACTCAAAGCTGATGTTTCCGAAGCTGCAGATGTCGTAATGACTGATAGAGGACATTTAGATCCAAACCCAATTCCAATATCTAAAGAAGACGTCATGAAATGTCTTGAAGACATCAAATCAGGTAATTTGTAAAAAATTCAAAATTTTTTACCTTTTTTCTATTTTATTGATTAACTGCGAAATTGGCAGCTTGATGAAACTTTTTATGCTAATACTCTAAGGTAATTATACTTGGCTTCAAAGAAACTCAAATTTGGCATTCAAAACGGATTAAATGTAGCACGAGCCGGATATACTGAGGACCAAATTTTAACGGCTTGTATGCTGGCTGATAAAACTGGATATGATTCGATTTTCTACATGGATCATACAAATGTTCCACAATGGAAAAACGCTACAGTACTCGATCCATGGGTCATGCTTTCTGCGATAGCTGCAGTAACAAATAATGTAGAATTGGGAACTTGTGTTACAGATGCAATTAGAAGACACCCATCAAATATTGCATTAGCTGCAATTACTCTTGATAGAGTTTCAAAAGGCCGAGCGATACTTGGAATCGGCGCAGGTGAGGCACAAAATCTAAAAGAATTCTGCATTCCGTTTGAAAAACCAGTTTCAAAATGGGAAGAGCAAATTGAGGTTATTCATACATTATACAATTCCACTCCCGACAATATTGTTGATTACACTGGAAAATATTACCAACTAGAAGGTGCATGCTTACAAGCCCCGCCAATTAGAAAACCACGTCCTCCAACTTATATGGCATCAGGTGGCAAGAGAACTTTAGAATTAACAGGAAAACTCGGAGATGGGTGGCTTCCAATTGGTTATACTCCTGAACTCTTTGAGGATCACAAAAAACAAATCGAATCATCCATGGATAAGCACAATCGCACTCAAGAAGAAAAAGACAACTTCCAAATGGCTTTAGATATTGATGTGTACTTTTCTGAGGATGCAGAAGAATCTTGGGCTAAAATGAAAGAAGCTGTAAAAGTTAGTTTATTCAAACCCGAAGTATTGCGAGTGCATGGATTAAAAGAAATTGAAGGATTTGATTTTGTTAAATACTTTACAGAATATTCCATGTCTGATCAAAGTTGGATTGTAAAGATGAGGGAGGCAGCTACAAAAATTCCTGACAAAGTTGCACGTTCTTCCACTGCAGTTGGAACCCCTGAAGATATCATTCCCACATTTGAGCGATTTATGGAGGCAGGTGTTAATCACTTTGTTATAAGATTCTGGGGTAAGAACTACTTTGGTTCTATAGATAAATTTGCAAGTCATGTTATGCCTGCACTTAGAGAAAAAGCCAAACAATAAGACATCTGTTCTATAACATACAGAAAATCATTTACTCTACTTGTTTTTATGATGTATGATGGATGACGAACTACCTGAATCACTAAAAAAATATCTTGATGTTTTAGATGAAAATGTAGACATTTTGGCAAATCTTGAATTTGATTTGGGTGATGAACTGGAAGACGAATTGACCCCCCACATGGGACTCCACAATCTTTATGATATGACTGAAGATGTTGCCCAATCTGCACGACTCAAGCGTGCTGAATCTAATTTTTCACGAAGGCAAGCCGAAGATTCTCTATGATTTGTGTGGCCGTTTGTTTTTTGCTTTTGTAAATGCCTTTGCTCTCCGTTTGTTTTTCTGCTTTTCTAATCTTTTTCTAGTACGCTCAGTTGCATTTGTTGAGCCTTGAATGATTTTTGTCTTACTTCCGTCTCTTAACATGATCTCTTTCCCTTTGAATCTGAATTCAACATCTCTGCATTTGACATAATATTTTTTTAGACAAAAAAATATCCTATTGTTTGTCCCATGCATATCTTTGACCTCTTTTGATTTTTTTAATTCATTGAGTATATTTCGAAGTAGACCTTTGTCAATTTCTGTAATTCTGTGGATTTCTCGGAACCAAATGAATCTAGATTCGGATCCCCACTCCTCTAATAGTTCTAATACTTTCTGAGTGGCATTTTCTTGTTCCTCGTTGATTTCATTCACATCTTTTCTTTTAAACTCCTAAATTTAGCAATTTACCTTAATGAAAACTATTCATGATAAAGTCATTTATTGGATTTTTTCTTCGTTTGTTTTAATCTGGATTTTATTACCTTTACTGATTGTTTTTGATTCTTCTCCATTTTGTTAGCTATTGAATCAATCTGCTGAATGATTTTTGATTGCGATTCTATTGAATTTGTTTTCAATAATTTCTTTTTTAATTTTTTTAGTTGATTGGAATAATCTCTAAAGTCATTTTTTAGTTCATCAAGATATGGATCATCCATATTGACTTTTATTTTGCCTCATATTTTAGGCATTTTTCATGATCTGGATTTATAATATTATTTATTTTTATTAATTTGTGCAATTTGTTGGAATTCTTCAAATAAGATCATATGACAAGGTAAAAGAATTTCTAAATGAGGAGCATGTAGGACGTCTATCCAGCATAGATGAAAATGGGTTTCCTCAAATTATTCCAATGAATTTTGTTTTTCTTAATGACGCGATTTACATGCATTCACATGTAAAAGGAGAAAAATTGGAAAATATATCTAGGAATAACAAAGTTGGTTTTGAGGCAGACAGGGAGCTAGAGTTTCTGCCGTCTTATTTTGAGGATCCTCATAATGCATCTCTTGCAGACACTTTGTACATTAGTGTTGTAATTAAGGGAATGGGAGTTTTTGTTTCTGACAGAGAAGAAAAAACGCTTGCACTCAATGGACTGATGAAAAAATATCAGCCTGAAGGACAGTATGATCCAATTGAATCTGATATGAGGGTCTTAGATGCTGTAAGCATTATCAAAGTTGTCCCTCAAACAATTCATGGCAAATATAAGATTGGGCAACATTTGAATCCAAAAGATAGAATGGAACTTGCAAAAAATATTTTGAAAAAAAATTCTCCGACATCTAAAAAGACTCTAAAAATCATGGGTTTTGAAGAGACATCTGATGGTTTAAGAATGATTGATGAACCTGTTTGGTAAGATAATTCATTTCACATGTTTTTTCTCAGTTTGTTTACAATAAACATGCACAAAATATGATTTATGGTTATTTGAAAAACATGATATTTTCTCATGTTCTGGATTAGTAAATGATTGTGCTTAAAGTTTGATTTGTTTTTTACCTTTAGTTTTTAATTAACAAACGCTAGCTATAAGTTCAGTTTTCAAGAATTGTAGATATTGGAACAGACCTCTAGATTTGAATTAATCTCTGATTATTCCCCAACTGGAGATCAACCCCAAGCAATTGATGAATTAGTCAAAGGCGTAAAAAAGAAAACAATTCAAACTTTACTTGGAGTTACAGGAAGCGGTAAAACCTTCTCCATCGCTAATGTTATTGCTAGAACTGGCAAAAACACTTTGGTAATTTCTCACAACAAAACTCTGGCAGCTCAACTTTATGCAGAACTAAAGCAATTCTTTCCAAAAAACAATGTTGGTTATTTTGTGTCATACTATGACTACTATCAGCCAGAAAGCTATCTTCCTCAAACTGATACCTACATTGAAAAGGATACCCAGATAAATGAAAAGATTGAAAAATTAAGACTAGAGTCTACTGCAATGCTACTCTCAGGCGAACCCACGATTATCGTCTCTACTGTTTCTTGCATTTACTCTCTTGGAAATCCAAAAGATTGGGAAGATTTGGCAATTACGTTAAAACCTGGTGATGAAATAAGAAGAACTGATCTAATTAGAAAATTTGTTGATGCACGGTATGAAAGAAATGATGTTGAAGTTGCACCTGGAAATTTCAGAGTAAAAGGTGACACTATTGATGTCACGCCTGCATACTCTGAAGATATAGTGAGAATTTCCTTGTTTGGTGATGAAATAGAAAAAATCACTCTTCTTGATCATGTGTCATTAAAAGAAAAAAAACTCGTATCTCAAATGAAAATTTTTCCTGCAAAACATTACCTTATTGCCAAAGACGTTAGAGAAAAAGCTGTTAAATCAATTAAACAAGAATTACAAAAGCGTCTGCCTGAATTAAATGAACTAGAAAAACAAAGACTTGAAATGCGAACAAAATATGATTTGGAAATGATTGAAGAGTTGGGATATTGTTCTGGTATTGAAAATTACTCTAGGCATTTTGATGGTAGATCTGCTGGCGAAAAAGCTTTTTGCTTGATGGATTTTTTTGGAGATGACTATCTTTTAGTAATTGATGAATCCCATGTCACATTGCCACAACTTCATGGTATGTACAAGGGAGATCACTCTAGAAAAAAAGAACTCGTAACATATGGATTTAGATTGCCGAGTGCATATGATAACAGGCCATTAAAATTTGAAGAATTTGAGAAATACATTAAAAATACGATATTTGTATCTGCAACTCCATCAGAATATGAAAAAAAAATCTCCACAAAAATAGCAGAACAACTAGTGAGACCTACTGGTCTACTTGATCCTTTAGTTGAGATTAGGCCAACCCTAGGTCAAATGGATGATTTAATTAATGAAATCAATAAAAGAGCTGCTAAATCTGAGCGTGTTTTGGTTACTACTCTGACCAAAAGAATGGCTGAAGATTTAGCAGAATATCTGTCCAAAAAACAAGTCAGGGTACGATACATGCATTCCGAAATTGAAGGATTACAAAGAACTGAATTGATCAGACAATTACGTCTAGGCGAATTTGACGTTCTCGTTGGAATCAATTTACTACGAGAAGGATTGGACATACCCGAAGTCTCCCTAGTTGCAATTTTAGATGCTGATAAAGAAGGCTTTCTAAGAAATTTTACTAGCTTGATTCAAACATGCGGACGTGCAGCCAGAAATGAAAATGGAACCGTCATAATGTATGCGGATAACACTACGCAATCTATGAAAAATGCCATGAATGAAACTAAACGTCGTAGAGAAAAACAAATTAAATATAATCTACAACACAACATTACTCCTAAAACCATCATAAAATCAGTGCCCGAACAAGAAACCACATTGGATGAATCAAAATTAAAATCCACTCATGATTTAAACAATGACATTATTGATTTAGATGCTCAAATGAAAAAATATTCTGAAGAATTAGACTTTGAGCGAGCAATTGAATGTAGGGATAGGATAAAAAGACTAGAAAAGGAGATTAGATTTAAAGATGGTAGAAACTAAACTAAAAATTCGAGGAGCACGACATCATAATCTAAAAAATCTAGATATTGATATCCCAAAAAACAAACTAGTTGTAATTAGCGGATTATCCGGATCTGGAAAATCCACATTGGCTTTTGATACAATTTATGCTGAGGGTCAAAGACGGTATGTTGAATCTCTCTCAGCATACGCTCGTCAATTTTTAGAAATGATGGATAAACCCGATGTTGATTCCATTGAAGGATTATCTCCTGCAATTTCTATTCAACAAAAAACCACCAGCAAAAATCCTCGTTCTACTGTGGGTACAACTACTGAAATTTATGATTATATGCGATTACTTTATGCAAGAATTGGTATCCCGTATTGCACAAATTGTGGAAGAAAGGTGTCAACACAATCAGTCGAGCGAATATGTGATTCTGTCCTAAAAGACTTTTCTGGGAAAAAGATCTTGATTTTAGCCCCTATCATTCAAAGAAAAAAAGGAACATATGAAAAATTATTTGAACAAATCAAAAAAGACGGGTATTCTAGAGTACGCATAAATGGAGAAATTTTGAGCCTGGATGATGAAATTCCTCCACTTGACCGGCAAAAATGGCACAATATTGAAATTATTGTTGATAGAATAACTAGTGAAAAATCTGAACGCTCCCGACTCTTTGAGGCAATTCAAACTGCCATTAAAGCATCAAAAGGAGATGTGATGATTGCAACTGACAAGGATGAAAAAATCTTCTCGCAAAATAATGCATGTCCATATTGTGGATTAACAGTAGGCGAATTAGAACCACGCTCGTTTTCATTTAATTCCCCGTTTGGAATGTGTAAAACATGTAATGGATTGGGTGTAAAGATGGAGTTTGATGCTGATTTAGTAATTCCTGATAAAACAAAATCAATTTTGGATGGAGCAATCGTTCCTTGGAGTGGAAGATTCTCTTCCTTTAGAAGACAAGCATTAAGAGCGGTTGGAATGAAATTTGGTTTTGATTTGATGACTCCCTTGGAAAAAATTAAACCAAAACATTTTGATATTATTTTACATGGCACATCTGATTTAATTGATTTTAAATATCGCTCCAAATCTGGCGATTCTTCTTGGCAATATACCGATGCATTTGAAGGTGTACTTGTAAATCTTCAGCGGGTTTTTATGGAGACTGACTCTGAATCAAAAAGAGAGTGGTTAAAGCAATTCATGCGTGACACTCCATGCAATTCATGTGATGGTAAAAAATTAAAACCTGAATCACTTGCAGTCAAAATTAATGAAAAAGGAATAATGGATGTTTGCGATATGTCCATTGATCATTGTTATGATTTTTTTTCTACTCTAAAATTAACTGAAAACGAACAATACATTGCAAAAGATGTTCTCAAAGAGATCAAAGAACGTCTGGAATTTTTGATGAATGTGGGATTGAATTATTTATCATTAAACAGATTAAGCTCAACATTATCTGGGGGTGAATCTCAAAGAATTAGATTGGCAACACAGATAGGCTCTAACCTGACTGGTGTTTTGTATGTGCTTGACGAACCAACAATTGGACTACATCAACGTGATAATGCTAGACTAATTAAAACGCTAAACAAGCTACGAAATCTTGGAAATTCAGTCATAGTTGTGGAGCATGACGAAGAAGTAATACGAAATTCAGACTGGATTGTGGATTTGGGACCTGGCGCAGGAGTTCATGGCGGAAACGTGGTTTTTGAAGGAACAGTTGATAAAATTCTAAATGGCAGCAACTCTGTCACTGGTGCATATTTGAAGGATAATTCTCTGATTGCGTTGAAAAATAAAATTCGTAATCGCTCTGGTTCATTAATTATTAGAAAAGCATCAGAAAACAATCTCAAAGATATTGATGTTGAAATCCCTTTGGGGTTTTTTGTATCCGTTACTGGTGTTTCAGGTTCTGGAAAATCGACTTTGATTAATGACGTACTGCTTAAAACACTGGAGAGTCATTTTTACAAAACAAATGTCAGGCCTGGCAATCACAAAGAGATTGTTGGTTTAGAGAATATTGATAAAGTTATTGCAATTGATCAATCGCCAATTGGTAGAACGCCACGTTCAAATCCTGCAACATACATTGGTGCATTTACTCCTATTAGAGAACTATATGCAAATACTGAATTATCAAAAGAACGCGGCTATGCTCCTGGACAATTTTCATTTAATGTGGCCGATGGACGATGTTTTGCATGTGATGGAGATGGCGTTAAACAAATTGAAATGCAATTTTTGTCTGACGTTTATGTAAAATGCGATGAGTGTAAAGGAAAGAGATACAACACCGAAACATTATCTGTGCTGTACAAGGGTAAAAACATCTCCGATATTTTAGACATGACTGTCTATGAGGCATTAAATTTCTTTGAGAATATCCCATCAATTAAACGAAAACTACAAACAGTTTATGATGTTGGGCTAGGTTATGTCAAACTAGGCCAATCATCTACAACACTTTCTGGCGGAGAAGCTCAAAGGGTAAAACTTGCGTCTGAACTCTCAAAGAGAGGTACTGGGAAAACTCTCTATATTCTGGATGAACCAACAACCGGATTGCATTTTGCTGACGTTCAAAAACTACTTGATGTCCTTAATCGATTGGTAAATTTAGGAAATACTGTGGTTGTCATTGAGCATAATATGGATGTGATCAAAAATTCTGATTGGGTGATTGATCTTGGACCTGAAGGAGGTGATGAAGGAGGGAAAATTGTTGCTAGTGGTACCCCTCATGATTTGGCAAAGGCACCTGGAAGTTATACTGGAAAGTTTCTGAAAAAACTATTAAAAAATGACTTTTGACATTTCAAAAATCTCTATCCCCGTGGATCCTGGAATCTACTTGATGAAAGATTCGAATGGAAAAATACTCTATATTGGTAAAGCAAAGAACTTGAAAAATAGAGTCAAATCATATTTTTCAAAAAATCAAAACTACAAGACACAAAAACTAGTGGAAAAAATTTCTGAAATTGAATTTGTTCTAACAGATAACGAAAGTGAGGCCTTTTTACTAGAATCAAACATGATCAAAAAATATCGTCCAAGATTCAACATTGAATTGAAAGACCAACAAAGATATACTTATCTTAGAATATCTGATGAGAAATATCCTCGATTGCTTGTTGCACGAAGAACTAGAGATGGAAAATTTTTAGGCAAAGGAATGACTTTTGGACCCTTTACTCAAGGCAGTTCCAAATTGCTCACAATTGGAACTTTACGTAAAGCATTCCAAATTAGAATTTGTAAAACACTTCCAAAAAAAGTGTGTTTGGAATATCATTTAGGAAATTGCGAAGGTCCTTGTGAATTTAAAGATGCACAAGAAAGATATCCAAAACATATTTCTGCTTTGGAAGATGTCCTAAAGGGAAAAAACCAAACAAAAATTTTTACAAAAAAACTAGAAGAAGAGATGTACCAAGCTGCTCAACTACAGCAATTTGAGCGTGCAAAAGATATTCGCGATACTTTGGTTAGACTGGGCAGTCTTCAGACTAACCAAAAAATGGAATACATTGATAAATCCGATGAGGAGTATTTTGGAATTGGCATAATGGGACAGTCTGCGACTGTGATGAATTTTCGAATGATTAACGGTGTGATTCGAGATAGTGACAAATTCTTTTTTGACTTGGTTGCTGATAATTCTTTTTCAAATTTCCTTTTTCAATACTATTCCACACATAAAATTCCCAAATTCATTCTAGTAAGTGAGATTCCAGAAAAAAAAGAATTGTTGGAATCATTACTTTCAGAGCAAGCAGGATTTGCTGTACAAATTCTAGTTCCTTCTAAAGGAAAAAGAAAAGATGTCATAAATCTGATTTTAAAAAACATTCAATTAATTCACACAAAGGGCGGAGATCCCGGACTAGTTGAATTAAAAGAAATATTGCATTTGCCATCAATTCCTAAGATCATTGAATGCTTTGACATTTCTAATCATGGTGTGGATTTTGCAGTAGGTTCTATGTCTAGATTTGTAGATGGGATGCCCAATAAATCTGGATACAGAAAATTCAAAATTAAAACGGTACGTGGTAGAGATGATTTTGCAATGATTGCTGAGATTATTAAAAGAAGATACTATAGATTATTGGAAGAAAATTCTGAACTTCCAGATTTGATAGTCATTGATGGGGGGAAAGGACAACTTAACGCAGCTATAAAGTCCCTTGAATCATTGGGATTGAATATCCCGTGTATATCATTGGCAAAAGAAAATGAAGAAGTTTATGTTCCAAAAACAAAACATCCTATAACAATTTCCAAAGCAAAACCCTCTTTGAAAATATTGCAATATGCAAGAGATGAAACCCATCGATTTGGGGTAGCATACAATAGGACAATAAGAAAAAATAAGATAAAATAAGAAAAAAGGGTTTTTTGGTTAGTTCACTGATACACTGCCTACCATCCAAGGATGAACCATACAGAAGTAATCATAGTTGCCTGAATCATTAAACGTAAATGCAAATTCTGCACCTGCCATGATTAGACTGCTATCAAATACGCCAGACGGACCATCTGCTGGACTACCACCAGTTACTGTATGTGCTGCTGAATCTGTGTTGACCCAATTTACAGTATCACCTGCATTTATTGTGATATTTGCTGGTGTGAAACATGTGTTGGATTCTTCACATCCTGGAACTGACGTGCCCACTGGAATATTCACTGTATGTGTTGTTGGTCCTGCTGGTTTTTCCATTGTAGTTTCGTCTTTTGGAATTTCTTCCATCTCGACTTTTTCTTCCATTTCTACAGATTTTTCCATTGGTTTCTCCATCTTCTTTTCTTCAACTTTTGGAGCTTCTTGCTTCACCTTTTCAGCCAAATCTGCGAATGGATCTGCTTGTGTTTTGGGCTCAATTGTTTTAGTTGACATACTTGGAGCGGAGACTATGGGGACAGCATCTTGAGCTGCACCCAAAGAGAATGCAACTCCTACGCCTATAGCTACTATTGCAATTGAAAATGCAATTGCGGCTTTGTCTATACCTGCCATAATAATCCCTGGCATGCTACATGCTAAATAAATCTAATCTCTCTGTTTATTTCTCAAATCGTTCTGAATCTGACCTTTTGTGATGTTTAATTTCTCTCTAAACTATGTATTTTTGAAATTTTTCAAATATTTGCAATATTTTTAAAAATTCATTGAAAATTTCATATGATCGCTCTAATTGAACTCTGATTTTTGTTAATGTTGTTGAACAAATCATTCTTTTATGAAAATGAACTCTCATCATTTACATACAATTGAGATGTCACCAAGCAACTAACCGTTTTTGGTCTTAATCTCTTTTGTTTTGTGTTTTACATAAATCTCCAAAACAAACATGTTTTGTAGTTTTTTATACGTCTATGTAAACGGAGTAATTTTCACAACAAACCTAATTTAATTTGGGTCGTTGTAATGGCGACAAATTGTGTGTGTGAATTGAACATTAAGTAATCTATATCCAAGTTATTTTGTTACTAATTATGCAAAAATTTTTTGTAAGCAATAATTTTGATGTGAATTACAGTGATCTGCTTGTTTCATATAAAATAGATGTAACAAGATTAAGTTCTTCACGTGTAAAGAATGCTATTGAATCACAAACTGGTACTATCTTTCAAAATAATTTAACGCCGTTTAGAATTATTTTATCAAGAACCAAAAAATCCATTCTCTAGATATGACTACAATTTTAGAATGTCAAATAATTGATATTAAAAAGATAGTAAGAAAAAAAATCGATGTAAACATAGATCACTATGCCTCTAGTTTTTTAGAACGCAGGGTTCAAAATAGAATGAACATGATAGGAATAAAATCCTATGCAGAATACATTTCATTCCTAGATGAAGATTTTCTTGAATCTTTTGAACTTAATTCTACTTTGTCAATTAATGTAACGCAGTTTTTTAGGAATCAAACTGTGTGGGATGTATTCAAACAGAAAATTATCCCTGAAATCATTTCATTGTCTTCTTCTGATCATCCCATTTCAATATGGAGTGCTGGATGTGCAATTGGAAATGAGCCTTATAGCTTGGCAATGATGTTTTCTGATATGCTTCAAACAAATGAAAAAAAATTCAAGATTGTTGCAAATGACATAAATCCAACGTCTATAGGTATTGCAAAAACAGGCCAATATGAATTTGAGAAATTAAAGAATATCCCAAATTCATTTTTGTCTAAATTTTTAGAAAAAATCGATGATGACTTGTACAAATTTAGTGATGATTTAAAAAAAACTATTACTTTCCAAGTAGGCGATGTTGCATCCTTTAACATTAATCATGTTGATGTAATTCTATGTAGAAATATGCTAATTTATTACGCTGATGATGCTAAAGAACTTCTCTTTAAAAAATTTCACAAGACGCTAAATGACAGTGGATTTCTCGTATTGGGCATGGCTGAAGATGTGCCTCTTTCAATGAAGAAATTTTTCAAAACTGTTGATTTGGGTATGAAAATCTATCAAAAAGTTTCCCTTGATCCCTAACCACATATTTTTTTTGAATTTGTATCTGGTCTGGAACTGTATGTTATTCATTACAGACAAAATTCTAAATGCATTAAAAATATTTCATTACTATGAGAATTTACATTCCAGTTAGACCTTCAAGAAGACTTGATTCTGATGATGATTCTGATGTATTAGACGACTGGTGATTCAAAATTTTATAATTGCAAAATATCTTGATTTAATCTAATGTTATTACTGCACGTTCAATGTTTTATTTTCACCTTCAAAAAACCTGATGAATTTGAAATATTTGGTTGAATGTGAGATATTGTTTTTGATATACCTGACTTCCTGATGTGACTATTTGTTGAAATTGATCACACAAGATTATCTATTCCTTGAGAAAACTTCAATTTTCATTATAAATGAAAATCATGATAATCAATGATTCAAGGGCTATGCGATTATTTCTTGAAGATATTGTGAATTCCTACTTTGGCTGGCAATTAATTGGTTCGTATTCTGATGCAACTTACGCTTTGAGTGTTCTGGAAAATAAAAAACCCGATGTAATTCTTTTAGATCTTGAAATGCCTAAAATGGATGGCTTTACATTCCTTGAAAGATTGGGAAATGTTGGAATCTATCCCACAATAATAACTAGTAATTATGCAATAGATGGTTCTGAAATTGTTAGTGATGCTCTGGCTTTGGGGGCTGTTGATTATATTGTACCTCCGTCATCAAACAGCAAAGTAGATTTTGATAAATTCAAACTTCGACTTCGCCATAAAATTACCAAGGCTTCTCTTAAATCTAGCCGTTATTCTCTATTTTCTAATTCCGGTAAATCTAAATCTCGCATTACGTAAATTTCAGATTATTTTTACAATGTCCTGATTAAATTGATACTCTCTTCTTCAATAACTTGAAATTTCAATAACACTGTCTCTTTTTTGTATACTCAATTTAACAAAGTTGCTCCTTAACTTTGTTAATTGGTTAATAAACACCTGTTTTTTATCTTGTGTGACCTTGTTCTTATAATCTATAATCTTGGCATGATATTGGATAAAACATGAACAAATCTTTGATTTTGTTGCCTCTTATTGCAATTCCAATTATTTTTATTTTGATCAGTCCTCAAGATTCTAAAAAATATTCTGAACTTGATCTTACCGGTCAAGATGCAATATTGAAGGTTGGTGAGGATTTCATTAAACAGGCATCAGTTGAACCTCTTGATCAGGATCATATTTTAAATGAGTTAAGAGAAATCACTGAAGAGGAGATTCGTAAAGAAACGCAAATTCATGATCCTACAGAAAGTGAAAAGATCTTTACAAATGGAATGAAATTAAGCGACGATTACAATAGAATCAGTTTTGAATATTCTACTGAAAAACTTAATGTTACAGAATTTTTTTCAAAATTGCTAGATTTTAAAATTAAATATGAAAAATATATGACTGCAATAGATTCTTACATTGGAGATGAGGATATCTTAATTCTTAAGAATTCAATGGTCAAAGAATATGAAAAAATCAACGAGCAGATAACTTTGATAAAAAATTCAGGAACCATTGATGATGAATGGGAATCTAAAACTGAGTTTGATAAATACAAACAATATCTGCCATCTATGTTTGATTCTTGATTGTATTTATCATATTTTAGAAAATTGATAAAAATAGTGATTATTAACCACACTCTGAAATTACACAAAAATGATTTTTTTGTTTTTTAGTTGTGGCTGATTACTGTTTTTTGTGTCTGAAAACCTGAAAATTGATAAATGATCTTGCATGTTTTTTTTGAACTAGCTGGACTTCTAGATGTCTTTATGTTTTCATAATTTATGGCAGTATTTAAAAAAAATCCTCCGGATTATTTACTTCATCCTTTTCTTGAATTTTTAATTGTCACACTTTCTTTAGTTGCAATTTTAGTTCCACTTAGAATTCTCTCTAAAGTGATTTTTGATGATGAATGGATTGGTTCCATTGGTGTTATCACTGTGGTTTTTGGTGTGATTTTATTTTTATCTATGAAAGAAAAATTGGGGAATTTTGGTCAGATGTTTCTTCGTCAAATCACTAAAAATCACACCAGAAAACAAAAGTGGATTATTTTTTCTCAGACCGGGTTATTTCTGTCTCTGGGAATTTTGACTATTTTTAGCATACATGCTGGAAATACCGAATATCATCTCTTAAAAGAACAGGTGATAGCAGAATTTGGGAACAAAGGAATCATGATTGATTCCGACTTGAATTTTGACGCAATTAATCAAATATCTTCTCAGGTTTCCCCAGAACAGCAGGTAGGAGCCATTGCAGCATTGCCATTGCTTACTATACAAAATTTTGAAATTTTTTCAGTAGTATTGGCAGTTACTGATCAAATGATGGGTGGATGGGTGATGTATTTTTGGCAAATCATGGTAATTGAAACTATGGAGATTTCGATATTTTTGTTCATAACAAGAAAATTTACTTTAAAATATGCATGAACAAGACATGTGCTAAAAAATATTCTTCGTTTATTCTACCTTGCTTTCTGTTTTAATGCTTCTTTGTATTCTGCAAATGCGTCATCTTTGACAATCTTAGCCGCATCTAAAATCACTTTTTTTGCATCAATTACAGTTTGGTCTCCTGATCTTTTAGCTGATTTATAATCGTCTTTTGCAGTTTTCCATGATGCAAATGCTGTTTTGTATGCTAAAAACGCCTTCTTCCTTTCTTCAATGACCTCTTTTTTGTTTCCTTGTTTGTCATAATCCTTGGATTTTTCTTCAATCTCTTTCCTTGCATTCTCATTTCTGCTATCTGGATTATGATGTGCATCAACTATAGACACTGTCTGAGCTAAAAGCAATGTTGTCACTAAAACCATTGCAGAAATCACTTTGACATTCATGACCTTCATTATTTTTTAGAAATATTATCTAGTGTCTGTTTAATTAAATCACATAATAATTATAATTATTATAAAATATCACATTCGTGTTTTATTGTTAAGAAAATTTTCTCAATGCCAGTATGAATAAAAAACGACTGTTTGTTCATTTTGAATTACCAGTAAATTATGTTGATCTATGCATTTCTTTCCATAATGAGTGATTCTCAACAAGTTATAGAATTGCATGAAAACAAAAAGGATTTTTTCCAGCAGGTAGTCGAGCAAACTTCTGAAATTGGTCATGAAATCAATAGAGCGTTAAAATCTACCAAAGAAATCAATGGTAGGGCGCACATGCTTTCCACAACTGCCAAAATTGAAGCAAATCGTACTGGTGATATTGGAAGAAATTTTTTGGTCGTATCGAACTCAATTGATGAATTAAGTACAAAAACAGATGAAGTTCTAGACAAAATGAAAAAAGAAACTATACGCGAGATTGAAAATTTATCTAAATCAATTGAAAGTAAATCTGTCAGCATTCGTGGAAGCCGATTGGCAACTCTTGCTTTGACAAATATTCGACTAATTGACAGAAATCTTTTTGAAAGGGCTGCAGATGTTCGCTGGTGGGCCACAGACGATATCTTGGTCAAATCTCTTGTAGATAATAATATTGATGCATATCAAGAAGCAGAAAATCGTCTTAGAGTGATTTTACAATCGTATACTGTTTACTATGATCTTATTTTATGTGATGTAGAAGGCAACTGTAAAGCTTCTGGAGAAAGCAAATTTGGTTTTACTGGAAGAAATTTTTCTGATAAACCTTGGTTCAAAGGAGCTATGAATACTAATAGTGGCAAAGAACATGCATTTGAAACTGTCCATCATTCCCCATCTGTGAATGATGATTATACAGTAACTTATTCCTGTAAGATACATGAGGGAGGAAATCCTGATAACAAAGTTATTGGTATTCTGGGTGCTGTTTTCAAATGGACCGAATTTGCACAACGAATAGTAAACGAAACTTCTTTATCTTCTGAGGAAAAATCAAAAACACGTGTGTTACTTTGTGATGATGCGGGAAATGTTCTTGCTGATACAAAAGAAAGAATTCTTAAGCAGACGATTAGTTTCAAAGGTAAAAATGATTTGTTCCTAAAAGAAAAAGGATTCAGTGTCGTTGAAAAAGATGGAGTCAAAAAAATTATTTGCCATGCGTTGTCTCCTGGATTTGAAGGATATAGATCAAAAGAATGGCATTCGTTAATAATTCAAGATATTGATGCATCTTGTCAGGATCTGGATTTGACCGACAATAATGATGAGTCTCTTGATTCAATACTTGATTTGATATCAAATTTATCTGAAGAAACACAACAGGCAATTAAAGAAATTAACAATGTTAATGATGAAACACACGTGTTGTCTCTAAACGCTGCAATTGAAGCTGCCCGTGTGGGCGATGCTGGGCGTGGGTTTGGAGTTATAGCCGGATTTATGGGCGATCTTTCGCGAACCACTGCTGAAATAACATCGAAAATGGATTCGAACACCCAAAAAAAACTCATAGATCTTAATTCGTTGATATCTGTCAATTCTAGAGAAATTAAAGGTGACAGACTTGTGAACCTGTCTTTTACAAATATTGATTTGATAGACAGGGCATTGTATGAGCGAACAGCAGATGTTCGCTGGTGGGCTACTGAAGGAAGTGTAATTCAAGCATTAACTCAAAAAACAATTGAAAATAAAGATTTTCTAGCAATGCGTCTTCAAACAATTCTCAAGTATTATACAGTATATTCAGATTTGATCGTATGTGATACAAATGGAGTTGTCATTGCAAATGGTTCTTCAAGTAATGTGGATACTGCTAACATGAATGATGCTTCTTGGTTTCAAACTGCATTAAAGACTAAAAATGGTAGTGAATATGGATTTGACATAATTAAAACACAAAACGGGGATAGCACATCAACTGGTCTTGTATTTTCATGCAAGATACACAAAAATGGAAATATTTCTGATGATGTTATAGGAATTCTTGGAGTTGTATTTAATTGGAATCAATTCATTGATGTGATATTCAAAGAAACACCTCTTAATGGAAACGAAGTTGATTCTACTAGTTTAGTTATATTGGATTCTAATGGAAACAAACTATCTGAGAACACCAAACACCAAAATACGATTTCAGATCAAGATTTATTGTTATTACTTAATGAGCCAAAGAATTTTCAAACTATTACTTTAGATAATTCAAAACTATTGGCCGGTCATGCAAAATCAAGCGGGTATGAAGGATTTTCCACTGGTTGGCATTCAATAATAATTCAGTCATAACTTATGTTAACTGTTTTATTTCGGAATTTATCACAAAGTCCAAAAAATTATGGTTTTAATTTTATCAATTAATCTCTCTTTCTGGCAGGAACGTAAATTTATCTTGACTCTAATTTAGACAATACGTCTACTGACTATGGAAGTTTGATTGTAAATATTGGGTTGTTTTTAACCAAACTGTACTTACATGTAATACTTGTTGATTTTGTGCCTAATTCATGTCAATTCTTTTGTAGGAAAATAGATCCTGTTTGTATTTTTTGTATTAATAAAACACACAGGTTGTTTTTAAACTGAAATCGTCTATTTCTTTATGTCTAAAATTAATTGTAATTGCTGTGATCTTGTGTTTGATTCGGAATCAAAATACTATGCACATTATATTGGACTTCACAAAAGTATTTCTTCATCTACAAAAAAAATTTTAATTTTAGGTGGAGGTTTTGGTGGTATTACAGCGTTAAAGGAAATAGAAAAAAATTTTCAAAAAGAATCTGTAGAAATAACTATTGTTTCAGATAAGAACTCTTTTCTTTTTACTCCCATGTTGCCTCAAGTTGCTTCTGGATTACTACATGCAAGTAATATTACAATACCTATACGATATTTTTGTAAAAAAGCAAAATATTTACATGCTTCTATAGACTCTGTTGATTTAGATAATCAACTTGTTACCATTGAAAGATCATTTGATCACAAAGTTCGTACATTAGAATATGACTATCTGATATTGGCATTGGGTGCACAAACTAATTTCTTTCATAATGAAGATCTCAAAAAACATTCTTTTACAATAAAGAGTATTGAAGATGCAATTGCAATTAAAAACCATATAATTGTAATGCTGGAACATGCTGCACAAACAGGAAACTATGAGCTACAAAGAACATTGTTGACATTTGTTGTTGTTGGTGCAGGATTTGCTGGTGTGGAGACTATAAGTGAAATAAATCAATTTGTTAAAAAATCTGTCTCAAAATCATACCCTAGCATTAATCCAAAAAATATAAACATGATTTTAATCTCTTCTAAAGACCGTATTTTGCCTGAGATTAATGAAAAATTATCTGAAAAAGCTACTATTTTTCTTGAAAAATCTGGAGTAACGATTATGAAAAATACTAAAGCTGATGGTGCAGATGAGGAAAATGTCATGTTGAGTAATGGTGGAAAATTATCTTGTGCTACTTTGATATGGACTGGAGGTACAAAAATGGACAAAGTTATTTCAGATTTGAATTGTGAACATGATGCAAATAAAAGAATTATAGTTGATCAATCATTAAGGATGAAAAACAAAAAAAATGTTTTTGTGTTAGGTGATTGTGCTCTGATTAAAGATGAATCTGCGGATACTTTCTATCCGTCAACCGCACAACATGCAATTAGAGAAGGGAAATTAGTGGCCGAAAATTTGATGCTTGTATTTAATAATCGTAAAAATTTAAAAAAATTCACTTTTCATAGTTTAGGAATAATGGCCATTATCGGTAATAAAGTGGGCATTGCAACAATAGGGGGGAGAAATATTAGTGGATTTTCTGCGTGGTTACTTTGGAGGATGTATTATCTATCAAAAATTCCCTCATTTGGAAAAAAATTAAAAATTTCTGTAGATTGGTTTACTGATAGTATTTTGGCCCCTGATGTGACACACATTGGTTTAATTAAAAAGAAAGAAGTTAATTCAATACATGTCAATGAAAACATCCCTTCAATAAAAGAACAATTGTTATCAAATTCATAATCTATCTAAAAATCACACATAAAGAATTTTCATTTGAAATTGTGTGGATTGAATAATTTTTTAAATGAATTGTGAACATTTTTTCAAAAAACTTCTTCAAAAATTTGGTTCCATTAATTCCTGATTTATGAACAACTTTAAAATTACTTCTTCCAGCTCTTTGTATATATTCAAATGTTCCAAAATCAGAATCTTGAAAAAACTTTTTACATTTTTCTGCAATCTCTCTGATATTTTCTGATTCTGTTATGATTATCTTGGTATTGATTGTGTTGCTAACAACATCATTAATTGCGTTTTCAACTGACTGGTTAATCAATTCATTAATTGAAATTTTATTAAAATTTATTTTATCCTTATGACTGACTGGTTTTATAAATTCACCAAAAAGATTATCTATATTTTCTGATTTTGTTTCAAGATTCTTATACAAACAACTACTTGCCAACAAAATGGACTATTATCATATGTGTGTCGTTTTTACACAAACGTATTTTCTAATTCTGTTTAATTATTTTTTAATTTATTTTTAATAAAAATTTTATTTTACTAACAATACAGGAATTGGTGCATTTTGTGATATTTCAAGTGAAACACTTCCTAACATCAATTTTCTATCTGATCCATTTCCTCTGGTGCCCATTATTACTAGATCTGCTTTTGTTGAATAAACATAAGACATCACAGTTTGAGTAATTGAGGATGAAGTTGCTACAAATGTTCGACATGGAATTCCACACTCCTCTGAAATTTCTTTTAATTTTTTGTGTTTGATTTTTACTTCGTTAAGTTTTTTTTGTTCAATGATGGTTTGATGTGTATTATAATTCAAAAATGAACTTGAATATTGTTCACTATGAAAAACTGAAAGAATGATTATTTCTGATTTATGCTTAAAATTTAAGTTAATTGCATGCCAAAATGCTCTGTCTGACATTTTTGAATTATCAAAAGGTACTAAAATTTTTCGAAAAATTGCTTTTGAGAATTTCTCTTGTTGAGGTGTATTCACTTGCATGAATGATACTGATGTCTAAATTTTAAAGCAAGTTGTATGGTTAATTTAGACAGAATCCTAGAATCAATTATTTATTCTAATTTGTCGTGAAGTTTTCTCATGATGTCTAAATATGTGCTAATTTGAGCATGTGTAGGTTCTAGTTCTTTTAAACTTTTAATGTCTACATTTAATTTTTCTAATTCTTCGTATGTAGTTTTATCTTCAATCACATTCAGTAATTTTTGCAATCCAAATGGTTTTTGTAAAAGCTCCACTATTTGTTTCAAAGTTTTAATTGATTCTTTTAATGTGTCTTCAACATAAGCTGATGCAAACAAAATCCTTTGTTTTGGGCATTTTGCTAATATTTCTGATGCAACCTGCATCCCATTTTTGCCTGATAATTGATAATCTAAAATAACAACATCATATGGACTTGATTCTGAATTTGGATCAAAATTTGCAAAGTATGTTTTTAATCCTGATTCCCCATTCATTTCTAAAGTTACAGTGTGGTTATTTGATTCTAAAAAAATTTTATATTCTTCAAGTAGGTCAATTTCATCTTCAACAATTAATACATTCATAATTTTAGTTTTCTCTGTATTATTTATAATCTATGTAGAAATCACCGGTTTGGATTTATTTGATACTTTTTCAACGGCCTCCATGATTTGACTTATTTTAAATGGTTTAAAAATTACTGCATCAACATTACATTCTTTTAGTTTTCTGTCTGTTTCTTGAGTTAAATCTGCAGTAACCATGATGATTTTTGCCTCTTTAAATTTTTGCCTCAAATTTGTTAAAAGATAAAATCCATCGTATTCTGGCATCCAAAGATCTGAAAAAACTATATCTGGTTTTTTTTCTTCAAATAATTTTATTCCATCCAAACCATTGTATGCTTTTCCTAAGACATCGATATTCTGCAATGAAAGAAATTCTGAGAATACTTCTACTGTGTCAAAATCATCATCTATAATTACAGCAGTTGTCATGTTAATTTTCTTTTTTTCTGCATCAAAAGGAATTGTTTTAAATTTTTGAACAAACAAAAGTGTCTGTTTAATTTAGACAACCAGTAATTCAAGTTAATTCAAATTATAATGGAAAGTTGTTAGAGATTTCTAGTCACTCCCAATTTAGAATTGGAATATGTATATCAATGATAATTTTACTGTTAGGTGTAGTATCAATTTATACTATAAAAACAATGGATGATATTAATCAAAATTATAATTTTATTTTAGAATACAATCAAAACATTTCAAATTTTGATGATATTAAAATAAAATATGAGCGACAGATGACTATCTTTGAAAGCTTAAAATCTGAAGAGAATTTGGCAGGTGTTGGAACTTTTTGGATATATAATACAGAAATTAAAAACAAAATTTATGATTTTAATACTTTGATCATTAATAATCCTCAATTCGTTGAACTTTTAGAAGATAAGAAATCTCTTGAACTTGAAAATAATATTGATTCATATTATAATTTACATTTAAATTATGAAAATAGTGCATCAGATGCACTATCTTATTTCTATGATGGTGATTTTGGTTTATTTTTACTCGAATACGAAAATCTAAAACATCTGCAATTTGAATTATTTGAAAAACTTGAGGATATAGAACAAACTCTTGAAATAATACCCGTTTATTCCAAAATATCCGTTGAACATATCATTGCTGATTTTCAGATTCTACAATGGACTATGATAATCTTGGTAGGAGTTGTAACTACCATGCTTGTTTTTTTCCTTAATCAGACAAATTCTAATCTCAAATCTGAGATAAAAATGCAGACAAAAAATCTTCAGAAATTAAATGAACAATTAAAAACAGTAGACAAAAAAAGAGAGGAGTTCATCTCTATTGCATCTCATGAATTAAAAGGTCCAATTCAACCTATTTTTGGATTTGTGGAACTTGCTAAAACAGGAATTATCTCTAATCAGGAGGCCTTGGAAGGAATATCTAACATTGCGCTAAATCTGGAAAATATTGCAAATAATGTGCTAGATCTGACAAAAATTGAAAATGATGAACTAGAATTACACTTGGAGAAAAATAGCATAAATGAACTGATTTCTGAAGTATTGGATTCTGAGCATTTTAATCCTGACCGAAAGGTACCGATAATTACTAGACTTGATGTTGATGTGGTCATGAATCTTGACAGGACTAGAATCAAACAAGTTTTGAGAAATATTTTGGATAACTGTATCAAATTTACAGAAACAGGTACTATTACTATTCAAACTAATTTATTAAAAGACAAAAAAACTCTAAAACTTTTCATAACTGATTCGGGTCCTGAAATCCCACATGATGTTTTACCAAAAATTTTCAAAAAATTTGTGACAAAAGGTAATTACAAGGTTTCAGGATTTGGACTTGGACTGTATATCTCCAAAAATATTGTTGATGCCCACAAAGGAAAAATTTCTGCCTATAACAAAAATGGACATCCTGTTTTTGAGATATCATTGCCTATAATTTCATTTGATCTTACATGGAAGGATTCTGAGTCATCTAATTTGGAAAAAAATATTGAATATAACTAGCAATAACATATTTTAAATTATAAAATTTATACCAATTCTAGAATCTTTGATAACTGAAATGGTTTTTGAAGAAACAAAACTTTGTCTTTTAATTTTGAAAAGTTTCTCTCCGTTGATAATGCATATGCTGATGCTAGAATGATTTTTTGCTCTGGATTTAGGGATAAAATGTCTCCTGCTACCTCTGCTCCGTTTCTTTGAGGCATTGAATGATCTAAAATCAATACGTCAAATGTGCTCTTCTTTGAATCTGCATTAATGCTTTTTGCATATTTTTGAATACATTCTTCTCCATCTTTTACAATCTCGACTTGGTGATTTTCACTTTCAAGTATTTTTGCATATTGTGTAGCTGTGAATTTATTATCTTCTGCAACTAGAATTTTCTTTGCCATGATTTTTTCAATAAATTCTGGTTAATCATGTCTTGTCTGTTCAAATCAAACACTGAAATTTGATTTTTAATGCAAAACAGTTCGTTCGTTTAACACACATTATATAATATTATCCAAATACTTCTGACTGATTCTATGCGATTTACAAGTTCTGGTAACTATGATGAATTTGAGAATGATTCTAGAGAAGAAGCACAATTATTAGAAAAATTTAACGATTATGCAAATCTGGAAAAAAAGATTTCGAAGCGAGCATTTCTCGAAATATCTGATGAATCAAAACCTGGAAAATTTGGTAAAAAATTCATCATATCTGCAATGGTTCAAGGAGCGATTGTTACTGGGCTAACAATAGCTCTGTTTCTAAATCAACTTTTTGTGTTTAGTGGAAATACTCAAAACATGTTTGATTTTGCCTTTACTGATAATCTAGGAATTTTCTTTTTTGGATTTGTTTTGCAAATTGGTTTAACTGCAGGATTGGCAACAATTGGCATATTTTATAATCATATTGAAACAAATTTGCATAATGGGTTTACAAAATTCAATACTCTGTTGTCCTGGATTCATCTATTTGGAACAAATGTTTTTGGTAGTATGATTACAATATCTTTGATTTTTGCTGGTATTGCCACTAGTCCGCTATATCAAACAGAATTGAGTTATTTACTATCTTCAATCCCTGCCTTGGTTTACATTTCTGCCATTTGTCTTGCAGTTGTCATGGGTATTGGGATTCTTGGAACCTCTTTTTCATTCATCAAAAAAAATACTGATGATTAAGATAGAGCACAGATAGGAAGAATGTTCACCCAAATCTCATATGGGTTAACCTTGTCAATATCGTTAATGGGGAAGAAAAACTCTTCATCACAGTTGATTTCTTTTGGCTGAGGTTTATTCTCAAGATCATTGCTAAACATCATTGCTAGGTCCATCGTCCATGTGGGAATTACAGCTGTTTTTGGTTGAAGTTCTTTCTTTTTATTATAATCGTCAAGCAAAATGCGTGCAATTCCATTTCCATCAAACTCACCTGTGACTCCCAGATTTTTAAGCAATCCTGAAATCATGTCTGTATCAATATCTTCACGTTGTGGGATGTTGGAAATTCCCTCTATTACTTCCAAAATTAATTCATCATTTACTGAGTTGTTATTTGAGATGACTTCTTCAATAATGGGTGTAAGTGTATAGTGATCATAATCATATGATACAGCAGAGATTGAATTTGACAATGGATTTGCAACGTAGATGATATTTGCAGTTGGAGAAATAATCATTGATTGTGGTGAGTCAAATACAGAAATTGTTTGAATTTTTTTAGAATTTTCATCGAGTAAATACAATTCATTTGAATGTTCATTTGAAATTGTTGTGATTCCATTGTTTTGATTAGTATTCATTTGCCAAGCTCCTGATGTGATTGGAATTTCAAAGATTACTTGTTCATTTTGAAGATCTAGTACCGTTATTGCATTTGAATCCCAACTTGTTATATAAAGAACGTTGGTCTTTTCATTAATTGATAGCCCCCATGGTTTAACTCCTGGATTTATATCGTTTATTAATTCATCAGTATTTCCATCAATTATGTGGATTGCTTCAGATGTTCCACTTGCAACATACGTCTTGTCTGTGTTCTGATTAATTGTAATTGCCCAAGGACTTGAATTGATGAATATTGATTTGATGACTTCAAAATTTTCTGTATCTAAAATTATGATTTCATTTTTTATTAAATCTGAAATGTACAGTTTTTTATTATTTTCATTAAGTGCAATGTCCCATAATGATTCGCCAATTTTAATGGATTTTATCACTTTTCCATTAATTCCATCAATTACCGAAAGTATTCCTGAAATTTTGTCTGTTACATAAATCAAGTGTTGTTTGTAATCTATTGCAATTCTTGTGGGGTTGGAATTTCCTTCATTTATGATTACTGTGTCTTTGATTATCATGGTTGATGCATCAATAATCGATATTGTTCCAGATTCATAATTTGGCACATATAGATTATTCAATTTTGGATCAAAATCGATATCTCTGGGAAAATCTCCTACTTTTACTGTATCTTGAATTGCAAAAGCGTTTCCAGATAATGCGACCAATCCAAAGAATGCTGATGATATGATGAATAACCTATATGCATTCAATGACATGGCCTATTTAGCACAAATTAGACTATATCATATACGGAATTTTTCCTTGAAAATACCTTCCATTTTGGTAGATAAATTGATGATTGGTTTTTAAATTATGACTGTCTTTTTATGTCCATAATGCAGCGTTTGTGTCTATTTTGCTCTTAATGCTTTATTCAAAACTAATCCTACATTTCCCTTGTCAAATGGTTTTATTATGTAATCTCTTGCACCTGATTTCATCGCGTCTTGAACTATGTGTTTTTGTTCTACTGATGTGACCATTATCACTCGAGCATTTGGATTCACTTTCATGATTCCCTTTAAGGCTTGAATTCCATCTGCTTTGGGCATGTTGACATCCATAGTTACCAAGTCTGGTTTATGCTGTATGTATTGTCTTACAGCTTCTACCCCATCTGGCGCCTCTACAATTTCAGTTGCAAGTCCATTGGATTTTAAAATATCTTTTAGAACTGTTCTCATAAAAGATGCATCGTCTGCAATTAAAACCTTCACTCCGTCTCCCATTTTAAAAACTCCTTCTCATTGGATTTTCTTTGATTTCATTTTCAAAAAATATTTGCATGTTTTTTCTTATTTTTTTTGTTAATATCTATAAGTTTGTTTATGTTGTACAAACTAATATCATGATACATTTTTCATAGTTATTAAATTCAACAAAATATTTTTATTCTTCTCTTTTTTGATAAATTCTTTCTTTTGGGTACAGAGTTGAAAATAACTTATTTCCAATCGTACCAAACATAGATTCATTTTGTCCAAGAATAAGTATTCCATTCTCAGTTAATGAGTCTGCAAATTTTTTAAAAATTTCCATGTATCTCTGTTTATCATAGTAGATCAACACATTTCTGCAAAAAATCATATGGAATTTCTTTTCTGCAATTCTCATCATGTCTATATTTTCATATTTTATTTGATTACTTATGTTGGATTTGATTTGATATTGATCATATTCTAATTTTTGAAAATACTTTACCCTTCTTTCTGTATTGATATTTGCTAAATTTGCATCTCTGTAAATTCCTTTTTTTGCACGGCTAATTGCATCTAAATTAATATCATTTGCAAAAATTTCATATTTAACATCTCTTGATTTTAATGCTTCATTTAGTGTTATTGAAACACTGTATGGTTCTTCACCTGTTGCACATCCGCAACTCCATACATACACAGTATGAACTTTTGATTTATTTATTAAATTTGGAATTATTTCCTTCTCCAGTTTCTCCCAAACATGTGGATCTCTAAAAAACTGTGTTACATTAATTGAGAATGCTAAATAAAGATTATTTGCCTCCTCCAAATTTGTAGATAGCAGTTTTAAATATTCGTCAAAATTCACAATTCCATTAATTTCCATTCTGTAACGAATTCTTCTTTCTAAAAATGCAGCTTTGAAATCATCTATGTTTTTTCCTGTTTTTGTCCTTACTTCCATTCTTATTTTATCTAAAATCGTGTTAATTTCTGACTCCGTCAAATTATTCCACTTTTCATTTTTTCTTTTCTAATCGTATACTTGATTATCATGATGCAAAATTCCTATAAGTTTTTTAACAAATCGTCAATTGCGTCATTTTGACCACCTAGCAAATTTGTATTTGATTTGTCTGAATACTTGTTTTCTTCAATATCTTTTGAGTCATGGGAAATCAATTTTTTTGCATGTTCAGGATGTTGAATGATGATCATATGGATTTCCGTTTTACTATTTTTTCCTGTTAGTAACACATCTGCAATTACAATATCTTCACTGTTGCTATTGACATCGTTTGTAGGTTCTGATAATAATTCCTCTAATTCTCCTTCTTTGAATGTTGGTGTGGATAAATCTATTCTAAATCCTGTATCTTTAGATAATGCATTAAAAAATGACCCCGTTAAAATATTGGCAACTTCTTGCAATGCTGATTCGCCCATTTCATCAATCATATTAACTTCGGAACCTAGTAATTTTGATGCAATTTTCATTGCATCTTCAAGTCTTAAGGTATATAGTAACTCTATGTGGATATCTCCTTTACCGTTTAATCTAACTGAATGTAATTTTATTTGTTTGGATGTTAAACAGATGTTTCTTACATTTACGTTATTTTCTAGGATGGTTAATTTGTGTTGTATCGGTTCTTTCAATAATGTGGAAAAAACTTCACATGTTTTTTCTGTAATATAATCATTGAATGTTGAGGATAATTTTTTAATTTCAATTTTTTGCAAGTTCATGTTTTAACTCCTATTGAATTATTGTTGATGGATCTATTACTAGAGCGACTTTTCCATCTGGAAGTATGGTAGCATTTGAAAACAAATTCGTTGATTCATTTCTGTCTAATTTTTTAATTACAATTTCTTGATTTCTTTCAAATTTATCCACCACTAACCCATAATTTTTTCCATCATTTTCAATTATTACTACTGTCAGTGGTTTTGATTTATCTGATTCATTAATTTTCATATCAAATAATTCATTTAGTTTTATCAAAGGAATTATTTTATCTCTAAGTCTAATTACTTCAGTTCCATGCAATGAAGTTATTTCATTCTGTTTTATTTGGAGTGTAGTTGTAATACTTGAAAGTGGAATTGCAAATTTTTCCTCTGATATCACTACTAGTAATCCTCTAATTATTGAAAGACTCAAAGGTAAAGACAATTCAATAGTGGTTCCATTACCTCTCTCACTGTTGATTTTGACTGTTCCTCCAACTGACTCAATTTGTGAAATTACTACGTCCATTCCTACCCCTCTTCCTGAAATGTCTGTTACTTCTTTTGCGGTGGACAAACCTGGAGCTCCAATTAATTGAACTGCTTCTTGATGCGATATTTTCTCTGCTTCTTCTTGAGTGATGATTCCGCTTTCTATAGCTTTTTCTTTTACTCTGTCTACATCAATTCCTCTTCCGTCATCATTGATTATGATGAGAACATTTTCTCCTTTTCTTGAAACTGTGAGTGTGATATTGCCTGTTTCTGGTTTTCCACAAATTGTTCGTTCATCAGGTGATTCAATGCCATGATCTGCGCAATTTCTTAGAATGTGTAATAATGGATCTGTAATAGAATCTAAAACACTTCTATCCAATTCAATTCCAGAACCATCCATGCTCAAATTGATTTTCTTTGATAATTTTTGAGATGTGTCTCTTACTGTTCTATTGAATCTACCAAAAATCTGATCTATTGGGACAAGTCGAATTTGCATCGACTGATATTGTAAATCTGTGATTAATCTATCAATTTCTGTTACTATTTGTTTTAAATTTTCATGTTTTTCATTTTCAATTGTTTGCTGTAATTGCATTTTTGATGTCAATAATTCTCCAACTAAATTTACAACAGAGTCCAAATCCGACATTTTTACTCTTATTGTAGGTGATGTTGTTGCTTTGACGGATTCTTGTATGGGAATATTTTGAATTTCTTGTTCTGGTGATTCTAGTTTTTTTAAATAAGGTGCTAAATCCACTTTTAATTTGTCATCTGATATCATTTGTTGTAAAAGATCAATGCATACAAAAAGTGCACTGGTAAGATCATGTGTTAATTTTTCTGTTCCTTTTCTAATATTGTCAAATATGTTTTCAATATTTTTGCATAATTCTCTTGTATCGTCATAATTCATTGTAGATGCCATGCCTTTGATAGTATGAGCTGACCGAAAGATTTGATCTAAATATGATCTATTTTCTGGCTGTTCTTCCAATTGTAATAATGTCTTGTTCATTATTTCTATATGCTCTAATGCTTCGGAAACATACATCTCGCGATAATTATTCTCAGACAAGATTTTGCATTTCCTCATAAATTTTTATTGGTATTTCATTTATTCCTACTACGTGATCAGCGGCATCAAGATCAATTACAGCTTTTGGCATTCCAAAAATCACACATGTTTCTTTATTTTGAACAATGGTGTGACCTCCTCTTTTTTTTATTGTTTTCATACCAAATCCTCCATCATGACCCATCCCTGTAAGTACTACACCTATCACATTTGATCCGTATACTTCTGCTGCAGAAACCATTGTCATGTTAACTGATGGTCTAACTCCAAATCTCTTTTCACTTGAATCTAAGTGAATCCTTCTATTCGGAAGAACAATCATATGATAGTCTCCAGGTGCTACTAGGATTTCATGATCTCTGATTTCATCTCCTTCATTAGCTTCTCTTACTATGAATCCTGTTTTTTCTGATAATCTATTGGCAAACTGTTTTGTAAATTCTTTTGGCATATGTTGTACTACCAAAATTCCAGCGGCAATATTTGCAGGTAGTTTGCTTAACACTTTTTGAACCATTCCTGGTCCTCCAGTTGATGAGCCGATTACTATTAATCGTTCAGATGAATTTGATTTTGTAAAAATTTTTTTACTTGGCTTAAGTGAATAAATTTTTTCTGTAATCAATTGTATTGGATCTGATTTTGCAGAAATTTTTATTTTTGTTAATAATTCTTCTTGCAGCTTTTTGTCATCTATGTCTTTTAATGGTATGGTGACAAAATCTACTGCGCCGTTCTCTAATGCATCAAGAACTACTTTCGATCCGTCTTGTGAAAAACTGCTTACTATTATTGTTGGAATCATCATTTTCATTTTTTCCATATTTTCAATGAAAGTCATTCCATCCATTGTTGGCATTTCCAAATCTAACAAAATTACATCTGGTTTTCTCTTGGATATTTTTGCTAATGCATCTTCACCGTTTACTGCTGTCCATTTAATTTCAATTTCATCCACATTAATCAAATCTGATATGTATTTTCGCATAAGATTTGAGTCATTTACAATGCCTACGCTGATTGGTATTGTTTCTTCTTTTAACATGCATAACATCTCCTTGATAAAAATCTCATATCTTTTGATTCAAAATTAGCCATATTTTTTAAATTAAAAAATTCATAATAATGTGGTGTATGTCTGCGTCGAACAGACTAAAACATGATTTACTCTTAATTCTGATTTAACCCATTCTGAACTTCATGAGCCCGTATTAATGAGATTCGTAATTGATCATATAGCGATGGATTGTTTTCTTTTTTTGCTCTAATTTTTAATTCAATTAAATTTTCTACTATGTTTTTCATATATTCTTGTTTCCATCCGATGATGTCATTTTCTTTATTACTTGATTCAAGATCAATTTTATCCCACATAGTGTTTAAATTGATATAATTTGAGCACATTATCTTTTCATACCCTGTTTTAAAGATAAAAACAACGGCTAAAACCGTCTGATTTCAATTCCAAAATGGAAATAGTCTAATAATGAAATGACGCAGTTTTTATCTTTATGCGTCTTGATTAATTATAGCTTCTATTTCTGGAATAATTTCATCATTATTGTTCTCTACTATATCTTCTGATTCTATTTCCACAGATTTTGCATTCATTGATGTGTCATTTTTAATGTGTTCTTTGGTTTCATTCAAGAACTTGGACACATCTACTAGAATAATTAATTTTTCATTCATTTTAGCTATTCCTTTGATGTAATTCTCTTCAAATGCACCTTGTGGGGATTCCTCTACATCTTTTGTTGATATTCTTAATACTTCGTTCACCTCATCAACTAGGAGTCCTGTGAGAGTATCGTTTACATCTGCAACGAGTATTCTTTGTTTTTCAATTTCAGTTGTATTCGAATTTGATAATCCTATTTTTTTGTTCACATCAATAATTGGGATAATTTTTCCTCTTAAATTCATCACTCCTCTAACATATGGTTTTGATTTAGGTATTTTTGTAATTGCTTCAACAATTTTAATTTCTTTAACTTGATCAATTGGTACTGCATAATTACCCTTTTTTGAAGATTTTTCTGAAATGGTAAATGTAACAACTTGTATTGTCTCATTTAACACTGTTTGTGTTGACATGAAATGATTTTAAAATAATGCATGATAATTATTTGTTTGTTTAATGTGAACAATCTCATATTCTGTCTATCATATGTTATTCCAGTTTATTTTTGATTTTGACAGTTTTTTTATGCATACATGATTAACGTAAAATTCTCTTTAAATTATTTTTAAATTTAAAAAATAACTGTTGTCTGGAATTTTTAAAATAAATCTTTGACTCTTTTTTTATTTGATATTTCCTTTTTTTAGTTTTTCAACAATTTCCTTGATCTGTGGCTTGACTATTTTTCCTGCATCAATATCTCTACATGCTTCTTCCATGCCTGTCATTTCCATTATTTCTGTAATTGGCGTTCCAATTATCACATATCCTTTGACGTTGTTATTTTCATCAAATGTTGGACTGACTACTGTTTTTGTCCAGAATCTTTTGCCATCTTTTGTTTTATTTCTAAGATATGTCTGAAATATTTTTCCACTTGAAATTGTTTTCCACAGTAAATCGAATAATTTCTCATCATGCCAATCTGATTTGAAAATTCTATGCATCTCGCCTTTTAATTCCTCTTCGGGGAACTTTGAAATATCTAAGAAAAAGTGATTTACATAATCACTTATTCCATCAACATCTGTAGTTGATATGATTGTTGATGAATCTAACACATTTGTGATTTCTGATAATGTTCTTGCATCTTTATATGCATCTTTTAGACTCTTTGTTTCTTTGTCTTTTGCTTTAACAATATCTTCAAAACTCTCTAGATTTGTTTGTGCTACAGATAAAACTTCTTCACTTGCAGCAGTAGCCTCTTCTGTTCCACTTGAAACTTCTTCTGTTGCCACTGAAATTTCTTGCATTTGTGAAACGACTTCTGAAATTGATACTGAAATATTCTTAATTGATGTAAGTATATTTGTAATTACTTCATGAGCATCTTGAACAATACTGTTTCCTTTTTCAATACTGCCTGTTGTTTTGTCTGATGAATTTTTTAATGAACTCACAAGTTCTGAAATGTCTTCTGCCCCTTTTTTAGAATTTTCTGCGAGTCTTCTTACCTCATCAGCCACCACTGCAAACCCTCTTCCCACATCTCCTGCTCTTGCAGCTTCAATTGCTGCATTAAGTGCCAAAAGATTTGTTTGCTCTGCAATTTGAGTAATAAATCCTGTCATGTTGTCCACTTTTGATAATTCTACTGCTAATTTCTTTACGTCATTTGATGATTCTGATACAATTGATTTCATACTGTCCATTTTGTTCATTCCTTTTTCAGCATCCGCACTGATGGTTTTGCTGATTTCCTCGGATTGTCGCATCATCTCCATGGCTTTTGTCGCATTTTTAGCTACTCCTTGAATTGCTGATGCGATTGATTGTAATGATTGTGATACTTCTTCAACTCCGCTTGTCTGACTTCTTGAGGCTGATTCTAACTGTGTCACTGTTTCACTTAATTCTTCAGATGATGCTACTGCTTGATCAAATGATTTGAGAACCTTTGTTCCCATGCTATTACTATTTGTATTAATATTATCTGTTGATTCCGATTTTAAGATTGTGTTTTCATCGATGATTTTGGTTTTTTGTGTTGACATATTTCATCAATGATAATTTTCTAGTTAATACTTTGTTTGATCATTTAGAACAGATTCTTTCTCAAAAATCTATGTTTTTGAAACATATGCAATATCTGAATCAAACTCCTGGAAGTGGAGCTGTAAAGATGATGCTATCCAAAAAGTCTGCCATAAATTCATTTATTGCAAACATTGAGATTCCTCCTACGACAAGTAATAATCCAATATGAAAGAAGACTGTTTTGTATAGGCCTCCTTGAATAATTTTTATGGCAAATCCGCTAATTATTGATGTCATTATGAGTAAAACTGGCATCAGCATACTCATTAGGACTGGATCTATTGGACTTAATTCAAACGCAGCATTTGAAAGATCTCCTTCTGATAAATCGTTGAATAACTCCGTTAATTTATTCATTAATCCAAATATTGACAACGAGAGAACATGTAAAATAACTACAACTAGTTGAAATGTTGATGCGTTCTGTGCTCTTTTACCTCTTAACTCACTAATTTTTTTTGTAATGTCTGCAACTACATTTCCTACTAGATTCATATCGGCTCCTTTGTATATTGATGTTGAAACAATGTCATTTCCATTTGCAATGATGTGATGTCCTGCTTCAATTGAGAATAATTGGAAACAAATTTTCTGGTCAATTCTATTTTTGATTCTATTCTTTAATCCGTCAATGAATATCTGAATGGTTCCAAAATTACTTCGCATTACTGCCTGTAGTGCTTGCCCCATGGAACCTACTGTGGATAATAATTGTCCAAAATGGAGAATAAATGTAGGATACCATTCAGTGTATGTTGAAATTTTTGATTCTTGTTTTTTTGCAATTATTCCTGGATAAAGTAATGGTATTCCCCCTAACCCTACAGCAAGAATTGGTGATACCATGTTTGTAATTAAAAGTACTGATGAAATTCCAACTGTACCGAAAATTCCTATATACATCTTCATTCGAAATTGTTTTTCAATTGCATCATCTGTGTGTGCTAGTACGTCTCTTGGAAACATGAAAAACATCATTGCTACAAATACTGCCATCCCAATACCCGTGCCCATCATTGAGATAATTAGAATTGTTTCTGAATCCCCAAATCCCATTAACATGCTCATAATAGCGTTTGCAGAAATCATGAATGATGCAGTAGACATTAAAGTGTAAAACATCTCTGAAAATAATTTCTGCGTCTCAAGATTTGCTTCATATTTTATCGAATATGATGCCAATGAATTTTTTAATTCATCTCTAAAAAATGTCTTCAAGTCATCCCCTAATCTTACAACTTGAGATAGTTTTACAAGAAGTAGTTTTGTCGGATCGTCTTTTTGTTTTGAAACTTTTCTTCCCATCATTTCACATGCCGATGCCAATCCATATGACCATCCAACACCCAATCTGTATGTGTCTCTGAATGCATTAGAGTATTTTCCATACTTTGAGTCTTTTCCAGTTTTAAAAAGATCCACTGCTCCAATTTCACCTGTAGAAATACAGTACAACAAGGCAATGAAATAAACAAAATTTTCATCAACTTTACTTCCTGAGGTAAAAAGATTTTTCACATCTTTTACTTTGTTTACCATCATTGTTCCTCGAGCTCCTTTAGATATTCTTCCAACCCCACCTCATTACAATGTGAAATTGCATTGAACACATCATAATAATTGAATATTTTTTTTTCCATCATTTTCTCTAAAATTTTTGCACGTAACTCTAGTTCTTCGTATAATTTTCCCTCATCTTTCTTTTTCATCCCTCTTTTTTCTAATACTTTTGAAATGAATAGTGCACTGCTTCCTTTTCCTTTGAATCTTACTGTATCTGTTCCTGCATCCCAATCAAAAACTGGTATGAACATTACGTTACCCTCATTTGAAATTCCTAAAATTTCATTTATTGATAATACTCGACGAACTCTTTTTCCTTCTGGATTAAGGACCGCTCCTTGGAATAATGCCAAGTTTAAATTTTCCATGTATGTTTTTGGAATGTTAATTGGATCATTTGAGAGTCTTTGAATAAGTGGAACCATGCCTGCTGCGTGAAATGTTGCAATTACAGGGTGACCTGTTTGCATAGCTGCAAATGCTACGTTTCCTTCAGCACCCCTGATTTCTCCTACAAGAATGTAATTGGGTCTCTGTCTTAATGCTGCTTTGAGAAGATCATCCATTGTAACGCTGGAAGCTGCATTTCCCGTGTTTCTAGTGGCCTCTGTAATCCAGTTGTTATGTGGCAGTGTTAATTCAGGAGTATCTTCAATTGTTACTATTTTCCAATTTGCTGGAATGAATGCCGTTAATCCCATCAATGTTGTGGTTTTTCCTGATGCAGTCTCTCCATTTACAAAAAGACTCATTCCTGCTTCTAACATCATCCACAAATATGCAACTTCAGTAAAATTCATGACTCCTGATGTCAGAACTTGAATTATTGATAGTGGTGTACTGGCAAATTTACGTATAGTTGCATTTGTTCCTTTTCTACTAATGTCTTTTCCAAATACTATGTTAATTCTGGAACCATCAGGTAACGTTGCATCGACCACCGGTCTTGCATGCGATATTGTTTTTCCAAACTGTTCTGATAAACTGATAATTAATTCATCAATTGCATCAACACTGAGAAAAACTGGAACTTTTAATGTTCCAAATGCTTTGTGAATTATGTACATGTTTCCAGCTCCAATAATTGAAATATCTTCTAAATTTGGATCATTTAGAAATGGATCTAAAAGTCCAGTCCCTGCTCTTTTTTGCAGAAAATGGTATTTCAGATCAGTTATTTTGTTTGCCTCTACTGGTAGAGTCTTTATTGTAAATGGATCCCCCAATTTAGAATAATCTACCGGATTTGGGGATGATACCAAGGTTTTACTGAGATATTGATCTACCATGTTGAATCTCTCTGTAATTTCTATTGGTGGATCTAACCCTCCAGCTTTTGCAGCAAACACTTTGTCTGCAAATTCCATTAATTCCCTATCTGGTTCATCAGGCTCAATTATTACATATTCATTATATCCGTCATCTGAGGTAGTGTGTGGATTAATGTGGATGAATGTGTCTTCTCCAACTGCATAAATTAAATTTGGTTCTTTCAGTTTTTTGTGTTCAGCTTTTAATTCTTCGGAGAAAAGAGGAAGTGGATTCCCTTTTGCTTGATATGTCTCGAGATAGTTTTTCAGATATGGCTTTTCCTTTATTTTCTGGACAAATTCTGCATCGTTAATTTTTGATATGTCAAAAACCATTTTCTCACCTATGCATTAGCCATTGATATTGGAACAATCTTTATTCCGAAAATCAAATCTACCTCAAAAGCAAAACCTGCTTCTGGCGTATCTGCAGCACCTAATATCTTTATGATTTTTAGAGTCTTTACTTCTTTATCCCCCACTACAACTGTTCCTAATTTGATGTATACGTCTGTAGTTCCAATTATTGCTGTGTTTGTGGCTTGTGAAAAATCAGATGAATGACTCGTTATGATTATTGTTTTTCCCATTGCTACTATTTCTTTGCAAAATGATAGAAAGTCAAGTATTGATTCATTTTTTGAGTTATTTACCATTGGGGAAATTGAATCAATAATTACTCCGTCTACTTTATCTATTTTTTCTAAAATAAATTCTTTAATTGCAGGCAGAATCTTTTCTGTATTGTTATTAGTCCATTTTGCATCTTTGATATACATTGGAACAAAAATTAATTGACTACGAACAAAAGGTTTTGAAAAATTAAATGTGATTGATTTCATTTTTTGAATATGTTGTTTGACTGTATTCTCAATTACACAAAGTAAACTTTTTTTTGATGTAAGTAATCCATTCATTATTTGTGCTGAAATTGCACTTTTTCCAGTTCCATGTGCTCCTTCTATGAATACAAGAGATGGCGAAGGAATTCCTCCTCCAAATTGTCTGTCTATCTCTTCATTTCCTGTAGAAATAATATTAAGCATAAGTACACCTCAAATTGAACACTACGAAAACTATGAGAATTTTCTATTAAAGAAAATGTTTGACTTTTTTGAACAGAACTTAGGCAACAGATCTTGTTTTAGTAGCGACTACACCATTTTGTGTTGCAACTATGACGATTAAATTACTTCCACTTTGTATGCTATTGGATATTTCTACGTCTACCGTAATTGTTTCACCGTTATTGAGGATTTTTGGATCAATAATATCATTTGTCCAAGTACTGATACACCATTCTCCAATATTCGGTGCACATGTAGAATCATAAGTCAAAGTTTCAGTCTGTATTATACCTGCACTATTATATGTGATTATTATATCAAATTTCTCAAATTCCCACAATTTTTCAAGATTTGTGTTTGTAATATCAAAACTAAACGTGGAATCTGTTCCAGGATCATTTGGGATGCTAACATCGATTGATGTTTTGACTAATTTGCTCTCCCAATCAGATGTTTCTGATGATGCATCTGAAAATGAAGCAGCTTTATCTGTTAGTCCTCCAAATGTAAAAATCACAAATGTGATTCCAAACATGATAATTCCACCACTAATTGCATTACTTAATCCCATGATTCATTCCTCAAGGTACCGAGAAAATATAATCATCTGATTCCCCATTCGATATAGTTAATTGAACAAGATATGATGTGTTGCTTTGTAATGCTGTGCCGTCCTGTATTGTGATTTGGATTGTATCGCCTTGAGACCATACAGAATCCACATTTGTTCCATTGAAAATCCATTGTGGTGTGGTGCCTGTTGAATATTCAACAAAATCAACTGAAGTGATAGGTCCAAAATATAGATCCGATGAACCCAGTCCCTTAATTGGTGTCAATCCTGTATTTTTTATCCATGCATTCACTGATGTGTTGTTTAACTGACTAACATGAATTATCTCAAACTTGCTTAGCATTTTGTCTTTTTGAGCTTCTGTTGTTGCGGTATAGTATCCTTCAAACGTTCCAACCTTACTCACGACAATACCTGTAATTAATCCTGCAACTACGATTGATGCAATAATTAAAATCCCTTCACTGATCATTCCTGATGCCATTATTTCACCTCATTTGCAACTGTTTTTTTCAGTAACCCTTCTATCTCTGAATTACTCTCTTCGATTTTCGTTGTTCCATTAGAATTATTTTTTTTGTCAATAAATTTTTTTAATTGTTTTTCATCCACTGTAAGATTCAAAGTCTTACAATGAACTTTAGTTAGTTCAAATACTTCTTCTGAAACAAAATCTCTTGACAACTCATCAATCAGAGAAATAACATCTTCTGGTAATTTGGAATCTTCTTCCTCTATAGGTTCTTGTACCACAGGTTCTTGTACCACAGGTTCTTGTACCACAGGTTCTTGTACCACAGGTTCTTGTACCACAGGTTCTTGTACCACAGGTTCTTGTACCACAGGTTCTTGTACCACAGGTTCTTGTACCACAGGTTCTTGTACCACAGGTTCTTGTACCACAGGTTCTTGTACCACAGGTTCTTGTACCACAGGTTCTTGTACCACAGGTTCTTGTACCACAGGTTCTTGTACCACAGGTTCTTTTGGTTTATGATTTGATTTTGAAATTTCTGGAGGATTGGTTGGTTTTTGAATTAATTCATCTACATTAATTGTTTGAATATTATCTTTGAATGGAGCATCTTCTCTCATGAAATTTAATGGATTATTCATATCTGTAGTGAGTAATTTAATGTCAGTTAGAGTAGTTTCAAACGAATTTGAAAGAATTTCCACTTCTTCTTTTACTGTAGTCAGATCCAACTTGAATTGATCAAAATCTGTTTTAAGTGTCTGAATATCGTTTTCTATTGGTTCTAGTTTCTCCATGATGATTAATTCTGTGTCTGAATTGTCTAGAGAGGTATCTGAATAATTCCCATCACCCTCAGTTTCTACTCCTGCTAGTAAAGCTTCTATTTCTGAATTACCCCCTATACTGTCTTCTGAATTATTCTCAGTATTTGTTCCTGCTAACATGGCTTCTATCTCTGGATTTCTATTTTCTTCTCCCTCAGCATCTGTTTTTGTCAAAAGTGCTTCCATTTCTGACATTCCTGAACCATTCTCAGAATCTGTTCCTGCTAACAAAGCGTCAATCTCCGAATTTTCACTACTTGAAGTTTCTGTAATTGATGATTTTTTTGGTGTTTGTGTTTTAGGATTGTTTGACGATTTTCCTTTGACTGATATGTTTTTTAGTGATAAATTTTTTAAATTAATTTTTTTAAAATTAAGACCAATTATTATTACAACAAGTGGAACAAACAATGTAACCACAACATACTGCTCGTCAAAAAGATATTGAGGAAATATCTCATAAAGAACAAGAAAATACATTGCGAATCCTGAAAATATAATTAATTTTAAATTGCTTTCACTGATTTTTAGTTTAGAAAAAATAGTTGATGGGGGGAGCATAAAAAACCTCCTAGCCCAAATCTACTATGGTGTTTGTGATTGTTGGAACTTGTCTTTCTACCGTCAAGGCTGCACCGGTTGGTGTAATGATTTCAATTTTGACTTTGTCTAACGCTGAAGGTTTATCAGCTGCATTGTAAAGAATTGCCAAAACTGCGGTTTCACCTTGTGAAAGAATGTCATTTGGTGGTGATTCATTTGCTTGTGTAAAGTAAACAAATGCACGTGTGTTTGTTGGTGTTTCATTACTAAATGGATCGCCAACTATGTCGGCAAATGCTTCACCTGTTCCACTAGTTTCTGAATCATCTGCTTGTATGGATGCTGCTGATAGTTGTTTCCATTCTTGAGTAGATAATGTACCTACATAGATATTGTCGTAATTTTCTCCATTACTGACATATTTTACAGCCATAGTCTCTGCATCAAGATTTACATCTGAACCACCAGATGAGACCTTAAATGGAAATGCTGTAGCATTAAGTGATCCGCCATTTACGTATCCTTGACCAATAACTTTACCTGCAACTTGCATGCTGCTACTGGACTCACCCAAACTAGAGATGATCGAAGTCTTTGCTTTCTGTGAGGTAGTAAATCCCATGTTAAGTACAACAAATGCTAAGGCTGCAGCTACAATTACAAATGCAATCATGACTATTGCAGACTCTACACCGATGACTCCACGATGAGAATGTCGCGTTCCCTTTCGTTGTAATTTCATTGATAGAATTTAGTGGGATGGGAGTATATCATAGCGTGTGTTTGCTGTGATCAAACAAGACTAATTTCAAATTATTCAAAAAACAGTATAATTATCCTAAATCTATAACTTCATGGGTGATATTTGATATGTCTCTACTTATTGTCATGGTTGCACCACTTGAAATCATTATTTCTAAATTAATCCTGTCTTGTGATTGAGGTCTATCATTTTCAGCAAATGCCACTGCCAAAACTGCGTGCTCTCCCATATCTAAGACTTGATTTGAATTTAATCTCTTTGCCCAATACACGAATGCACTTGTTTCATTGGGGATGGTTCCGTTAACCGGATTTGCTCCATTAAAAGCATCAAATGAAGAATCTGTTTCAAGGTCGGCTTGTCTAAATGCAAGAACAGGTTGTCTAAAAATTTCGGATGTTATTGCTCCTGCATAGATATTATTGTATTGAATAGATTTAGTAATATAGCTAATTGAGACAACATCTGATGCAAAATTTATGGAATTTCCCGACTCTGAAATTTTTAAAGGTATTGTGGTAGCATTAATTTTTTGAACAACTCCGCATCCTGAATTCACATTAATACAACCTATTGCAGTAATTGACCCTGCTATCTTCATGGCACTTGTAGATTCTTCAAGACCTGCTAGAGTTACAGTCTTTGCTTTCTGTGAGGTAGTAAATCCCATGTTAAGTACAACAAATGCTAAGGCTGCAGCTACAATTACAAATGCAATCATGACTATTGCAGACTCTACACCGATTACTCCACGATGAGAATGTCGCGTTCCCTTTCGCTGTAATTTCATTGATATGTAATCTATTCAAAGCAGTATATCATAAAGTCTGTATAATATAAACAAACAAAAAAAAATTTTAAAAATAAGAAAAAGGAAAACCAGTGTTATTGGTTTAACCTAGGTCTACTACGGATGTAGTGATTGTTGGAACTTGACGTTCTACTGACAATGAGGCTCCAGTTGCTGGAATTATCTCCACTCTAACTGTATCAAGTGAAGTTGGTCTTTCCCCATCTTCAAATGCCACTGCCAAAACTGCATGTTCACCATCATCTAAGATTGAATTGATGGTTGATCCACTAACTGTCCAGTAGATGAATGCTGCAGTGTTGGTTACTATTGTTTCAGATACAGGATTCATATTTCCTGAGAAGTTTGTCAAACTATTAGCTACTGCACCCTCAAATGCTAAATCTAATGATCTGTATTCTGCATCAGTAACTGTACCAGAGTAAATATCGTCATATTCGATACTATTGCTGACATATTTGACTGCAGTTGTTGCTGCTGACAAATCTACTGCATCTCCACCAGAAGTAATCTTGATTGGGTATGCAGTTGCATTAAGATATGGTGTACTGCATCCATTACTAGATGATGTACAGCCTACGCCGATAACTTTACCGGCAACTTGCATGCTGCTACTAGACTCTCCTAATCCTGAGATGATTGTGGTCTTTGCTTTCTGTGAGGTAGTAAATCCCATGTTAAGTACAACAAATGCTAAGGCTGCAGCTACAATTACAAATGCAATCATGACTATTGCAGACTCTACACCGATGACTCCACGATGAGAATGTCGCGTTCCCTTTCGTTGTAATTTCATTGATAGAATTTAGTGGGATGGGAGTATATCATAGCGTGTGTTTGCTGTGATCAAACAGAAAAAAAATTTTAAAAATAAGAAAAAGGAAAACCAGTGTTATTGGTTTAACCTAGGTCTACTACGGATGTAGTGATTGTTGGAACTTGACGTTCTACTGACAATGAGGCTCCAGTTGCTGGAATTATCTCCACTCTAACTGTATCAAGTGAAGTTGGTCTTTCCCCATCTTCAAATGCCACTGCCAAAACTGCATGTTCACCATCATCTAAGATTGAATTGATGGTTGATCCACTAACTGTCCAGTAGATGAATGCTGCAGTGTTGGTTACTACGGTTTGATTTACAGGATTTATGACTCCTGAGAAGTTTGTCAAACTATTGTCTACTGCTCCTCTAAATGCATCAGCTAATGATCTGTATTCTGCATCAGTAACTGTACCAGAGTAAATATCGTCATATTCGATACTATTGCTGACATATTTGACTGCAGTTGTTGCTGCTGACAAATCTACTGCATCTCCACCAGAAGTAATCTTGATTGGGTATGCAGTTGCATTAAGATATGGTGTACTGCATCCATTACTAGATGATGTACAGCCTACGCCGATAACTTTACCGGCAACTTGCATGCTGCTACTAGACTCTCCTAATCCTGAGATGATTGTGGTCTTTGCTTTCTGTGAGGTAGTAAATCCCATGTTAAGTACAACAAATGCTAAGGCTGCAGCTACAATTACAAATGCAATCATGACTATTGCAGACTCTACACCGATTACTCCACGATGAGAATGTCGCGTTCCCTTTCGCTGTAATTTCATTATATATCAAAATCTAATATTTGGTATATTGTATCGTGTGTTTTTTGTGATCGAACAACATATTCCTAAAAATGAAAAATAAGAAAAAGGAAAACCAGTGTTATTGGTTTAACCTAGGTCTACTACGGATGTAGTGATTGTTGGAACTTGACGTTCTACTGACAATGAGGCTCCAGTTGCTGGAATTATCTCCACTCTAACTGTATCAAGTGAAGTTGGTCTTTCCCCATCTTCAAATGCAACTACTAATACTGCGTGCTCTCCTTGATCTAATACTGCATTAGCAGTTGTTTGGACTGACCAGTAGATGAATGCTGCCGTGTTAGCGACAACAGATCCTGTCATTGGTTGTGCATTGTTAAAATCATCAAAATCACTACTGCTTTCGGCATCTGCCTGATCTAATGCATCTGTTAAAGATCTGTATTCTGTTGCCGTGATTGGACCTGCATAAACATCATCATACTCAATAGCATTGCTAAGGTATCTTACTGCAGTTGTTGCTGCTGACAAATCTACTGCATCTCCACCAGAAGTAACCTTGATTGGGTATGCAGTTGCATTAAGATATGGGGTTGATGAACAACCTCCTGCCGATGTTGTACAGCCTACGCCGATAACTTTACCGGCAACTTGCATGCTGCTACTAGACTCTCCTAATCCTGAGATGATTGTGGTCTTTGCTTTCTGTGAGGTAGTAAATCCCATGTTAAGTACAACAAATGCTAAGGCTGCAGCTACAATTACAAATGCAATCATGACTATTGCAGACTCTACACCGATTACTCCACGATGAGAATGTCGCGTTCCCTTTCGCTGTAATTTCATTGATTAGAAAATGAATGATGTGGGTATATCATGGCGTGTGTTTATTGTGATCGTATATGTTTAAAATAATGACTTTAAAGAGAATTTTTAAAGAAATTTAATGAATTGACAAATTCTTTTTCTGTCGTTACATCATTGCCGTGCCAGCATAATGTTTTTTTGAACCAATTTGGAAGACGTATTTCTTCAAAAAGAAAACTATCTTCTAATTTAAAATCTTGACAAAATTCTAAATATTTTGATTTGTCATGTGTTGTGTTTTTTGAAATTTTTATCTGCATGCTGGTAGATTCACTTGGAACACCATACACTAACTTAAGTAGATAATTTTCATCTTTATTCCATAAAGAATCTGAAATATCTATAACTTCATTAAAAGATGCATCTGACTCGAATAATTTGATTTTTTGATAGATCAGATTGTTTTTACTGTCATAAATTAGCATCTCATATTCTGTATTTCCTAAATCTGATTCCACTAATCCTCCAATTGATAGAATGTTTTGATTTAGAATTTTATATGATATGTCTAGTGTGGAAAAAAGTATATTCGGTCTATCTTCAAAAAATATTTTACCTGTATACCATGGATGTATTTCACAAAAATAATAGTATCCTGCATAATCTATAAAATCTAATGAAACAGAATTACTGTTTTCTCCTCCTGAAATGACATCTGTGGAAAAGAACGTTCCCGAATAATCTGGATGCTGAGGTACCCCACTAACAATTCTGTGACTAGTTGAATCATTATTTTGCCATGTTATCCTATCTCCTGAAAATATTGGAAGTTCTTTGGGCTTGAATAATTCTTGTCCTTTTTGACTATCATACGGATTTATGGATATAATCCACGAATTTTCTGCATATGCTGACAAAACAATATGTGGTAAAATCATGAATAGCCCTAAAATAATAATTATTTTCACCGTCATCATATAATCATAAAAAATTTGTAATTTGTAGTGTTGTTTGATCAAAATAAACAAAATAAAAAAGTAAAAAACATGGCTAACTTGTAAAATTAACCAAGATCTACTATTGCTGATGATATGTTTGGAACTGTACGCTCTACTGACAATGGTGCTCCAGTTGGAAGAATTACTTCGGCTCTAATCACATCAAGTGATTGTGGTCTTTCAGATTCTGAAAATGCTATTGCTAACATTCCATGTTCACCTTGATCCAAGATAAAGTTGTCATTTCTATTCACATTGAAATAAAACACTGCTTTTGTTTCAGCTGGGCTAGTATCATTTACAGGATTTGATGATATGTATCCTGCAGTAACCGATGCTTGCATTGCTTCTGCCAATGTATCATATGTTCCTACAGATAATGCTCCTGCAAAGATATTGCCGTGCTCTACATCGTTACTAATATAACGAATGGCCGCATTCGAGGGATTAAGGTTAATTGCTGACCCTCCGGAGACAATCTTTAGTGGAACGGCTGTCGCATTAAGTTTTCCTGCAGTAATGTGACCTGAACCCACAACTTTACCTGCAATCTCTAATGCACTACTTGCTTCATCTGCACTTGAGACTATGGCATTTTTTGTTTTTTGCGTAGTTGAGAATCCCATGTTAAGTACAACAAATGCTAAGGCTGCAGCTACAATTACAAATGCAATCATGACTATTGCAGACTCTACACCGATTACTCCACGATGAGAATGTCGCGTTCCCTTTCGTTGTAATTTCATTGATTAGAAAATGAATAATGAGGGTATATCATGGCGTGTGTTTGCTGTGATCGTACAACTTCTCTGAATGTGGGTGTTCGTTTGCAAAAAACACACAGTATCTAATTATGTCAAAATTTGTTTAAAACTTAATGAAAAATCAACGACTTCTAAGTTATAAGATTCCTAGTGGTGGATCAGATATATACCAGAAAAACTCAGAGGAGAAAGTAATATGTTAAGTAAAGATGAAATCTATAATTCTCTAGTTCATTTCGGTTTAGAAGAAATAGATGCCAAAATCTATGTAGGTCTACTTCAAATGGGTTCTGTAACTGTAGGTACAATGGCACAAAAACTAAACGTCGATAGAGGAAAGGCATACAGATCTCTTAACAAGCTGAGAAACATGGGAGTTATTTCAACAACTTTTTCAAACCCTACTATTGTGAATGCTGTGGAGCCATCAGAAGCATTGACAAGTGTAATTCAAAAGAAAGAAGATGAAATAGTGATGTTGCAAAAGTTGGCAAGAACTGTAATTGAAAGTCTACATAATTATGAAAATAATGTAGCTGCTACTGATTTGTCATCATTCTCTATTGTTCAAGGAAGATCAAATATCTACACTAGAATTGGAAAACTAATTCAAGAATCTACAGATAAAATCTTCCTGGTTACAACTTCAGATGATTTGATGAGGATGTATCATACATCTATTCCAGATAAAATACATGCAAAAATTAGTGCAGGTGGTGAAGTGAGAATAATCACTAATGACTGTGATTCCAAAACAATGGAGATAATTGAGCAGTTAGGTACACCTGAAGTTAAAATTGGAAAACTACCATCTAAAAGTAGAATGATTGTAGAGTCCAAACATCAACTAATAATGTCTGGTGCAATGAAAGAATCTATGGATCTTAACGATGATGTAGATTCAATCATGTACACAAATTCTGAAGAGATGGTTGAAAACATGTTTAGTTTGTGTACTCATTTATGGAAAAAATCAAAACCAATGGAAATACTATCTTCCAATTAATTTTTTCTTTTTTATTTTATTAATTCTTTAAATTCAAACATATTTGATATGCTTTCAAAAATCACTTCATTTGACGCAATTTCTTTAAAAGTTTTATTTGTTTTAATCACTTTGGATAAAATTTCCATAGCTTGTTTTGTATTGCCTTGTATCATCTGAATCTTTGATTTTTGATATTGCGCATAATAATAACGGTCGTCATTCTCTGGAATTTGCTCTAGACAAAGAATTGCATCCTCATATTTTTGTTGAGAAAAAAATGCCATCGATTTTTTCAAAATTATGTTTGAATCTAGAGGATTCATACTCAGCGCTTTCTCAAAAGAGTCTATTGCCTTCTCAAAATTATTCAAAATTAGATGTGTTTTACCAAGTTCATAAAATGCATTTGGGTTGTTTTTGTTAGTTTGGATTATTTTCATGGCTATCTGGCCTGCTTCTTCATGACGCCCAAGAATGGACAATAGGTGTGATTTTCTCTCTAAAATTGATGTTGATGATGATTTTGATAATAGTTGATTAGTATAAGATAACCCGTTTTCATAATTTCCAACTTTTAATGATAATTCAGCTGCATTTTCCAGTGCTTCCATATTGTCTGGCTCTGATTTGAGGATGTTTTCTATACATAGAAGAGCTTCTTGAAATTCTTGTTTTTGAGCAAATATTCTTGCTTTGTAAATGAGTGCAATATTGTTTGTTTTTGTTTTACCTAAAACCCCGTTAAAAATAGTTAATGCATCAGCAGTTTTGTTGTTGTTGAATAACAATATTCCTTTCTTTAATAATTGCTCTCTGGGTTCTGATGTTGAATCTACTAAATGATCACAACACTCTATTGCTTCATCAAGTTTTCCGTTCTTTTCCAACAATTCGATTTTATAATTTAACGCTTCTTTATGGTTTGGTGAAATTTCTAAAATTTTGTCAAAATTAGACATTGCTTCATTAGTATTATTTATGTCCATGTGTGTTTTTCCTAAAAGTATGCGTGCCTCTATGTTGTTTGGTGTTTTGTTTAACACTTTTTCAAAATGTGCAATTGCATCATTGAAATTATTGATTTCAACATATGTTTTTCCTAAAAGTAAGTGAGCTTCTACATGGTTTGGTGAAATCTCTGCAAGTTTATTCAAATAGATCAAAGCCTTTTGAGATTCATTTTGTTTTGTGAATGTCTGTCCTAACAACAACAATGAGTCTCCATGATCATTATTTGCAATGATTGATTCTAATGTACTAACTCCATCTTGAATATTCCCGATTTTTATTTGTGATTTTCCTAAATAAAATTTGGCATCTAAATTTTCAGATTCTAACTCTAGTATATTTTGAAATTGTTTGATTGCTTCTGAAAAATTTTGTTTTGCAAACATGATCTTTCCTTTCATAAAAAATGCTTCTGGGATGTTCTTATACGTAGTTAAGGCTTCATCATAACATGTTAACGCCTCATCTAATTTCGATAATTTAAAAAGACATAATCCCTTGTTACATAAAGCTGAATATGATTGAGGGTTTTTCACTAAAGCGCTTTCATAATACCTTAATGATTCAGAAAATTTTCTACACGCAAGAAAATAATTTGCAAGATTTAGATCATCTGTAAAATCTTCAAAATCGTCATCTCCGTCTATTTCCCCTTTAATTCTCTCTCTTGAATCTAATAATTTCTCGATTTTTGATCTTACTTCTGTATCAATTTGGGGCAATTTAGGAAATAATGTTCTAAATGATACTCTGTTTTCCTCCAAAATGCTGCCTATTAGGCCATTTACCATCTTAAATTTAACCAATGCAGAATTTGCAGACATTAATTATGCAGATATTTTTGTTGTAATAGCATTCTGTACGTTCAATTTGTTTAAACTGAGCATTTTTGTTGGAAATATTTGTGCGTTCAATTTGGGTGAACTTATGATTATAATGTTCATTTAAGTTGTTTATATATTGAAATCAATATTGTTTGGGGTGTCTCTTTTGTTGACTTTCTCTTTGATGGGTTATGCTTTTGCAATAGAAAATGAGTATGATTTGGAATATAATCTTCTCCCTAACAAAATTCACAAAAATGATGTAGTTACTTTAGAAGTGTATAACATGCATGGTAGTCAAGTATCTTTGGATAAAATACGTGATCTAAAAGTAGAATCTCTTGATAAATCTATTATTGAAATAATTGATTTTGAAAAAATCCATTCTTATAAAACTTTGATCAAATTAAAAGCATATGCTGAAGGTGAAACGATTCTTTATGTTTTTACTGAGGGTTCTAAATTATTGGAGATTCCTGTAAAAGTTTATGGAAATAATCTCCCAAAAAATATCTCTCTTGATCTATTTCCTGATGTTTTTGAAATAGACCAAAACAATCAAGGAATATTGTCACTTTTACTTACTGATGAAAATGGTGTGGTAACAAGAGCAGATAAAGATTATTTAATAAAACTTGGCGCTTCCAAATCGGGAGTTATCACTTTTAGTGATTCTACTGCGATTATATCTAAAGGGGAGTTTGAAACCATGCAGACTTTTACCGTTAATAAAAAAGGTTTAGTCACTATTACTGCAAAGTCAGATGATCTTGAGTCATCTAAATTATTGACTGTTGATGAATCTGCCGATAGAGAAATTCAAATATTTATAATTCCTGAAGATATTAGTTCGTCTAATACTTCAAGTGGACATTTAATTGCACAGTTATTTTCAAATGGAAAGTTAACTAAAGCTACAAAAGACATCACTGTTTTCTATGAAATTGAAAGTTCAACTGATTCAGAAACTGTAAACACAAGTTCTGATGTTAATACTATAAACCCTAATGGATACTTTCAAATTCAAAAAGGACAAACTTATGGCCATGAATTATTTTCAATTCAAAAAGGTGAAACTGACTCATACACGCTTACTGCAACAACTCAAGATCCATTAATGATAGTTGAAGAAACATTTGAAACAATAGATGTTGAATTGTATGGCCATGAACAAATAAAATTTGAACCTCTGTCTGTTTTATCTGATGGCTCTAGGCAGTTAATAGGTGTGCTTTATCTTGAAGATGAAAATGGCCATCCTGTAACTGCTGATAGAGATATCGTTGTTCCATTTACTACCTCTGATAAAACAATCTCTATTGAGAATTCCATTATTAAAAAAGGATTTGAATCTGCTTTGGTATTTGGAAACATGGGGTATTTTGTACCTACAAATTCTGACATTGCCCCGAATATTCCCAACTCTGAAGTTGTTACACTAGATGTTGATGGATTTGATGACGATTCTGTATCCTTGAAGACTCATGTGTCTACAGATCATTTTCTAAAAGGTGAACTACATTGGATTGCCGTCTATATGGAATCTTCTGATGGGTTGTTTCAAATTCCAAATTACCTTAAAATCGATGTCTCTGATTCTGATATATTTGTAGTTGATAAAGAGCACATAATGAAATATCCTTATTTTACAATAATCCCTATAATGGCAGTTGATTCAGGTGATGAAGATTTAGTAATTAATGCAGGTGAATTTGAAACTAGTATTTCATTATCTAGTGTTTCATCAAAACCTGATTCATTATCGCTTGATCATTCTGATAGATTATTTAATGGAGTTAAAGATACCTTTGTTTTGCAAATATTAGATTCCTCAGGATTTCCTGTACAAATTAATGAAGACATTAATGTCAAAATATTTTCTTCTGATTCATCCATACTTGATTTTCCTAAAAGTGTAACAATTCCCAAAAAGTCTAGTTTTACATTGTTTGATCTAGAACCTACATCTTCTGGAACTCTTGATGTTTCTTTTGTTTCTGAGGGATTACCAATACTTACTGAAGAGATCGTAGTCGAGGAAATTACCCCTACAATACAAATCACTAGCGCTGATATTGTGGAAGAAGGAGATTCTTTTATTGTTTCGATTTTGGCAAAACAAAATGGGGTTCCTTTACAAAATGCTCCTGTTATTTGGGAATTAGAGGGTGGTATAACTACTATCAGTGATGAACAAACTGGTCCCACAGGTGAGGCGATTGCATCTATAATTTCTACTTCGGATGAATCTGTAAAGATTTTGGCTAGTATTGATGGTCCTATTCAATCAGCATTTGCATCAAAAATTATCAAAGTCAATTCAACATCTGTTGAAATGATTCAAGAATCTGATGATTCATTTAAGAAACCCGATGTTGCAGGATTTGATCCTATCTTGGTTATGGTTCCTGCTGCACTTGTGGGAATGATATTTTATATGAAAAGAAAATCAAAATAAATTATTTTTTATGAATTAATTTTTTAAAATTAAAATTCTGCAAGTCGTTTTAGTTCTTTTAATATTTTATCATTATTTTGTATTATGTCTTCTGGTGTGCAATTAAGCATGTGCCCATTCTCTATTTTATAAAATTCCCATTCCTCACAAATTGTATTATTTGAAATATTTGAATTATCATACTTCCAATCAAATCCGTTAACTGTATCTGGATCTGGAAATGATGGTCCTCTCTGAAGAATCATTGTTTCTTTATCATAATTTATTTTGACTTTGGAATTTAATGCGCCTGGGTACATAAAAATAACATTTGGATGAGAAGTTATTGCTAAAAATTCGTTTTCTGTAACAAATTCATTATGAAGCAATACTATTGAATTAAAATTATCTAAAATCTCAGGATTTTTGTCAATATCTATATCGTCTATTACACTATATCCTAAGAATTCTAAAATCCTAAAACTTTTTGCGCCTACAGAAAAAATAGGATCATAATATTCTTCAATTTTTATCTCTGAACATGTATCACATCTACCTAAATAGAAATCATGAATTCCTCCCCATGCATACGCTGTTTGTGTAAGGATGGGATATACCACTGCAGTTTTTTCGGGAGCGCTAAGTTCATCATATTGGTCAAAAAATCGAGTTTCTGGCATTTGAGATATTCTATACTCGTCAAAATCATTGGATGTGTTTAGTGCTTCTGAAGAACCTGTTTTCAAAATAATTATCACTGATAGCATAATCAAAATTGAACAAATCATAATTTTTCTACTTACTGGCAATATTTTTTATGCCTAAGAATAATACAAAAAGAACTATTTGTTCGAATTAAACAATATGAAAGGTTTGTTCATGGTGGACAGACTCTCATATATCGATGGATAGTTAATAAACAAATTCAAATGTTAGGCATATCTTATGTTCTTAAAAATAAGAAATTAATTCATTTCACTAAAAAAAATCTTACACATAAAACAAAAGTATCCAAAATTAAACATCAGAAATCAATTCTAGTTTTACAAATAGGAATATTGATATTTTTCGGAGGTTATTTTACTGGACTTCCATCTTCATCTGGTGAAAATGAAGAACTTCTAAATTATGTTGGCTTTTTTAATTCCGAACATACTGTCGAAAATTTGCGAGGTGATTCTATCAGTCTTTCTAAATACTGGCGACTTTCTCAAGGATCTTCATTAAGTGTAAATATTCTAAATCCTGTTTCAATTTCTAACGAATCCATTGAAACTATTAAGGAATCTATATTATCAAAAGAAAAAATTAATCTTGAAGATTCTTTATTGCACAAAGGACCTCAGAATTCTTTTTCAAATTATTACGTTGGTTGGGCTGGAGCCCTTGAAAATACTCCTGAAACAAAAATTCCAATCCCCAAAAATTTTGAAGTTCTAAACTCACAAAAATCAAATGGTGATATTGTTGTGATTTTATCAAACATTAAAGATCGTTCAGGTAATACTGGTTATACCAAAACAATTCTGGAAGGTGAAGAAATTGTCAAAGCCTTCATAACAATTTATGATGTCGATTCACTTTCAAATACTCAGCTTGGAACAATTATGAGACATGAATTTGGGCATGCATTGGGATTGGGACATTCAACTGCTCCTGAAGACCTCATGGCCCCAACTATTGATATGACTTATCCATATATCTCCGATTGTAACATAATTGCAGTAGCTGATTTGTATAATGAGAATTCTGATGGAACTACAATATGTGAAAAATGAGCTTAGATTCAACAAACAAGTCTTGATAACGACAAAATTGGTAAAATAGAAATGGTCAAAAAATTACTAATAGCAGAAGACAACAAATTTACTGCGATGCAATATAAAAAATTCTTTGAAGCGAATGGTTATGATGTTGATATCTTTAACAATGGTGCTATCTGTCTTCAAAAATATGAAAATGAATTAAGATACAGGAAAATTGTGTTAAAGGATAAAACACCTCCCTATGATTATGTTTTATTAGATCAGGATATGCCAAAAATGACGGGTACTGTAGTGTCTGAAAAAATCCATAAACAATGTCCTCGACAGAGAATTATTTTCTTGTCTGCATATGGTCAAAACATCATGCAGTCAAATGAAAGCACAAAAGATTCCTATCTTCAGATCATGCAAAAACCATTTTCTTTGGAATTTTTACTAAAGAAAATTACTCCCAGATCCTTTTCAAGCATAAAAAGATCTAATCAAGAAAATAATCTGTTAACCGCAACTCAAAGTCCAGAGACAATTCGATAATTTTGTTCAAAGAGAAGCGATTTTGATTAAAAATGAGGATCATCGAGATTATTGTCTATTCCTTTTTTTGGGATTATGATTGTAAATACTGTAGGTGGTGAAGTGACAAAAATTTTTCCTCCATGTCCGTTAATTATTGATTTAACGCTGGCTAATCCTAGGCCTGTTCCTTGCTGTTTTGTAGTAAATAAAGGTTCAAAAATTTCTTCTATAATGTCACTTGGAATTCCTTTTCCTGAATCTTTAATTTTGATGACTATGTTTTCTCCTTTATCTTCTAAAATAATTTCTATGGTGCCTTTTCCTTCAATTCCTTGAATTGCATTTAAAATTAAATTGGTAATTGCAACTGAAAGTCGTTTTTTATCACAATAAATTTCAAAATCATTTTTCGAAATTTCAAAATAAATTCTGTCTGGAAGATTAATTGAATCTAACGAGTCTGCAATGATTTCAGAAATTAGGGTTTTTTCAAATCGCATAGGTTCTTTTCTAATGAAACCTAATACATCGTCTATTTGATGAGATATTCTGTCTATTGCACGCTCAACCCTATCAAAATGCTTTGTTTCTAATTCATTTTTGCCGTATATGATCTTGAGATTTTCAAGTGATACTCTAATTATTGAAAGGGGATTTCGAATATCATGTGATAATCTTGCTGCTAATTCTCCAATAGTGACTAGCTTTTCTTGCTTAACCAATTTTTTTGATTGTTCTTCAATTATTTGATTGGATTTTTGTAATTTCATTAATGTCTCTTCCATTTTGTTTTCTTTTTCTTTTTGATTTGTAATATCAAAACGTATGGCGATATATTCTATAATTTCTCCATCTTGATTTTTAATAGGTATGATGGTTGCTTTGTTCCAAAAAAGCTCCCCATTTTTTCTTTGATTACAAATTTCTCCTGTCCATATTTCTCCTTTAGAGATTGTTGCCCATAATTCATCATAGTATTCTATGGGATGTACGCCACTTCTCAACATTAATAGATTTGTTCCAATTATTTCATTTTCAGCAAATCCTGAAATTTCACAAAACTTTTGATTTACATGTGTGACAATTCCATTTGTATTCATCACTGTTACGATTGATGAAGAATCAATTGCTCTTCGTAAATTATCTTCTAGAGAATTTTGTTTTTCCATTTTGGATATCTTCATTTTTTCTGCCATGCTCAGCCCAACAAAATAATATTGAATTGCTTTGATTTATGTGCATCTCACATAATGGTATGATGATGTTTGCATTTTCCAAAATAGATAATTTGATTATTTTTAATAAATTGAACACTATTTTCTCTCTTCTGATTTAATTTCCCACTTTTTAGTACCGAATCTTGAAGTTTCTAATTCCAAGTGCCCTATGACTTTATCTCCATTGAGAACTTTGGCATAATCTGATTTTTTTCTACGAATAATCCTTGCTTCTTCTTTATAGCCTCCTTCTATCATCTTTATTCCAAATCTTTTTCCAGCTTTGGAGATTAACTTCCTACTTTTAATTGAGTCATCTGATAATAACAATAAATCAAAGTCACCAAAATTCTGTGTTGATAAAACACTATTTTTTAATTTTACTTGTAATTTTAAATCTGAATCTTTTGCTTGTTCATTTAACCAACTTGCAACTTTTTCACCATTGCCTTTTTCAGCTCCATAAACCTGTTCTTTCATGGATTTACTCACAACAATCTATTAATATGATTTTTTAATAATTCTGTTTTTTTAGTTTGATGGTGGTTTTCTGCCAATTTGGAATTGGTTTTTTACCTTTTTTTCCATCTAATCTATAACTTTTCTTGTGATATTATGAATATGTACAAGATATCTGTTCATTTAGGTACCTGTATTGCAACCCAACAAAACAAACCAACCTCATATTGGACTGTGTTGAACCATTATGGGATCACTCATACTGATCTAAAAAAACTGAATTTATCATACGAGGAACTCTATGAGATATATAAGATAATTCAAAGACATGAAGAAATACGTGAATTCCTTAAAAATCTAAAGGAAAAAATTGCAATGACTGCAAAAAATAACAATGTATCGTAATTCAGATTAGAGATTTCACATTTTTTGAAATTTGAACAGGTTGCCTACTTTGTACATACAACACCCCATTAACTAATCTGTTGTAATTATATTGTCATCGATAACTCTCAATGGGATGTCGCGTCCTTTGCGACTCCCCCTTTTAGGGGGTTCGATTTTTTTATTTTCAAAATTGTATATTTTATTAAATGATTTTCTTTTTGTTGTATCTTTGACTAAAAATTTATTTGTTTTATGTGAACAAACCAAATGATTTATTTGTATTTTTAAAAGAATAACATGGTAAAAATATCATGTAACAATTATGGATTTGATTGTAGTTTTGAAATAAATGGCAATACAAATGAAGTGATTGAAAAATATCAAAAGCATTCTATTGATGAACATGGAATAGAATATAGCACTGAAGGGATTAATCAATTGCTTCTTAGAATGAAGAACTAATACGGTTTATTCTATTTATGAAATTCTATGAGTTAATTTTTTGATACTATGAGCAATTTATGAATATTAATTATTATTCATTAATCTCAATATCTTCTAAAACCTCTAAATGGTATAAGTATGACTCAAAAATCATTGGGACATTTTGCTGCAGCGATTTTTTAATATTTTTAGAAATTTCTGTGGTTTGGTTCATGTTTGTAGTGCTATTTTCCAGTATGAAAATATGTTGAACGAAATTTGGTTGACTAATACATGAATATGTTTTATTGAAAAATATCTCTTATTTTCTCTAATATGTTCTAGCATTCATGAGTATGTTTGAAATAAACAAACTGTACGTAATATGGTGCTTAGAATAATTTCTTGTGATGTTGGTAGATAATCCTATGGAACGGGATCCAGTTTTACGTGACTTAACTGAAATTTCAGTTAATGCACTAAAAGATTTAGAACTAGCTAGAAAGGAACTTAAAGAAAACGATCTACGAATGCAAGAAATGAATAAACTTGCAAATGAACGAGTAAATGAAATGTCTAGAGTTAATCAGCAACTTCAAGACAAAATCTCTTTTGTAGAAACTATGACCAAATCAATCCAAGAAAAAAATGAACACCTTGAAAAAGAACTAAAAATTACTGAAACAGAAAAAATCAATTATAGCAAACTCAATTCATTGTTAAAAGAAGATCTTACTAAAGTAATTAAAAAAGAAAAAGAATTATCCGTCAAACAAATTTTTCTTGAAAGAAAAGTAAAAGAGCAGGCCGAAAATTTATTGAAAGGCGAAAAAATGTCTATAATAGGAACATTTACGTCTAGATTGGCTCATGATATAAGAAATCCTTTATCGAAATTAAAAATGTCTCATGATATTTTATGTAATTCTCCAAACATGCCGGTACTTGAAAAAATAAAACATCAGCAACGAATTGAATCTGCTATTTCTAATATGACTCATATCATTGAAGATGTTTTGGAATTTGTTCGAATGTCTGAGCTTAACATGCACGAAACATCATTAAAAACAATAATAAAATCTAGTATTGAAGGAATTCATATTCCGCCATCAGTGAAATTAGAAATTAAAGGTGATGATCGAATGGCTTTATGTGATTCTCGAAAATTAGAAGCGGTGTTTATCAATCTTATTACAAATGCTATTGAATCTATACGTGGAAAAGGATTTGTAACTATATTCATTAAGGATAGCAAAGAAAATATTGAAATATGTTTTGAAGATTCAGGCTCTGGTGTAATTCCACGTTTGCAGGAGAAAATTTTTGAACCTATGTTTACAACAAAACAACATGGCACTGGATTGGGATTGGCTATTTGTAAAATGATAGTTGAACAACATGGTGGTAGATTAATTTACAAAAATACTCCCTCCACATTCTCGGTATTTGTGCCAAAAATTAATAATTCAAAAATGGTAACACAATAGTTCACGCAAACTTATCACGAATAATCAATTGTAACTTGGCTGAACAAATAATGAACTGTATGTATTGTTCATTGAATTGATATGTTTGTAAAATTCATGCACAAATTATAATTAAAACCATCTTTGAAAACACATAAAAAATTATGTCTGGATTAAAATTTTGTACCACGATTTATGGGAAGTGTGTTTGAAAAAATCACACTAGTCAATATGTATCACAATTGTCCTTTGTTTAGGTGTGGCTAGGAAATTTCCTGTAATATTACTTGTTGATGATTCTCAGGCATTTAGAGTATTTTGTAGGGATGCCATTAAAAGTTCTATAAAATTTATTCAAGTTTTAGAGGCTTCCGATGGAATTGAAGCCTTAAAACAATATCAATTACATAGACCTGATGTAATTTTATTAGATTTAAAAATGCCTAGATTGGAGGGTGATAAAGTTTTGGAAATGATCAAAAAAAATGATCAAAATACAAAAATCATTGCCACTTCAGCTTATGGGCGAGATCAAGAATCTATTAACAAATTACTAAAAATGGGTGCAATAAGCTTTGTACCAAAACCTCTGAATCGTATTGGTTTGATGAAAGAGATTACTGACGTTTTGGCAAAAGGGAAAATGCCTGGCACAAATTTTACCAAATCTATTCCTGCCAGTTAAGCTAAAAAATATTTTTGTTTTAGAATTATCAAATTTTTAGAATCATATGTGTTCTGTTGAATTTTACCCTTGTTGTTTCATAAATTTAGGCATAAACGTTAGATATTTTCAAAAATATATGAGGAGAAATGCCTAATACATGCTGTTTTTTTGATTAAAATAAACATCTGACACGTTGTTCAAAATAAGCTGTCAGAAATTCAGTTTGATCATCTTGATCATACCATTACGCATTACTCACCTGTAACTTAATTTATTGTGGAATAAATGAAGTGGAATTCAAAAATAATCTGTATTTCTATGATGTTATTTGCAATTTTGTATATTTCATCATTTGATCAAGTTTTAGGAAATCATAAAATTGGTGATGATGTAATTCATAAAGATCTTTATGAATTAAAAGTTAAGTCTTCACCACCAGGATTACATATTGATGGTTCAGGAATGTATGAAGAAAATTCTTGGGTTGTAATTGGAACTGCTAAAGAAAAATGGGGTGCATATGAATTTGTCAGTTGGACAGTAAATAATGAATTGGTAGATGGTAATCCCATCAATGTTTTAATGGATGAAGATGTTACTGCTGTTGCAACATATGCATTACATCCAGCTCAAAAACAAGATAGTGTGAACTTTTTACAAGATTCAAGTAGTGGTACAACATATGATTTGCGAATTATTTCTCCATATGGAAACACAGTTGGAAGTGGCAGTTATGATTCTGGAGAAATCGTAAATTTTAATGTATTAGAACCATATGTTTATGATGAAAATGATCCTGGAATACGTTATGCCTTTTCTGAATGGAGTGATGGCTTTACTCCAAATTTGAAAACTAATTTTATAAAAATGGATGAAGACAAAACAATTACTGCAAATTGGGATGTCCAATACCGATTACAAATATTGGATTCAACACAAAATATGAAAGTAATCAACACCAGTTGGCATAATGTTAATTCCACTGCTCCGCTAGTTATGAGTACAGTTGATTCTGAATCTGATGGAAAAATAAAACGAACAATAAATGAATGGGTAAGCAGCGGCTCTAATTTTGCCGATATCAAAGATTCTACAAAACCCATCACCAGTGTTAAAATGGAAAATCCCTATTCTATCTCCGTAGATTGGAAGGATCAATTCTATCTTGATGTTAAAAGTAAATATGGTCAAGTTGAGGGAAGTGGTTTTTATGATGAAAACGATGTGGTTGTTGCCTCGATTGATTCTACAACTCAAGATTCAGGCATTCCCGGAACAAGATTGATTTTTGATGGTTGGAGTGGTGATGTGAATTCTGATGGAAAAAATATTCAGGTGATCATGAATTCTCCAAAATCTATTGAGGGAATATGGAAAAAACAGTATTTACTTACTGTAAACTCTGGATATGGAACTGGTAGTGGAACATATTGGTATGATGAAGGAAGTATGGCTAAATTTGGAACAAGCATACCTAGAGATCCTGCAGGAATGTGGAAACAAACCACCTTTCAAGGTTGGGGTGGTGATTCACAAAGTACGTCTCTTAGCGGAAGCTTGTTGATGAACGGTCCAAAAACTGTCACTGCACAATGGAATGAAGATTACACTATAGCATATTTGAATATCGGGATAATATCTGCCGTTGCAATTGGGGGACTTGTTGTATATAATAAAATAAAACAAAATGACAAACAGAAAAACTACAGCACCAAAGAAATAGTTGAATCGATAAAAGAAAAAAGACAAAAACCATCAGGTTTAAATAAATTATTTGGTGGAAAAATCAATTTTGGTAAAAATGCATTTGCAATAGAAAATAAAGATTACGAGATAGTTTTAGAGAATGCTGCATCTGAAAAGAAAGTTTTGTTAGAGAAGACACAAGAATTAAGAGAAAATATTGAAGAGGAAAAAAGAAATGTATTTAAAAAATCAATGCAGTTAGATAAACGATTATCTGAAATAGAACTTGAACAAAAAGAATCAGAAATTGAATTTGAAAAAAAGAAATTAGAAGAAAAAACAAAATTACTTGAAAAAAACCTATCCGATGTAGAAGAAGAAAAACAAAATATTCTTAAAGAAAAAGAACTACTTGAAAAAAACCTCGCTGATTCAAAATTTGAAAAGAAAAAAATAATGATAAAACTTGAAAATGCTATTGAAGAAGTAAATCTTCAAAAGAATAATTTGGCAGAAAAAACTGCAAAACTTGAAGAATCACTATCCGAAGTTGAACGTGAAAAGAAAAGAATCATTCAAGAAAAAATTCAATTAGAAATAAAATTACAAGATGTGGAACAACAAAAGGATAGAATTCTTGACAAACTTGAACAAAAAACACATACCATTGAATTGGAAAGAAAAGAATTGGAAATTGATCTTAAAAAGAAATATGCTGAAGTAGATATTCAAAAAAAGAAATTATCTCAAAAAACTGAACAATTAGAAAAAAATCTTGCTGAAGTAGAATTCCAAAAACAGAGTTTAACTCAGAAAAAAGAGAATTTAGAAGATAGTATCACTGATATTATTCTACAAAAAAAGAAAATTTCTTCAGAATTTGAGAATAAGACTGAACTATTTGAATTTGAAAGACAGGCACGAATTAAAAGAATCACTCAATTAGAAAATCAACTCACTAAGACTGAATCTGAGAAAAAACAGGCTGAAATAGAACTTCAAAAGAATCTCTCTGCAATTGATCTTACTAAACAAAGAATTCAACAAAAAACTGAACAATTAGACAAAAATCTATCTGAAGTTGAATTACAAAAGAAAGCAGTCATTTTTGAAAAAGAAGAATTAGAGAAAAGCATAACTGCTGTGGAGCTTGAGCGAAAAATTCTATCCCAAAAAACTAACGAATTAGAAAAAAGTCTTTTAGAAATTGAGCAAAAGAAAAAGATTCATGCTGATGAAATTCAGAAGAATTTTGCGGCTATCGAATTGCAGAAGAAGGGTGCTTCTCAGAGAATATTAGATCTTGAAAAAAGAATCAAAGAAGTAGAAATAGAAAAGAAAAAAGTAGCAGAAAATCTTGAACAAAAAGAATCTGAAATTCAATTAATTAAAAAGAATTATGATGAAAAATCAAAACAACTTGAAATTGATCTACAGACAGTTAATTTTCAAAAAACGAATCTCTTTGAAAAGACAAAGAAACTAGAAGAATCTTTACTTCACGTAGAAAACGAAAAGAAAACCATGATTGATAAAAAAAGAAAGTTAGATGCAAGTTTATCTGCAATTGAATTTGAAAAAATGAAATGCTCAGTTGAACTAGAGAAAAATATTGGGAATGTTGAACTTGAAAAAAAGAAATCGATCATCAAGCTTGAAAATGAAATTGCCGAAGTTCGTCTTCAAAGACAAAGTTTAACTGAAAAAACTGAGCAATTCAATAAAAATCTTGAAGAAATTAATTTACAAAAGAAAGAATTAACTGAAAAAACAAAACAATTGAACAAAGCTATAGAAGATATAGAGTATGAGAAGAGAGAAATATCTAATAAATTAAAAAATAAAGAAGCAGAATTTGAATTAAAAAATCAAAGCAAAACAATTGAACTTCAACGAAAAGAAAATGACCTAAATTTTGTTAAACAAAATTTGGAGCATAAAGCAAAACAACTTGAAAGTAACTTAGCCGAAGTGGCCATTCAAAAGAAGAATCTATCTTCCCAAAGAATTGAACTTGAAGGTAAATTGTCAAAAATTGATATTGAAAAGAAAAAACTTTCCTCCGAACTTGAAAGAAAGGAATCTTTGATTGAGGTCGAAGAGAAAAGACTGGGGCAAAAAATATGGGATTTGGAAAAAAGAATTGCCAATTTCTCTCTTGAGAGAAAGATTGCCTCAATTGAGCTAGAAAAGAAGAAAATCAATGCTGAACTTGAAAGAAAACAAACTCTAATTGACCTTGAAAAGGAGCATCTTTCTCAAAGAAGGGAGGAACTAGATAAGAGCATTGCATCAATTGAAATTGAAAGGGACATCATTCCTACTGAAATTCAAATGCAAAATCATTCTAAATTATCCAAGAAGAACATTTCTTCAAAATCGAAGGATTTGGAAAATATCATTACAGAAATTGAACTTGCAAGAAAAATTTCTGCAGTTGAACTTGAAAGAAAAGAATCTGTAATTCAACTACAAAAACAACGTCTGGATGAACAAACTGCAATATTGGAAAAACGAATTTCAGGACTTGAAGTTGAGAGAAAAATTTCTGCAGTACAAATTGCACGAATAGAATCTGAAATAGAACTTGAAAAGAAGAATTTAGAACATCAAACACGCGAATTTGGAAAAAATAATTCAAAAAATAATGCTTTGACAAAGAAAGTTCTTGATTATTCTTATTCTGCAAACTTTGACAACAATTCATATGAAAAATTTAGAGAATGGTCGAATGTTCTGGAAGATGAATTATCTATACAACAATTATCTGATGATGAACACACTACATATTCTGGTGATAAATAATGGGTTTATTTTTGCTTGCTGTGTTACTGTTCTCTACCTTTGGGGTTGTATTGCTGAGCACTCAAGGTCTTGCAAACCCTTTAGATACGCCATCCAATGTAAGTAAAATGGGGTCTCTACAAGTTTTTGATTCTTCTGACAGTACTCTACTAGGATTGAATTTAGGAACTTCTGATGCTATATCTTCTGTAACTCTTACCTTTGATTCTAATATTCCGGAAGACACTACTGTAACTATTTCATTAAAAGATGCCAATGATGTTGAAATTGGAACTGGTTCTACAGTAACTGGTAGCCCAACTCAAACTGTAGTTATTAGTCTGAGTGATTCTATTACTGATCCAGAAAGACGTACTTTGCAATATGCCAGTATTACGATAGCCTGAAGGTGATATATTGGATCTCAAAATAATTTTCTTCGTAGGTGTATTAATTATCACTGTATCCACAATAGGATTGGGTTCAAATCTAAATAGTTCAATTACGTTTAATTCCATTGGAAGTGATGATAACATTTCATCTCGTGCATCTGAGGTAGATATTACAAATGTGGTGCATTCTACAAGTGGCAATAATATTGATTCTTCCACAATCACTATTCGAAATACTGATAGTGTTTCTCACTCATATCGTATCTGTGTAATTACAAAAGCTGGATCTTCCATCAGTGATACTGTTGGTACTGCTCCTGATTGTGCAACTACTTTAATTTCTTCTAATAATATAGATTCTGTTGTAGTTCCTTTTACAAACCCTCTGAATAAAACTACTGTGGATTTTGCTGATATTTCAATACAAGAAATCACTTAGAATACAATCTATAAAACTTTAAAACGGAAATAAATTATTTATTTTCAGAAAAATATCTATTTCATACATTTTATTTATCCAATTCTTGAATTGCTATGGATATGTCTACAAGTTCACTAACTTTAACTCCGTTAGAAAAATCAATAAATTGATTCTCTATTTTTCCATAAGGTTCAATTTTTTCTGTATTTGTACATGCAAGTGGACTATCTAACGATGGTGTGAATTTTTCTAATGGTCCTTGAACTATGGTGCAAATTTCAAAAGAATGCCCTATATCATCATCATTGATAACTGAAAATCCGATGCCACTAATTTCAATAACTCCATCTGGTGAAACTCTTTTTGTCCATGAAAAATCTTCAATATGCCCACGAGGAGTAACTGCTGAATTTTCTATAAATTCTGAATTTGAGAATGATTGTGTTAGAATTGATTCATCTGCAATAGCCATTGTGGTGGTTGCAATGATTAGAATTACTATGAAACTAGCATGAATAAAGAATTTTTGAAAACCATTTTTTCCATCAAATTTTATTTTATTTGTAACCTTTTTCAGGCTTTTTTCAAAATAACCATGATTCAATTTGATTCTTCTTAATTATGGGAATCATGCATATTATCAGATACGGAAAATATTCTAATTCTCGTATTCCATAATGGTATTTTATAGGAATTCTGTTCTGCTTTTTAAAAATCACTTTAAATAATTTTCATCTAAAAAATGGGGGGAATTAGCTGATTTTCGCTAATATTTGTAATTAGTATAGGAATGGTGTTAATTGCACTAATTATCTGAAGTACAAGAATCATTATTCCGCCTAACGCAAATATTAATTTCAAAGGCTTTATTTCGTCACTTTTATTATCTTGGATTTTTCGTGAAAAAAGATATAGCATGATGATTGCCATTGTTAGCATTCCAAATGATACTGAATTTGCAATAGTTGGCTCAAAAATATTTGAAAAAGGTATATTCATTGTTTTGGATAGTCTAATGTCAAATCCTAAAGTAACTTGAGTTAATACATAATTTATTACTACAGAAATCATTCCAATTTTAAAAATTATAAAACTTTCTGAGGATTTCTTGTTATTGGTTTTGGATTTATTTTTATTAAACATTATCAAAGCCCATATTCCAAAAATTGACATACCTATAGGGGTTTGTAAAAATAATGAAGTATATCCTACATATGGTATCACAAATATCGATCTTCCAACTACTTTGTCAACTGGAATTACTCCTGGATCATTTTTTTTATTGTTATCTCCTTTTGTTATGAATCCTTCATCTGTTTGTTCTACTATTCTGTGTACAACATTTTTGTTATCTTCATTAACAAATCCTATTATGTCTCCCAGAAAATATTGTTGTTCTTGTTTTAGTACAACAAACGTACCACTTTCTATAACTGGGTACATGCTATTGCCTACGAGCATAATGTATGTTGTATCCCCGTAAAGTTGAACCGGCCAAAAATATATCAAAATTGGAATAAATAAAAGTGTTACAAGAATTTTAATTTTTTTCTGAATCATATCTTTTCACATAAGATATTTAGAAAATAAAAAAATGATTGTTGATCATTCTTGGTCTAGTTCTTCTATTGAAAAACTAATGTCAACTATGCTGGTTACATTTACCGGTGTTACAAAATCAATTGTATGACCAGTTGAATTTGCATATGCTGCAACACTTCCTGTAGTAGTGCATGCTGGGGGTGAACCTGCTGCAGGAGAATATGTTCCAATTGGTCCTTCAATAACTGCACAGATCTGGAAATCATGTGCCTCTGTTCCATCTTCATTACCTACTGCAAAAGTAATCTCATCAGTTTCAATTACTCCTTCTGTTGAAACCTCTTCAGTCCAAACTAATGCTGTAATATTTCCTCTTGCTGTTGTCACTGCATTATTGTCGCTTGCTCCAATTAGGTTAAATGTTGGAGTGTTAGTAAGACTAGCTCCAAATCCTATGGTGGATGTTACTAGAATTGCTACTCCTATTAGTGCAATAATGGGTAAACTGTTCATATTAGAACAATCAAAATGTAATTATTATCATCTAGTTATTTCATAGTAAACAAGCTACATGCATTCAAATCATTTAATTTCTAAAATATATGAATAGATATTCTTGTTGATTTTCTCTGCCCAAACAAAACCTTCAAATCTATATTTCCAATAATTTAGAAAAAATGTTACTTTGATCTAATTATTCCAACTGACATGTGCCTTTTTTTATAATTATTTTATAAAATTTTTGTTAAATTATGCTGCATTTTTATCGTTTTACAAATTCTATAAAGAATTAGACTCATCAATTTCTTACAGACTTTGACATGAGTCCAATTCTTTTCTCAACTTAAGACCAACCACGGGATGGTATGTTGGTGACAGTTACAACACTACTAATTAATTAGTATGTATTTTTCTGTGTGTCCTAATTGATAAAACACTAGTAATTATTAGATGATTATTGATATTTTTACCGAGAGATATTGCTGCTCAAAAATTTTGATATCGATGCCTGCTTTCCTAATTATTAATGTAAAAGAAAAATAATTCTCACATAATTTTAACATAATATTAAAATTACACCACAATTATTTTGATCAAGATTTTTTTACAATATACTTGCTCATAAATTTAATTCGTTTTTTACCCATGTGATTATAATTTCTAAACGGATTTTTATCCTATTTGGAACAAGTGAATTTTAAAAATAATGTGACTCTTTTGTCTATATAATTTGAATCCTTCACTTATGATCGTAGATTTAAAGATGTACGTATGCTTGAATCTCACACTTTCTTCTCAAAGATGGTCGATGAACTAGTAGAATTCTCTGAACATGATCCTGAATTAGCTGACGGAATAAAATGGCTTGATGATCAGGCTCAAAAAAAAGGCATTACATTTTATGATATGGTTTTTGAAGTATTGTACAAACATGATGTGAACTCTAAAGCAAAAGAGTGGCTTAGTACAAGAAATTAATTATTTTCTCAAATCTAGAGTTTTGTATTCACAACCTTCTGGCCCACAATATTTTCCAACATATGTTGCCTTTGGTCTATACAGTGCTGGCTTTGGTGCTGCCTCTGCAAATTTTTCCTCAATTATATGTGCTGCCCATCCAACAACTCTTGAAATTGCAAAGATTGGGGTGTTCAAATCCATTGGGATTTTTAACATATAGTATAATGATGCACTGTACAAGTCAACGTTTGGATAGATGTCTTTGTTTTTCTGGGATTTCATTTCAGAAATAGTTACAGTTTCAATTTTTTCTGTAATTGCAAACCATGGTTCTTTAGTTTTTTCTGCTAACTTCCTTGATAACTGCTTTAATACTTGTGCTCTAGGATCATATGTTTTGTAAACTGCATGACCCATACCCATAATTCTTTCTCCTTTGCTCATTTTTTCTTTAATCCATTTTTCAACTTTTTCTATGTCTCCAATTTCTAACAACATCTTCATCACTTCTGTATTTGCACCTCCATGTAGTTCGCCACTAAGTGCTCCAATTGCTGCACTACATGCTGAATACATGTGTGCTCTAGTTGATGCAACCTGTCTTGCTGTAAATGTGGATGCATTGAAAGTATGGTCTGCATGAAGAATCAAGCACACATCAAAGATTTTTTCCACCTCTGAATCTGGTCTTTCCCCTGACATCATATATAGAAAATTTGCCGCATGGCTTAATGTTGGATCTGGATCTACAATATCTAATCCGTTTCTAATTCTATTCCAACTTGCAATAATAGTGGGTACTTTTGCAATTAGATTTATTGCCTTATCATAACTGGCCTCTTTATTTGCAAATTCTTCATCATAATATCCCGCAAGAGCTGCTACAAAAGCCTGAAGCATATCCATTGGGTCTGCATCTTTTCTCCAGTTTCCCATGTTTTTTTGCATCTGTTTTGGAATAAATCTTGCATCAATTAATTTAGAATTGAATTCCTCTAACTGGTTTCTGGTTGGCAGATCATCATAAAGCAGCAAATATGCTGTTTCCTCAAATGTTGAATTTTTGGTAAGTTCTAAAATGTCATATCCTCTGTAAATCAGCCTGCCTCTTTCACCATCAATGTTGGAAATTTTGGTATCTGCTACCTCGATTCCTCTGAGGCCTATGTTTTTAGTCTCCATGATGAGCCTATCAAAAATCTTTTATTATATTTTCTCCAAAATTATGTCTATAAAGTTTAGTAATTAGTCTAATCGACCAACTTTTGGTCATAAATGATAATTTTTAATTCAAAATTAATTGACTCCCAAAGAGCGTAAAGATTTGAAAAAACTAGATGATTTGGTGCTTAATGCATCTTCAGATGAATTAAAAAAAATCCAGGAAATCGATCATCAGACCCAACTGGAAGGACTATCATTCTTTGAAGTATATGTGGATTCGAGTTCTTTAATTCATAAAAATATTAAAAAATCATCAAGACGATCCTGATTTCATTCTTCATTTAAATGAGGGTAATTAATTTTTCATTCTGTATTGACAGTATCTAAAACTAAAAAACATACAACCAAAAAGATTGTTAAAAAAACCGTCACAAAAAAAGTCTCTAAAAAAATCAATAAAAAACCTACAAAAAAAATCACTGCTACAAGAACTGTTAAACCACAACGTACCAAAGTAATTTGCATTTCACATAAAGAAGATTGTGATGGAATTAGTTCTGCTGCATTGATTAGACAGGCATTTGGTGGTGATGCAATATTGGTTGATTATCCAGGCCAAATGGAAGCACTAAATCAAGTAGTTTTAGATGAAAAATTAAAATCATTATTTATTTGTGATTTAGGTCTTAGCAAAAAAACCCAAGATGAATTTATTGATATTATGACAACTTTAAGAAAAAATAAAGTGTCTGTGACTTACATTGACCACCATGACATTGATCCTAATGTTCTGAAGGCATTAAATAAGATCAAAGTAAAAATAATTCATGATACCAATGAATGCACTGCAGTTTTAGTTTACAATGCATTTAAATCAAAACTAAATGATCACGCATCATTTGTTGCAGCATGTGCTGCAATCACTGACTATATGGAAACTCGACCAATTGGTGCAAAGTTATTACAAATCTATGATAGACAATTTGCATTGATTAGCGCAACTGTTCTTACCTATAATATTGTAGGGCATCAAAAAGAACCTGACTATCTTTTGTATTTGGTTGAGGAGTTGGCCGATTCTAAATTCCCGCATGCGATACCAAATACTTTTGAGTTTGCACAAATTCAAGTTGAGAAACTATCTCAAATGATTGCCAAGGTCAAACAAGGTCTGAAGACTATGAAGAATCTTGGATATATGGAAATTCTTGATGCTGGTGCAAGCGGTGCTGTTAATTTTGTTATGGGGTTGTCTGGAAAAAATGTAGGTGTTGCATACAAAGAACGTGTTGATCATGGAATTTATGCAGTATCTGTTCGTGGTTCTAAAGACTGTAAAGTTCATCTAGGAAAAATTGTCAATATTTTGGCAACCAATCTTGGAGGATCAGGCGGAGGCCATGATAAGGCATGTGGTGCTGTAATACCAAAACCTAAAATTAAAAAATTCATCACTGAATTAAATAAACAAATAAAATAATTCTTTTAATCTATCTTGATTGAAAATGCACAAAGTTCTCCCTTGCTTTTACTCAAGAATTTTGCAATCTTTGCCATGAATCCGTATTTTTTATCTCTCATTTCTATTGTACTTTTTGTTTGATTACCATCTAAAATTTTCACAGTTCCTGAAATCCATTCTCCTGTGACTTTCCCTTTTATGGTACATAGAGCAAATTTTACTTTTGGATTATTTTGAAGGCGTTTTATTTTACCTGTATTGCTTCTCGTTACTACATACACAAAGTCATCATTAATTACAAACCATACTGGAGTTTTGACCGGTTCACCATTTTTTCTATATGTTTCAAGTACTATGTATTTTTCTGATTTTATTTTCTCTAAACTAATCATGTTGTTTTGATGTATTCTCAGATTAATATCTGAATGGTGTGGCAAGTTTTAATTTTGTTGAAACAATAATTATAGAAATAATTGACATTGCTAAAACCAATGATGTTGTAACTCCAAATTCTGGAACTACTACTCCGTCTTTAATTTCAACTTTGATTGATTCTTTATACTCTGATGAAGATCCGTGATTTGCAGTGATTGTGTACATACCGTCTTCCTTCCACATTGGACCGCCTATTTTAATTTCTGCTTGAAAATCCCCATACATTCCAGGTGTGACTTGATCAATTGTTATCATGTTCCCTATTGGTGATTTTACAATCAACGTGATATCTGTTCCTCTAAAATTGGTGTTTCCTTTGACCATAATAACATCTGAACCGTTTTCAGCTTCAGCTTGTATGGTGATTTCCTTTGAACTTTTTTGTTGTTCTTTTTCTACTATTACTTTTGATTCACTTGTCTGAATATCTGAATTTCTTGGAATCTCTTGTGAAATAACTGTGAATTGAGTTTGTGCAACTGATTTTGTGTCATCGTGGCTTGCAGTTACAATGTATTCTCCTGGCTTAAAACTTGGAATTGGCGGATTTAGTAATTTTCTAAATTCTCCATTATCATCAATCGTAACTTGTGGTGCAAATACTAATTTTCCGTCTGGACCGATGACTCTTAATTTTACTGGCTTGTATTGTGCAACATCTGTAATTTTACCTGTAACCCAAATTGATTCTAATGCTTTGATCTTTGTTTCTGACGTTTGTACTTCTATGGTTGTATTTGCAAAAGCTAAAGTTGAAACCAATGATATTGTACACAACATTAATAATGAAATCTTGAACACTTTTTCACTGAATTTTTAGAGTATATGAATTGTTTCTTAGAATCAATAGAAATCTTCTTATCTTTGAATTTATTTTTTGTATTTTTCCTTTTCTTAAATTTTTTTAATTGGTTTGTATCCTAGAAGATGCCTAATGATCCTGTTTGTGAAAATATGCAAGTCACTCCAGAAATTCTACAACGGCGTCAATTTCCGTCATTGAATTTAGAGGTAAGCAAGATACTCCGACAGCAATTCTTGAATGTTTGCCCTTTTCACCAAAGATCTCAAAAAATAAATCCGATGCAGGATTAATTACTTTTGGTTGTTGAGAAAATTCTGGAACTGAATTCACAAATCCTGAAAGTCTGACTATTTTTGAAACTTTGTTTAAATCTCCTAATTCTCTTTTTATCTGTGTTAAAATATTGATTGCGCACATTCTTGCCGATTTCTGTGCGGTCTCTAAATTCTCATCTGAAACTTTGCCTGTAAATATCACCTTTCCGTCTTCCATGGGAATTTGTCCTGAAATGAATAATAAATTTCCCGTTCTAATTGCAGGCACATATGATCCTGCTGGTATTGGCGGATTTGGAAGTTTTATTCCTAATTCATCTAATTTTTCTTCAATCATAAATTATTACAATAAATTGTTTGAATTTATTTTTACCTAAATTTCAAAATTTTCTTTTTATTTCTATAATTTCGCCAGTTCATTTTTAATCATAAAAGGATCTATTGGCTTTGTGATGTATCCTAGCTGAGGAATTTTTCCACTCTTGATTGCAATCATGTTTGACTTGATAGATGTGACAATTATCATCTTTACATTTTTATCAATTTCTCTAATCTTCATTGCTGTCTCAATTCCATTCATTCCTGGCATCTCATAATCTATGGTGACTAAAGATGGTCTGTATTTTTTAAATGCTCTAATTGCATCCATGCCGTTTTTTGCCTCTATCACAGAATTGATTTTCATGTATCTGAATACATCTTTGATATTTTGTCTCATAAATGGTGAATCATCCACAACCAATACATTTAATCCCATAAAATGGTATGAACATCATAATACATTAAACATTGTTTGTTTGAAAATAACACTTTTTTTGATATTGTTTTATCCTAAATCAAAAAATGTTAAAAATTCTGGTTTTTGTTCCTGATTTGTCATATTTGAAATTTTAACTTTTACTTATTTTGATGTGGACTTTTTCCCCTTTGTTTGCATTGTTTTGATAAATTGTTCTAGTCTTATATCCTTGTTTTTGAAGACATCCGTCTAGAATTGATACCCATGGCAATGAATGACCACTATTTAATTTTGATTCTACTGTGATATTTTTTGTATTTGCCTCAAAATTCACATGTCCTGAACATGTGATTTGCATTATTGCATCCATTATTTCAATCACATCATCCAGTGATTTTGATTTGAATGATATCCCATTGTTTTCTAATAGCTTGAACATGTCTGATTCAGGTTTTTTTGATACCATTGCAGAATTTAAAATGTATGTTAAACCAATTTCATTTACCGTTTTAATTATTTTGTATATTTCCTGGGCTTCAGTTTTAGACATGTCTGCAAGTGCTTTTGTCTTTATTGAATTTTTCCAGAGATTTGAAAATATTTTTTCTTGATTTGAACCAAGAATATCTGTTGATGAAAAAATTGCCCCTTTTCCGTTGTCATTGTTTATCAACAATAATTCTGTTTCATCAAATATGAAACAATTTTGAGTTATCTCTGATGCTCTGATATCTACTCTATCTGGGATTTTTCTATGTGATTCTGAACAGATTTGAGTTGTTGGAACAATGATTTTAATATCCAAATTTCGTCGTACAACTGAACTTAATTGATCTTTACACTCTGCCAACAATCCAAATCCCCACTGATCAGTCATAATTTTGATGGATGATTTTGATCCCTCAATCATTGTTTGAAGTTGTAATAAGACGTTATTTGCACTGATATGGAAATATCTTTTTTCTTCTGATCCTCTGGTTTTTCTACTTTCTTCACTTGCTTTTTTTAAATTAGATACCAATGAATTCATTGCATTTACCTTGTTGATTTGTTCATGAATAATTCCATCAAATGCATCTTCAGGCGCAATTGCTGTACACATAATTGGTTTGCTCTTTGAAATAATTGCTAGTTTCTTATTTTCTAATTTCAACAATGTTGGGTAAATTTTTGTCCGTGGGATCTCTGAATAATATGCTAGTTCACTAGCCGTAATGGTGCCTTTTGAAATGAGTGCAACATATGCTTGTGCTTCATACTTACTTAATCCAAATTCTTCTAAACTTACTGTTAATACATGTTCATCAACCATGATTTTTCTTGATTTGTTATTAGGTAAAATTGAGAGCTAAATTCCTTTACACAAATACTCAAAAAAAATCAAAATTGTATCCACAGGTAGATGTAACTGTGGTTACCAAAATTACTGTGACACCGTCCTCAAATACAAAATCTGGATGAAAATATTGGTATGATGGTAAAGACTAGTATCGAAACAATGGAATGTGAGAATATCTCTCATTCAGTAACATTGGTTCCTAGATTAGGATACTCTGCCCATTTATTGTCTGAGATAATTGATTTTATTACCAAAAAACTTGATGATTTGAAACAGTCAAACTGTGAATTAGTTTTATTTTTTGATGACACTGACAAAAATCATGTCTCTGCAATAGAATTGGAGCGTGTTTTGACTTTTTCATCAGATGTGCTCTTACACATAAAAAAGAGAATTGCCAGTGTTTCTGGTTTGAGTAGTATTCCTGATATACTTCCTTCTTCAATTCCTATGATTAGAACTGTTAGTGCTCAATTGTTTAGTGTTATTCCAAATTGTAGCCAACGATTATCTGAATTGTCTGTCCATTTGGGCAGTATTGTTTTAGATTCAGCCGCTCTTACAAAGGCTAGATTTGATTTCAGTCAATCAAATAATGATGCTTCGATATTTCTTGATGAAGTAAAATTGATGGTGGACTCTAAATTAAATAAGCAGTATCCTAATGTTGATTTTTTCAAATTATGTGATGCTTGATTACTATATCCCCAAAACGTGATTTTTCAAAAGATTTTCAGCGTATTAAAGAAATTTCAGCAAAAATTGATAAAAAACTCTCTGAAGTAAAACCTTCAGATGCTGACAAAATTGATAAATTAACTTTGGATGAATTACAGGATTTGGATAAGATTGTTAAAATTGCTGATTTTATGATGTGCAAATATTCTGATAAAAAAGAGATGAGTTCAATTCTGAGGCATTTTACCTCTGTTATATCTGAAACTGCAGTATCTCTTGAAGATTTGGATGATGAAATATCTGAATTGATTATTTCAGCTGAAGATTCTATCAACAAAGTAAAAGACATTCATGCCCATATTTCTAATAAATCTGATTTTAAAAAGAATTATCATGACGGTCCTGATTTTAACGAGGAAGAAACAAGTGGAATTAATTTAACCAATTTTGTGACAGAGATTAACACCGTAGAATACCAACAAAATTCTCAAAGACATACTGCGTAGGTAAATGAAATGAGTTTAGCCCCACAAGAATTAGAAAATACTGCAAGCAAATATGCTTCAGAAGCTATAAAATTTGATTCTCAAGGGGCCCGAGGGATGGCGATAACTCATTATCAGCATGCCATTGACTCTTTGGTAAAATTATTGCAATTATACCCTTCTAGTAAATTAAACCAAATTTACAAAGATCGATGCAACTCTTACCATAACAGAATTAATGCACTACAACAGGCTCACGGTGTTGAACCTGCAGTAGATCCAAAGGCTTCTGAAGAAGAACAGAAGAAATCTGTTCAAAGGCAAGAAGATGAAAATGATTTTGAAGATCTTTTGATGAAAGAAAAACCCAATGTAACTTGGGACCAAGTGATTGGATTAGATGATGCAAAAAGTGCTTTACGTGAATCTATTGTATATCCCACTAAAAGACCTGATCTGTTTCCATTAGGATGGCCAAAGGGCATGTTGCTTTATGGTCCTCCTGGTACCGGAAAAACCATGCTGGCTGCAGCAACTGCAAATGAGATGGACGGATATTTTATCAACGTTGACGCATCTTCAATGATGAGTAAATGGTTGGGTGAAGCAGAAAAAAATGTTTCAAAATTATTTGCTATGGCAAGACAATATGCTGAAAAAGAAGGGAAACCTGTTATTTTGTTTGTGGATGAGGTGGATTCATTGTTAGGTTCTAGAAACAGCGAAGTTGGTGGCGAAGTGCGAACTAAAAATCAATTTTTAACTGAAATGGACGGTGTAAATGGAAAAGGAAAAGATTTGATGCTTTATGTAATTGGTGCAACAAACAAACCTTGGAGTCTTGATTGGCCTTTCCTTAGAAGATTTCAAAAGAGAATTTATGTATCTTTACCAACTCAAGAAGCAAGAGAAAATCTATTTGCACAATATACTGCACCTCTTAGCAAAAATTATAAGGTAAATAATTCTGAATTGGCAAAACTATTTGATGGCTACAGTGCTAGTGATATCAAAGATGTATGCCAAGCAGCTCAGATTAAAACCGTACATGAAATCTTTAATGCTCCAGATTACCATGAACCCGTTGAAGGCGAAGAACCTGTACAACCAAGAGAATTGACCACCTCTGATTTTAAAGATATAATGGCTAGAAGAAAGCCCAGCGTTTCACTTGAAATGATTCGTGCATATCACAAATGGAGTGAAGAGTTCCAAGCACTTTAGATTGCTGACTAACTAAAGTTTCTAAAATTATTTTGCTCTATAATCTTGGTTTTGCGATCAATTTTTTTATTTTGTTTTTCTCATAAAACTTAAATTCGCTTTATAGCGGACTTATCGAGGGTCACAATTACTATAAAGAAATCAAACCACGCAAAAAAGTTTGGAAAACTGATTTTTGATGATGGCACTGTTCTTGATGGGGAAGGTTTTGGCTACTCTACTACTACTTTTGGTGAAATTGTCTTTAATACGGGCATGGTAGGTTACACTGAAGCACTTACAGATCCATCATATAGTGGTCAAATTCTTACTCTTACATATCCTTTAGTTGGGAATTATGGAGTTCCAGATTACTCGATTAAAGATAATGATGGGATCCCAAAATTCTTTGAATCTGAGAAAATTCAAGTTAGGGGTCTTGTGGTTCATGAATTATCTCTTACTGCAAGCCATTGGAATCTCGCTATGACTCTTGATGAATGGCTTTACAACGAAAAAATTCCTGGAATTTCTGGTATTGATACTCGTGAATTAACAAAAAAGATTAGAACTGGTGGAGTCATGATGGCAGCACTAGTTGTGTCTGATTCAGAAATTAATGCTGAGGATATCAAAAAACAACTTGCATCTGCACCACGTTATGACTCTGAACAATTTATGGATTATGTATCTACAAAACAAGAAAAAACGTATGGGGATGAAAATCGTTCTGTCGTGGTTGTTGATACTGGTGCAAAAAATGCCATTATACGAAATATTCGGGAGATTGGTTACAAAGTGATACGTCTTCCTTGGGACACTTCATATGAAAAGATCATGTCTTATCATCCAAAAGGAGTTGTACTTAGTAGTGGTCCAGGTGATCCACAAAAATGTCCTGACACAATAAACACAGCTAAAAAATTAATTGAACACAATGTTCCAACATTAGGCATTTGTTTAGGTGCGCAAATAATTGGCATTGCCGGAAATACTGAAACATACAAACTCAAGTATGGACACCGTGGTCAAAACAAATCTTGTGTCAATTTAGAAAACAATCAAGTTTATGTCACTAGTCAAAATCATGGATATGGAATCACTCCAGAATCCCTTCAAAAATCTGAATTTAATTTATGGTTTACTAATGCAGACGACAAGACAGTTGAAGGAATAAAACACAAAAAGCAAAAGTGTATTGCAGTACAGTTTCATCCAGAAGCTGCACCAGGTCCTTATGATTGCAAGTTCGTCTTTGAAGAGCTACAACACCTTATGGAGGAAGGAACATCTGCCAAAGAATGAAACGTTAAAGAAAATTCTTGTACTTGGTAGTGGGGCAATTAAAATCGGAGAAGCCGGCGAGAGTCGCTAAAACGACCGTCAATTTGACTACTCCGGAAGCCAATGCCTTAAAGCCATACGGGAAGATGGATTAAGCAGTGTTTTAATCAATCCAAACATTGCAACGATTCAGACTGACACTAGATTTGCAGATCAAGTGTATCTTCTTCCTGTAAACCGAGAGTATGTGGAATCAATTATCGAAAAAGAAAGACCAGATGGAATTATGCTGGCATATGGTGGACAAACTGCTCTAAATTGCGGGGTTGGACTAGAAGAATCTGGGATTCTGCAAAAATATAATGTCCAAGTTCTTGGTACCCAAATAAAAGGAATCCAGAGAACTGAGGATAGACAACTCTTCAAAGATTCTATGAACGAATGTAATGTGCCTGTGCTCAAAAGCAAGACTGTAACCAACTTTGATGATGCTAAAAAAATAGCTGAAGAGCTCGAATACCCTGTAATTGTAAGAGTCGCATATACATTGGGTGGTCGTGGAGGTGGGGTTGCCTATAACGAAATTGAATTACATGAAATTGTTGAACGTGGTTTCAAGGCGAGTCTTGTGGGTCAGGTTCTAATAGAAGAATACATTGGACATTGGAAACAAATTGAATATGAGGTTATGCAAGATTATGGTGGTAATAACGTAATTGTTTGTAATATGGAAAATGTTCTTTCTATGAAAGCTCACACTGGCGATAATATTGTAGTTGCACCATCGCAAACAATTGACAACCATGAATATCACATGTTGCGTTCTGCAGCATTGCGTGCAACAAAACATGTTGGAATTGTAGGTGAATGTAATATCCAATACGCACTGGAACCAAAATCAGACAGATATGTTGCAATTGAAATCAATCCTAGACTTTCTCGATCTTCTGCCCTTGCAAGTAAAGCAACTGGATATCCATTAGCATACATGTCTGCAAAAATTGGATTAGGTTACAATTTATCTGAACTAGTAAATCGAATTACAAAAAATACTACTGCATGTTTTGAACCTTCTCTTGATTATATCGTGTGCAAACATCCTAGATGGGATTTTGAAAAATTTGAACTCGTTAACAGAAGACTTGGACCTACAATGAAATCAGTTGGAGAAGTTATGGCTGTAGGGAGAACATTTGAGGAATCATTTCAAAAAGCAATACGAATGTTAGATATTGGAAATGATGGACTTGTCCTAAACCGTACAAACGGAAAAACATACTCCGAAGAAGAAATTGAAGATAAACTAACTCATCATGATGATCACATTTTGTACAATGTTGCCATTGCACTAAAAATGGGGATCTCCGTTGAGCGCATCTACAAACTTTCTACAATTGATCCTTGGTTTATTGAAAAAATCAAAAATATTGTTGATGTTGAATCAAAACTAAAAACTTCTGAACTTGATACATCTCTTCTTTGGGAAGCCAAAAAAATGGGATTTTCAGACAAGCAAATAGCAAGAGCTAAAGGATTCATTCCTGATGATATACGAAATTTACGTAAGAAATTAGGTGTATTGCCCTCTGTAAAACAAATTGACACACTTGCAGCAGAATGGCCTGCAGTAACCAATTACCTCTATCTTACCTATGGTGGACATGCTCATGATATTCAAATTCCATCTGATGAAAAAGGAATTGTAGTCCTTGGGGCTGGTCCTTACAGAATTGGCAGTAGTGTTGAATTTGATTGGGGTACAGTCAATATGGTTTGGGGATTACAGGAAAATGGTGAGAAAAGTGTTTCAGTTGTTAATTGTAATCCTGAAACAGTATCTACAGATTATGATATCTGCACCCGACTATACTTTGAAGAACTAACCCAAGAAAGGATTTTAGATATTGTAGAATTTGAACATCCAAGAGGTGTTATTACATGTGTAGGGGGGCAAACTGCAAATAATCTAACACCTGGTCTTGCACAACATGGTGTAAATATTTTGGGCACTAGCGCACACGATGTAGATAGAGCAGAAAACCGTTCAAAGTTTAGTGCAGAACTTGACAAACTTCACATTAAACAACCCCGTTGGCAAGCATTCTCAAATCTTACTGAAGCCAAAAACTTTGCACAAGAGGTTGAATTTCCAGTAATTGTAAGACCTTCTTACGTTCTTTCTGGTGCCGCAATGAAAGTTGTTTGGTCTCAAGATGAATTAAAAACATATGTTAAAGAAGCCACTGATGTTTCTCCAGATCATCCCGTTGTAATCTCAAAATTCATGTTAAATTCTCTTGAAGTGGATGTAGATGGTATAAGCAATGGAAAAGAAGTAGTCATCGGTGCAATCGTTGAACATATTGACAGTGCAGGTGTTCATTCTGGAGATGCAATGATGTGTATTCCGCCATGGAGATTAAGCAATAAAATTATTGAAACAATAAGTGAATATACCAAAAAAATAGCATTAACGTTTAATGTTAAAGGACCATTCAATCTACAATTTTTAGTTCATGATGATCGTGTCTATGTAATTGAATTAAACATTAGAGCTTCACGCTCTATGCCGTTTGTATCAAAATTAGTAAAAACAAATCTCATATCACTTGCAGCAAAGGCAATTCTAGACAAACCTCTTCCTAAAATACCTGAAAACAAATGGCAAAAGATTCACAACTATGGAATCAAGGTCCCCCAATTCTCATTTATGCAATTAGAAGGCGCCGATATTGCCTTAGGTGTTGAAATGCAATCCACCGGGGAAGCTGCATGTTTTGGAAACAGCTTCTATGATGCATTATCAAAAGGATTGACTTCTGTTGGGTATAATCTTCCAGATAAAGGAACTGCACTTGTTACAGTGGGTGGTGCTCAAAACAAAGAAAAACTTGTTTCCAGTATTGCAAAACTAAAACAGTTGGGATTTAAAATTTTGGCAACAGAACATACGGCCGAATACTTTGAAGAAAAAGTAGGCCAAGTTGAAATTGTTCACAAAATTTCTGAACCCGAAAGAAAACCAAACATTGCTGATCTTCTTTATGAACGAAAGATTGATTTTATCATAAACATTCCAAGTACGTCTACATTGGAAAAATACGTTGGAATGCTAGATGATGAATATCAAATCAGACGGAAATCTTTGGAACTGGGAATTCCCGTTCTTACTACTATTGAATTGGCAGATTCTTTTGTTAAAACTTTGGAGTGGCTTAAAACAAATCAAACTACCAAAGAACCAATTGAATCCTATGACAAGTATGATTGATGATATTTTAAATCACAAAACTTGTTTAATGATTGTTTCATCTCCTAATATCACTCCGTCTAACGAAACAATTTTTGCTGACAAAATTTCCAATCTTTCTATTATCGGTGAAATGGATTTTTTGTAATATTTTTTGTGTGTGGCATAAAAATACCTGTTAAATGATGGAACAATAATGATTTCCAATTCTCCTGATTTTGATGGGAATATTTTTTGTTTTTCTGTTTTTAGTGAAACCCACACTCTCTGTCCGTTCATTATCGAATCTTCTTGGAAAAATACTGGATGAATGTGTCCCATAATGATTTTATCAATATGAGAAAAGTTCTCTGATGGCATTGTATGCCCATGTGTTAGTAAAACATTCTCTTCAATCATTCCTGTTGAACTAATCATGGAAATCTTGTTTGGGATTAGTTTTTGAATATTTGCATCATGGTTTCCTGGAATCAATACGATGTCACATTTTTTCCCAATCTCTTCAAAAAATAATGGGACTTCCTCCCATTCATTTCTTGATATGTTCTTTATGCTTGATTTTATGTCTCCCAGTAGAATTACTGAATCAGGATTCTCTGAATCAATAATTTCTGATATCTCTTGAATTGTTTCATTAATTGTTGAATGTTTTCCAATGAATATTTCATTTGATTTTAGTGTATTTTCAAATCCCAAATGAATGTCAGTCACAATGAGATTCTTTTTCTCTCCTTCTAAAATCAATGCGGGTTTGGATGGAATAATTCTTGTTTGCAGCATCAAAGTTATACTGTACATATCTGATTAAATCCTTATGAACAAAGACTTTGATAGAGTTGAAGTTCTAGTTTCTGAAAAACGTGTAAAATTACATGTTTTTCAACCTAGTCAAAGAAAAATTTGGACTGTAGTTGGAAAAGGTGAGGAGCACTGGCTTGATCCAAATGGAAGTTATTGTTCTTGTCCTGGATTCTATTTTGGTCAACTAAATGGAAAGAATACTTGTTATCATCTTGACTCTGTAAAATTAGCTCAAAAAGAAAATAAAATTGAAAAAATCATTTTTTCTGATGATGAATTTGATGATTTTCTTTTTGGATTAATTTCCGATTTGTAACTATTTTTTATTCGAATGTATTAATAACTAGAAATTATATCATACACTATGAATGATGAACAACAGAATTCTGAAATTGAGAAAATTGCAAATTTAATGGTTCATGATGGGATTTCCCCTGATGAACAAGATGAAGCAAAATTAGAAAAATACAAAAATATGATTAAAGAAGATTGCACTCTTGATGATGAATCATCTATGAAATTAGTTTATGAAACATTACTTTACCGAAAATTAAAAAATTCTGATTCTGGTGATATTTTAGAAAAAGGCAATGATTTTGGTGCGGGATTCAGTTAGTTATTCTAACTGAATAGTGTCTATGTCTTCTTTCGAAACACCTTTCCAGAGTCCAATCATTCCTTCTGGTTTCACTTCCTCGATTTTGGTAATTTCTTGAATTTTTATATGATCTGGGTTTGGTGGCATCCATAGCATTGCCATATAATCTCCAACATTTCCAACTTTATTTGGTAATGCCATCACAACTTTATCACTAGAAAACCCTTTTGTAGTGAGTGCATTCATTGCTTTTTCTTTAAGATCCATTCTTCCGTGTAAGAATAGGTACACGTCCTTCTGAGTATCAATTTCTGTCATAAATTAACTGGTTTTCTAAACTAAATCAATCTTTCTTGATCTAATCACTGCCATAAAGGGTTAAATTAGAATGGGCAAAAATTTTAACTGTGAAAATCTTTACTGTTGGTAGCAAATCTTTTGTTACTAGTTTCCAATTAGCTGGAGTTCCAGGTATTATTTCTGAAACTCCTCAAAAGGCTTTGGATGAAATTAAGAGATTAACAGATGATTCTGATGTTGGACTAGTTTTGGTTAGTGATGATATAACTGAACCAATTAATGATGAATTAACAGCATTGAGGGCAGAGAAATCCACTTTAGTTTTTGCATTACCTGCAACTGGAAGTGAAAAAACTGAAGTCGATTACAGAGTAATGTTGAAAAAGATTCTAGGTGTATGATTGTTTAATCTACTTATATTCAATTTTTCAATGATTTATCATGAAAACTGCATCAGTTAAAGAACCATCTGTTATTACTGTCGATGAAACTGAAAGGCCATCATTAGGCAATGGTGATGTTTTGGTACAAATGAACGCGTGTGGGATATGTGGTTCTGATTTGGAAAAAGTCTTTGGCCAATATGGCCAACCTTCCATGCGATTAGGTCATGAGCCATCTGGTATTATTTTAGATGTGGGTTCTGATGTTGTTGAATTTAAAAAAGGCGATCGTGTTTTTACACATCATCATGTTCCTTGTTACGATTGTCATTTGTGTAATCATGGAAATGAAACGATGTGTCCAAAATACTATGAAACAAATCTCTTTCCGTGTGGTTTGTCTGAAGAATATGTTGTTCCTGAATGGAATGTTTCTCATGGCGGTATTTTGAAAATCTCTGATTCTATAAGTTTTGAAGAAGCAGCCATGATAGAACCTCTCGCTTGTTGTGTGCGAGCATGGAGTAAATTTCATTATCATGAACACGATTCGACTGCAATTTTTGGTGTAGGTCCTACTGGTATGATGCACGTAATGCTTGCACACGTAAAAAAATTCTCAAAAATTTTCTGCTTTGATGTAAATGGTTTTAGGTTAGATTTTGCAAAAAAATTTAACATTACCGATTCCATTAACTCTATGGATGAAAATAGAAAACAAAAAATTTTGGATGGTACTGGAGGAAGAGGAGTCGATGTGGCAATTGTTGCTACAAGTAGTCTCAAAGCACTTGAAGATGCTATAGATATGGTTCGAAAAGGGGGAACTGTCATGATGTTTGGTGTTCCTTCAAAGGATTCACAACTAAATTTGGACATGAGCAAAATTTATTCCAAAGAAATCACACTAGTGACTAGCTATGCCGCTTCAGACAAAGACACAAAAGAAGCCCTTGAGTTAATCGAATCTTCAAAAATTGATGTTAAACAATTAATCACTCATACTTATTCTATTGTTGATTCACAAAAGGCATTTGACCATGCGCATACTGGTGAAAACGCAATGAAGATAATCATCACCAAATAAGAAAGGCTTAAGAAAGGTATTTCGATTATTTCAAATTCGATGATATATGGATTGGGGATTAAAAAATAGAATTTCTGGTATTATTAAACCACAAAATAATCGTGCTTTGATGTTAGCTGTAGATCATGGCTATTTTCTTGGTCCAACTGAAAAATTAGAGGATCCAAAAAAGGTAATCGCGCCTCTCTTGAAGCACTGTGATTCATTGATGCTTACAAGGGGTGTTCAAAGAGCATGTGTTCCGGCAACAACTAACACGCCAATGGTGTTGAGAGTTTCTGGCGGATCTAGCATTATTGGTGAGGATTTATCTCAAGAAGATATCACAGTATCCATTGAGGATGCAATTAGACTAAATGCTAGTGCACTTGCAATGTCTATCTTTGTTGGCTCAAAATATGAATATCAAACTATTGCAAATCTTGGAAAATTAGTTAATGAAGCTGCAAAATATGGACTTCCAGTTTTAGCTGTAACTGCAGTAGGCAAAGAACTCGGAAAAGATGCTAGATATCTGTCACTTGCTTGTCGAGTTGCAGCTGAACAAGGTGCACATATTGTCAAAACTTACTATTGTGATAATTTCGAAAAAGTTGTTCAATCATGCCCTGTGCCAATAATTGTTGCAGGGGGCAAAAAAATCCCGGAACGTGATGCATTGCAATTAACATACAATGCAATCAAAGGTGGTGCAGTTGGTGTTGATATGGGGAGGAACATCTGGCAATCTGAACATCCAGTTTCAATGATTAAAGCAGTTAGAGCAATTGTACATGGAAATCAAAATGTGGATCAGGCATTCAAACTTTATAAAAAACTAGTAAGCGAAGAACCAAAACAAAAATCAAACACACAAAAGAAACCATTCAATCCTAATCAAAAGAAATCAAACACACAAAAGAAACCATTCAATCCTAATCAAAAGAAATCAAACACACAAAAGAAACCATTCAATCCTAATCAAAAGAAATCAAACACACAAAAGAAACCATTCAATCCTAATCAAAAGAAATCAAATCCTCCTAATCAAACTAAAAAATAATATCTCATCCAATTTTTGATAAATGAATGTGTACAATTTTCCACGTTGGTTGTTTTACTAATACAAATGTCGCACGTCCAGTAATTATCATATGTTCTCCTGTGTATGCCTTAGTATCAACTAGCATTCCTTTCTGAATCAATCCCATTGCTACAATTGCTGTGTCTCCAAAGATGCTGATTTTTGGACTCTTAATTTCATAACTGTAATCAGATATGCTTACAAATTTTAGTTCTTCAAGCTCAATTGTGTTTTGATAATCTTTTAGATCATAGGGTGGCAAATCACTGAAACTAGAAAATTTTGAATCATTCAGATGAATTTCTTTTAATATTGACAAATCTTTTGTAATTCCAGCTTGAAATAATGTTTCAATGACATTGATGATTTCTTCATTATCAGACAAAACAATCAATATCAGATATGAAAATTCTCAGTTTAAGTCTTCTGTGTAATTGAGCACAAAAAAACAATCATTTTCAGAGAATCTTTATTAATTATCAAATGGGTGATTTTATGATTTCAATGTGTGTGCAATTAACAGGAACCTTTGACAAAAAATTATCTGTTGTTTTTCTACTGTAAAACACACTCAAAATTTACTAGGTTAAAATTATGGCGAATGATTTAATGAATAAAATGGAAACTATGATGGGTGCAAAAGCCTTGATGATGGCTATGGAAAAAGAAGGCGTTAAACAAGTATTTGGTTTGCCTGGAGGGGCTAATCTTCCAATGTATGATGAATTTGCTAGATGTAATATTAGACATATTTTGGTTAGACATGAGCAATCAGCAGCTCATATGGCTGATGGCTTTGGTAGAGTTAGTAGAAAGGCCGGTGTTTGTTTTGCAACATCTGGACCTGGTGCTACCAATATCTTGACGGGAATTGCAACAGCTCAAGCTGATTCTGCACCGATGATTGCAGTAACTGGTCAAGTACCTGTTGCCATGATTGGAAGAGATGCATTTCAAGAAAGTGATATTATTGGCATGGCAAATCCTGTTGTAAAATATGCATTCCAACCTAGAACCGCTGCCGAAATTCCAGAAGTTGTGAAAAAAGGATTTTTCATTGCAGAAACTGGAAGACCTGGACCTGTATTAATTGACATCCCAAAAGATGTTCAAACAAATGAAGCAGAAATGGTATTTCCAGAAGAATTTAAAATTCAAGGATATCATCCATGGGCTGATCCTGATATTGTTAATGTTGAAAAAGCAATTGATATGTTACTTCATTCTGAAAAACCAATTATCTTAGCTGGTGGTGGAACAATCATCTCATCAGCTTTTGCTGAATTACAAGCTATTGCAGAAGCCTTGATGCTTCCTGTAGTAACCACGTTCAAAGGCAAGGGGGCATTTCCTGAAAATCATCCTTTATCATTAGGTCCAATTGGAATGCATGGTCATGCTGAGGCGAATAAAATGATGGCAGAAGCTGATTGTGTGTTGGCAATTGGAACAAGATTTTCTGATAGATCTGTCGGGACATTTGAAGCCTTTGAAAAGAGATTAAAAATTATTCATATGGACGTAGATCCAGCAGAAATTGGAAAGAATCAAACTGCACAAATAGCTGTAGTTGGAGATGTTAGAGCATCACTTAGAATAATGGTCAAGTTGCTTTTACAACGAGCAATTAAAAAAACAGAAGAAACTCCTTGGATTAAACATGTTAAAGAAACCAAAGCATACTGGAAGGAAAACTTGAAGCTTCATCCAGGTGAATTAGGTGCAGCAAAAATATTGCGTAAACTTCGTGAATTATTACCAAAAGAATCTATTGTAACTACGGAAGTTGGGCAACACCAAATGTGGGCATCTCTATTCTATGATGTAATTCAACCTGGAACTTTCTTTAGTTCTACTGGTCTTGGTACTATGGGCTGGGGATTTCCTGCAGCAATTGGTGCTAAAGTTGCAAAACCTGATGTTCCTGTAGTTGACATTGCAGGAGATGGAAGTTTTAGTATGACTGAAAATTCTCTTGCAACTGCTGTGTTGGAAGATATTCCTGTAATTGTATTTATTTTAAACAATTCCTCATTGGGAATGGTTGCGCAATGGCAGAGAACTTTCTATGATAGAAGAATGAATGGTGTTGACCAAGGTCATTGTCCTGATTATGTTAAATTAGCAGAATCTTATGGCGCACAAGGGATACGCGCACAATCAATGGATGAGCTTGACAAAGCAATCAAAACTGCATTGAGCAGTGATATTGCAACTGTAATTGATATTCCAATTGATCCTGAAGAGGACGTGTTGCCATTTGTAGCTCCAGGAACCTCGCTTTCGGATATGATTTTACCTTCATAGTGATTTACCATGTGGGCAATTCTTTCTATTTTAGTTGAAAACAAACCTGGGATCTTGTTTAAAGTCACACATCTTTTCAGATCCAGAAACTTCAATATTGATAGCATTTCCGTAGGCGTTACTGAAAATCCTGAATTCTCAAAAATGACTATTACCACATACGGTGATGAAAAACAAGTAGAACAAATTGTAAAACAACTTGATAAAATGATCGATACTGTAAAAGTTGAACATTTGGATGAGCATAAAACAGTATATCGCGAACTGAGTATTTTTAAGATAAAACTCAGTAATGCTAATGATAGTATGGAAATTAACAAATTGGCAAATGCATATGGAGGCAAAGTACACGATGTAAAAAGAGATTCAATCATGGTTGAATTAACTGCAACTCCTGATCAAATTCAAGCATTTGAAGAATTAGCAAAACCATTTGGAATTATAGATGTAGCCAGAACTGGTGTTGCTGCTTTGCAAAGGAGTGGAGCATGAAAGTTAGAATATTTGATACTACATTAAGAGATGGTGAACAAACTATTGGCGTCTCGTTATCTCCTGATCAAAAATTATCCATTGCAAAAAAACTTGATGAACTCGGTGTTGACGCAATCGAAGCTGGTTTTCCAGTAATTTCTGATGGTGAATTAAAAGCAGTCAAAATGATCACATCCGAAGGATTGTCATGTGAAATCGCAGGTTTGACAAGAACCATCAAGAACGATATTGATGCTGCAGTTGATGCGGGTCTAAATTATATTCACACATTCATTGCAACATCTGATATTCACTTAGAATACAAACTAAAAATGACTCGTGATCAAGCACTTGAAAAAGCCATTGAAGCAGTTGAATATGGAAAGTCACTTGGACTTCAAGTTGAGTTTTCAGCTGAAGATGCAACAAGAACTGATAGAGAGTTCTTGAAAAAAGTATTTGGTGAAGTAGCAAAAGCAGGAGCCGACCGTGTTAATATTCCTGACACTGTAGGATATTCAACTCCTGAATATATTGCAGAGATAACTCGAGATACAGTTGAAGCCACACATCTTCCAGTAAGTGTTCACTGTCACAATGACTTTGGACTTGCAGTAGCAAATTCTTTATCGGGCATTCATGCGGGAGCATCTTGTGCACATGTGACAATTAACGGAATTGGGGAACGTGCTGGAAATGCATCTTTGGAAGAATTTTCCATGGCGCTCAAATGTTTGCCCTATGAACAAAAATATGAAACCAATATCAAATCTGAATTAATTTATGATACATCACGATTTATTTCAAAAACTGTGGGTATTATGGTTCAGCCAAACAAGGCAATTGTTGGAGCAAATGCATTCGGTCATGAATCTGGCATTCATACACATGGTGTATTAAGTAATCCGCTTACATATGAGCCAATTAGTCCTGAATTAGTTGGAAGAAAAAGATGGCTTCAAGTTGGAAAACATGCAGGAGTCCATGGAATGAATGCAATGCTTGCAGAATATGGAGTAAAACCTACCGAGGAACAATCGAAACAAATCTTAGATAAAGTAAAAATATTAGGTGATGCTGGAAAGCAGATCACTGATGTTGAATTATTGTCAATTGCAAGTGATGTCTTGGGAGAAAAAGAACTCAAAAGAATCGTTCAATTAACTGGGTTTTCCGTTTCAACAGGAATTGGAACAATGCCTTACGCATTTGTAAAATTAAACATTGATGGTCAAGATCATATAGGTACTGATTATGGAGTTGGACCTGTAGATGCAGCATTGAATGCAATCCAAAAAATTACTGGAAAAATTTCTGAAATTAGAATTAAAGACTATGGATTAGCATCTATTTCTGGTGGCTCTAGTGCATTATGTGAAGTTACTGTAAAAGTAGAGGATGCATTAGGAAACAAGGTTTCAGCAAAATCCGTAGGTGAGGACATTGTAACTACATCTGTTAAAGCAGTGATTGATGCGATTAATAGAATAATGCTCAAAAAGATGCTACAAGAAAAGCAGGTTAACTAAATCCTAAAATTCTCTTTCTGTGATGTGTTATTATGTATAAAATCTCATTAATTACTGGCGACGGAATTGGTCCTGAATTATCTGACTCTGCAATTTCTGTATTTGACACCATAAACGACAAACTTGGATTAAAATTTGATGTTACAGAATTATCCGCTGGTGATAAAGCACTACAAGAAACTGGTAAAGCGCTACCTGATGATACAGTTAAGACAATAAAACAATCTGATGCTTGCATGAAGGCACCAGTTGGAGAATCAGCCGCTGATGTCATTGTAGTTTTAAGACGAATACTTGATCTTTATGCAAACATTAGGCCTGCAAAATCATATCCTCACATGCCTGCATTACGTGATGACATTGATATGGTAATTGTTAGAGAAAACACTGAGGATCTTTACACTGGAAAAGAGTTTAGTTTGGGAAATGCAGCAGTTGCTCTTAGAATAATTTCTGAGGATGCATCAAAACGAATTGCAAAATATGCATTTGAAACAGCTGTGCAGAGAAATTCTCTGAAAAAAGTAACATGCGTTCATAAATCAAACGTTATGAGGATCACTGATGGATTATTTGCAAAGGCTTGTACTGAAATTTCAAAAAATTATCCTGATGTCGCATTTGAGGAAATGTATGTTGATGCATGTGCAATGAATTTGATCCGTCAACCGGAAAAATTCGATGTAATAGTAACTACGAATTTGTTTGGTGATATTCTCTCTGATGAGTCATCTCAAGTTGTTGGTGGATTGGGAATGGCACCAGCTGCAAACATTGGGGATAATTTTGCATTGTTTGAACCTGTTCATGGGGCCGCATTTGATATTGCGGGAAAAAACATTGCAAATCCCTCATCGTTTCTGTTATCTATAAAGATGATGTTGGATTGGTTGGGTAACAAACACAAAGATTCAAAATGCATCGAAATCGGAACAAAGTTAGAATCTACAATTTTTGATTTGGTTAAATCTGGCGTTAAAACTAAAGATATTGGAGGAGATATGTCCACTATAGATTTTACTAGACACATCACAGATAACATGCAAAAATAGTTTCTTTAACGATGAATACTAAGTTTTTTATTTTAATAATTTTCATTGCAATAGTCGCCTCTTTTGTGGGGTTTCAATTTTTTCTAGATGAAAATTATATGTCTATTCAAACTCAAGATGAAATCCAGAAAACAAAACTGGATATTAAATCACTTTTCAACATTTATGGATATGAAGATAATTTTAGAATCAAAGATGGAAAGAAAATTTGGAATGATCCAAAATTTGAACTAAATCCTGAAAATAATGATCTTTATTTGGAACTCAACCATTCTTCTATAGAAAACGCTGTGGTGATTTATCCTATTTTTACTGCATCTGCATACAGCGAGCCTGGGTTTTACACCTTTTTTAGAGGCGAATGTGGACAAGAATGCCTTACCGATGAAATTGACTCTGAATATTCTTTAGATTTTGTTGCAAGTGGTAATGGATATCAGGTATTGAATCTGTTAGGTTACCCAATAATTACTGATATTGATGTAGATCAAAATCCTGCAATTCTTGAAAAATATGACAAAGTAATATTACTTCATAATGAATATGTGACAAAAAAAGAATTTGATGCTATTACTAATCATCCCAAAGTTCTTTATCTTTATCCCAATGCTCTTTATGCTGAAGTAGAGGCAGATTATGAGAAAAATACTATTTCTCTAATAAGAGGTCACAATTTTCCTGAACCCGAAATTGTTAATGGGTTTGATTGGGAATTTGATAATAGTAATTTAGAATATGATATGGATTGTAAGGATATGGGATTTGATAGAATTGCAAATGGGTGGATGTTGAATTGTTATCCTGAAAACCCAATTCATCAAAGTAAAGTTTTACTTCAAATGATCAAAGATTTTTAGAATGTCTCTACCTAAATCCAATTTTCTGAAGATGATGTTAATGGAGGAAATACAGTTCAAGGAAAGAAAATGGAAACTCATTCAACATTTTTCTTCAATTGGTGAACTTGACGGTAAATCTGTTGGGAATACACTGTTTTTTTGAACTTTCTGTAGGATGGTACATCTTATTCATCTATCAGGAGGATTTAGTGGTTGTGATATTCTTTACTGTTTGGAAGTTTTAGTTTCATTTAATCACTGTTCAGTCCTTTCTTTTCTTTACATCTGATTTTGGTGGATTCAATGACCAAAAGAATAATGCCAATCCAATAGGAATCATGATTAGTAAAGCAGCTACCAATGAAATTGTATAAAATGTTTGATCTAATCCCGGTATGAATGGACCTGGAAATACTGCATATAGCCACAAAATTGCAACAAATATTAGCACAACCTTGTTTTTCCTGATTAGTTTTTTCCATCCTAGATGGCGTTTTTTAATGTAACACTCCTTGCAACGGGTTCTGTCATCTACCATGCATGATGTACAACAGGTCTTTTCACAAAAATAACATATTCTGTCCCCAAATATGGATCCGCAGCAATCACACTTGTGCACTAATTAAGATTCATTTCTTTGAATTTATCTCTTTTTCAAAAATTACCAATTTTTATTAATCACATTTTTCTCAAAATGATATGGTTAAATGCTGTATTTGTAAAATAGTTGAAGGTACACTTAAAATTTCTGACGGTAATCCAAAATACAAAGGTAAACCAATCTGCAAAGAATGCCAAGGTTACAGAAAACTTCTAAAAGAAACCAAATAGATTATTCTGTTTTAGTTTTATTTTTCTCAGCCCATTTTTCATACATGGAAATCAATTCATCTACATCTTTTCCATCTTCTGAATATGTCACGATCACCCCAAACGTTCCTTTTTTGTCATGGCCTCTTGCAAAATATCCCCAAAAAGAATCAGGCAGTTTTGCAAAACTGTTTGAATCATGAGATACTCCTATCAAATTATTTCCTATTACTTCTACTACTTTTTTAGCATCTTGAGTTTCAATCATGAATTCTAATTATTACAATACAATAAAAATCTGAATCATGGGTTTAACCTATCTGGATCCCTGGGATACAAAACAACCTCTCGAACATTATCGATTCCGATTAGAGTCGTCATCAGCCTGTCTAATCCCATTCCCCAACCAGAATGCGGAGGCATTCCCCAATCAAATGTTTTCAAATGGTCTTGGAACTGTGCGGGATCCAAACCTTGTTCTTTCAATCGTGCCTTTAGCATGTCTGGATTGTGCAATCTAGTTCCACCCGAAGACAATTCTAGATAACCAAACTGTAAATCAAATGAGCGTGATAAAGTGGGATCTTCGTCTTTTTCTCTAATGTAAAATGGTTTTAACTTCATTGGCCAATCAGTTAGGAAGAAAAATCCTGGATGATTGTTCCCAATTATTCTAAGATGTGAATCAAGCAAATCATCCCCGAACTCTATTTTTTCTCCATCTTTTTGTAATTCTTCAACACATTGTGAATATGTAATTCTCTCAAATGGTGATTTTGGAACTTCAATTGTGTGACCAATAATCTCTTGTTCTTTTTTACAATTTTCTGAAGTGAATTTGTAAACTTCCAATACAAGTGATTCTAGTACATCCATAACGTCATTGTAATCCATAAATGCTGCTTCAATGTCGATACTTGTAAATTCTGTAAGGTGTCTTCCTGTATGGGAGTTTTCTGCACGATAAAAATTGGAAATTTCAAACACTCGCTCTAATCCAATAGTCATCTGTTCTTTGTATAATTGTGGACTCTGAGCCAAATATGCGGTCTTTCCAAAATAATCTAGAGAAAATAAATTTGCACCTCCTTCACTTGCACTACCAATTATTTTAGGAGTCGTAATTTCAATGAATTTTTTTCCAGACAATGTTTTTCGTAATGATTGCAAAACATGATGTCGAAGCTTGAAAATCGAAGCTGTTTTTTGATTTCTCATGTCTAGTGCTCGATGATTTAATCTTGTATCGATATTGCTCTCTACTCTGCCAATAGGATCAACTGGTAATGGATGAACTGCTTTGCCTAGCACTTCGATCTCTTCAGCTTTAATTTCAAATGCAAAATCTCGAGCTTTAGTCTCTTGTACAATTCCTTTTACAGAAATCACACTTTGACGATTAATCTCTCCTAAATTGTCATTTAATTCTCCTTTAACAATTATCTGGGATATTCCTGTAACATCACGTAATGTAATAAATGACATTTTGCCTAATTTTCTAAAATCTTCTACCCATCCACCGAGGATTACTTGATTTCCAATTAATTCAGAAGTTAATTCGTCAATATCGTGTGTTTTTACAAAACCCATGCCTATCTTTTATCCTCAAATTCTATCTCAATGTCAAGGTTTCGGGCATTTCTTACAATTTGTATTACTTTTTCGGTGTCTATGGGAAACTTTGGTGTCCATTTGCCTGACACTATTGCTTTAGTTTTTTGTACTCCTCCAGGTGCCCACACTGCATTGATTGATAATATTTTAGTAGGAAAGAATAGGTCTTCGATGAATCTTTTATCGTTTTCGTCTGCCTCAACCAACCAAATTTTTCCCTTAAATTGGTCTTGAAGAAGTCTGTACAATGTACGGCTTTGTCTGATGATCATGATGTCATTTTTAGCTAACGATAAAACAAAATTTCCGTCAAACTCCTTACATGAGTATAATGTGAAATTTTCAATTGCTTTATTCAATTTTGCAGTTTTTGCAAGAATGATTGATGCATCTATATCTGCTTGTGTAAGTTCTCCTGCCTCCACTTTGCCTTCACACTTTGGACAAAGAACTGAATTTTTTGCATCAAAACCACAAATTGGAAGAATCATTTCGATCGACTTTTTTTCATTTCAATAATGTTGTTTATATCCCTTAGTGCAAAATAAAAATTCTAGTTTGGATCAAATAGAGGTATGGTTTTCTTAGATATTCGTGGATTATCTGTGAAATATCCTTCATCATCTGGTCCAGTTTATGCCGTGGATGATGTAGATATTCAATTAGAAGATGGACAATCAATTGGAATTGCAGGTGAGAGTGCATGTGGAAAAAGTACACTGGGATTGTCAATAATTCGAATGCTTTCTAGCGGAACTATCCAAGGTAACATTTTCTTTGAAAATGATTCTATTTTGGATATGAGTGAATCTGATTTTAATGAAAATTATAGGTGGAAAAAAATATCCATGGTTTTTCAAGGTGCAATGAATGCGCTAGATCCTGTCTTCACTATAAATGAACAATTTCATGAAATTCTCAAACAACACCACTTTGAGGGAAATTCCAAACAATTGATTTTGGATGCGATTAATTCTGTTAGTCTTGACGAAAATGTTTTGAAAAAATACCCTCATGAACTAAGCGGTGGTATGAAGCAAAGAGTGGTAATTGCAATGGCATTGCTCTTAAAGCCAAAGTTTGTCATTGCTGATGAGCCTACAACAGCACTTGACATGCTAATTCAAGCACAAATTATCGCATTGCTAAAAACCCTGAAAAAAGAAGGAATGTCGTTTTTGCTAATCACACATGATTTGGCAGTATTATCTGAAATTGCAGATAAGATTGGAATAATGTATGGTGGGCAGATTGTTGAATTTGGAACTTCTGAAGAAATTTACAAAAATCCTCAACATCCATACACACAAGGTCTACTAGAATCCATTCCAACATTAAAGGGTGGCTCACCAAAATACATCAAAGGAAGTCCTCCGAGTTTACTTGATGCTCCAACTGCATGCCGGTTTTTAGAAAGATGTCCTTTAGCAATTGAAAAATGTAAAAAACTTCCGCCAAAACTTGCAACTAAAACAGGGTATGTGAGATGCTGGCTTTATGAAGACAAATGAAGTTTTTATTTTGAATTTAGATATTCTTTGTCAATTTTCTTTAGATAAATTTCTTGAATCTCTGTGATTTCTCGTTGTGTTGTATTTTTAGAAATCATTCTTAGATAATTTGCCAAATCTTGATTTTTTTGCATATTTTCAAACTCTTCAATTTTTTTCAATGATTCTTGCTCAAACCTCATAATGTCTTGCAATTCTTTACTGATATCTTCGATTTTCATCGTCTCATAATCTTTGCATTTTGCTTTTCTAAAACTGATTTCATCTATTATTTTTTCAATTTCGTCCATATTTGATATGTTTTTTATTTTATAATATTAATTTTAAATTCTCATTTTTGGTTTTCTTTTTTATGTTCTAAAATATGTTTTAACCCATTCGTCATGCTTAATGAATCTAAATCGATGCTACAGTAAGGACACTTCAAAGTGATTCATGTGTTTGAATATTTTTTCACAATTGGTAGACATGAATCTATAATTCGTAACACTTCTGATCTGATTACTTTTTTATCAATTGACATCCACACTCTGATTTTTTTTATGGCAAAAGAAATTGTCTGGACTTTTTTTCTTTCTTCCCACGAAAATTCAATTTCTCCTAAATTCTTGTCAAAAAATCCTTCAAGATCAGTTTTCATGGCAATATGTGAAAATTGATACTGTGTGTTTTTTTCGTCTAAAAGTGGAATTAAATCTGGTCTTCTTTTATAGGCCAATAACTCTCCACTCTCCCCAATCACGCCTACGAATCGTATGTATGGACTTATTGTGGCTATTGTGTTGCATATTGTTTCAAAGTCTTTTTTTGCCAATTTATTCCTCTTTGAAAAGATGATATTTTAATGATTGTTGTAAGCGACTCTCCTAGTTTTAATTAAATAAAGCCCAAAAATAGCTTGATTTGTGGATTTTGTTGATCTATTTCCATTTGCACCGGAAGTAGGTTATCTGAGCTTATCTCTAGTTAACTTCTTTGGTTCACTTATTCCGTTTATTCCGTTACCTGGATTCTTGCTTTTAGCTACTATGGCAGTAGGTGATCAATTTGATCTTCATGTTCTGGCACTCTTATCTGCAATTACTGCAACAGTTGCAAAGCAAATAATCTTCTATGTCAGTTATGGTGGGCGAAAAATCATCAATGAAAAAACTAGAAAAAGAATGCGTCCATTTGAAAGATTAGTTAAGAGATATGGTGCTGGTGCTGCATTTTTTGCTGCAGCTACTCCGATTCCTGATGACTTGGTGTATGTACCTTTAGGATTGGCAAAATATAATCCGAAACGATTTTTTATAGCAACTCTTACTGGAAAAGTAGTTCTTAGTTATTCCATTGTTTTCATTTCTCATTATCTGGGATTATCTTTAGTAGATCCTCTTATTGAAAACATTGATGATGCAACTCCTGTTTACATCGGAATTATTATTTTCGGTATTATGATGACTTCTGTTGTGATCTTACTGTTAAGATTAGATTGGGAAAAAATTCTTGGTAAATTTGCACCCTGGACTTTGGACGAGAACAATGAAGAATAGTTTTTTAAATATCTATTTTGAAATTCCATAACTTGTCTGTCGCATTTTTTATTCCGATTCTTGGCGATGCTATTATTTTTTTTGGTTTAATTCCTTCTGCAATGTGTAACCTTGAATCTTTGGTCAAATCTATTCCATAATGCTCTTTTGTAATTTCTAAGGCCTGAGTTAGTTTTGCTGGTCCATTTGTAAGATCTTTCGTATTTGCAATCTTTCTATTTTTCTGCATCTTTTCAATTCCCTTTTCAGGCTTAATTGCTCGAATGAGAACTGCGCCTGCTTTGATTTTCGGATGTCTTGCTACTACATTAAAGCAATAATGCATTCCATAGGTAAAATAGACATAAGCATGTCCAACATCCTCAAACATCACTTTGTTTCTATCTGTCTTTCTGCCAAATGCATGACTTGCAGGATCATCGGTATGTCTGTATGCTTCAGTTTCAGTGATTATTCCTGATAACTCTGTTCTTCCAATTTTTCTAATGATTCTTTTTCCAAGAATGTTTCTTGCAACTGTAATAGTGTCTTTGGAATAGAATTCTCTAGGAATCATACTCTATGTCTATTTTGATTTCTTTTCCGTTTTTCAATTCTCTTATGTTTTCAAATAATTTCACAATGTCGTTCTTTAGTACATCAATTAGCCCTTGATTGTATATCGTTGCTGCTGGATGAATGGTGAGAAAATATAGTTGATTGTCTCTTCTTACGATTTTTCCTCTAAATTTTGTTATTTCTGAACCTCCTAAAATTGAACTAAATGCCGTATTTCCCAAAACACAAATAATTTTTGGTTTTATTATTGAAATTTCCTGCTTTAGATATTCTTGACAAGTGTTTCTTTCGTCTGTATTTGGAACTCTGTTTTGTGGCGGTCTGCACTTTACAATATTTGTAATGTACACCGATTCTCTTGAAACTCCTGCCTCATCAAGTGCGATTGAGAGTTTCTGGCCTGCAATTCCTACAAATGGTTCTCCACTTTTATCCTCGTTTCTTCCAGGTGCTTCTCCTACAAACATTACTTCTGCTTGAGAATTTCCTTTCCCTGGAACTGAGTTTGTCCTAGTCTTACAAAGATCGCACTTTGTACAATTTATGACATTTTGTTTTATTGACTCTAATTCTTGCTCCATTTTTAATTAACACTCTTTACAGTTGCTATTCCACGAATTGTCGGTCCCCCGTTTCCCATAATCATTGATTGCATAGGATCACCTTTGCCACAATTAGTTATTGGTCTTACTGTAAAGTCATTCCCACAAGCATTAATTGATGCAAAAAATTCTGGTGCAGTGCCCATCACTATCACATCTCTTAGCAAGCCTGTGATTTCTCCGTTTTCTATTTTTTGAGCGTACTGGCATGAAATGCTCCAGTTGTATCGTTTCATATCTATTGAAGGTATTTTCATATTTGAAATAAGAATTCCCTTTTTTACTTCTTTTATTATTTCATCTGGATTTCTATCCCCGTTTCCAATACATGTACATGCCATACGAATTAAAGGCATGAATCTATAGTTGGTGGCTCTCATGTTTCCTGTTGGCTCTGTGTTAAAAATTTGGGCAGTTTCCCTGTTTTGCAGATGTTTTTTTAAAATTCCATTTTCGACAAGTGTGGTTTTTTGAGTTTTTATTCCTTCATCATCAAAAAAATACCATCCTAGACTCTCTTTGATGGTTGGATCATCAAAGACATTAAGATTCTCAGAGCCTATCTTTTCTCCAATTTTTCCTTTCCACCACGCACCCCCTGCCCATGCCATTTCTTTTCCTAAAACCCTGTCTGCTTCTGATGGATGACCTAGTATTTCATGTGTTAGTAATGAAACAAAATCTGGATTCATGACAACTGTTGTTTGTTCTTCTTTTGCAAATTTTGCAATAATTAATTCCGATGCTTTTTGGGATATCTCTTTGGCTTTTTGTTGAATTTTTTCTTTATCTGTAATTTGTTCTAATCCTCCTCTTCCACCTTCTGTAGTGTTAATTGATTGTGTAATTCCAGAATCATGAGCTACTGCATTCATGTCTATTATCATATCTGTGAAATTTTGTTCAATTTTAGAACCTTCACTATTTGTAAAATATTTTGAATTCTCTGTATACCATGGATTGATAACTGATCTGATAATTTTTGGTGTATCTAAAATAATTTGACTACAATCTAGACCTATTTCCATTAGTTTCTCTATTGATGGTTTTTTCAAAACTGGGAAATCTATCTTTACATTATTAACTGTGCTAGAGTATGTCTCTATTTTCTTTTTTCTGTGACGTGATGAATTTTTAACTGCGTGATCAATCTTATTTTTTATCTCTTCAAATGATTTGGGATCTGTAACTGAACAAAAACCCCATGCCCCATTTTTAATTAATCTAATTCCTAATCCTGCATCTGTAGACGTTTTGATGTTTTCTATGTCTTTATTTTCTATTAACACTGATTTTTTATCTTGCTTCTCAGCTCGTACATCACAGTAATGTACTCCCAATTCCATTGCGTACTTGATTCCTTTGTCTGCTAATTCGCATAGATCTGAATTCATAATTACTTGATTCCAAGGACTAGTAAATCTTCTACTATTCAGTGATTGGAAATTGCAGGCATAGTAAAATAGTACTCATCCTCAAATTCATAGTCTACTGTGCCTTTCTTACGTAAAAATTCAAAATATTTGGTACAATCTTCATAAAATTCATTATTTTTTTGCCCTTGTTCCATGACTGCTTTTTCAAAATCTGCATTTTTTTAGGAGAGTGAGTAATTTTAGCTCTGAAAGTTTGTTTTCTTTAAGTAGGATTAACTGCTGATTTTACGTGGCTAGCTAATTTCGGAAGTGTAAATGTGAATGCTGCTCCTTGATTGATCTCGCTTTGTACAGATATTTCTCCCATATGATTATCTATGATTCCTTTACAAATGGCTAATCCTAACCCACTCCCTCCTCTTTCTCTAGTTAATGTAGCATCCACTTGATAGAATTTCTTGAAGAGTTCCTTTAGATGGCTCTTTGGAATTCCTACCCCGTTATCTTTGATGACAATTTTGATTTCTTTTGGGAGTTCTTCCATGCTAACTTGAATCTTTCCTGTGTTTGGTTGCACTGCATTCAAACTGTTTTTAATTAAATTTGTAATTACTTGCATGATCCTATCTGGGTCGTGTTCTATTTCCAAATCTAACAAATTTGAACTTAATTCAATCTTATTTTTTTGGGCTTCTGGTAACAACGAATTGATTGCTTTGTTGATTGTCTCTTTGATGTTTTTGATTTCTTTTTTCATTCTTAACTGGCCTAAATCTAATTTTTGTGCATCTAACAAGTCTGAAATAATTCCTAACAATGTCTCAGAACTTGATTTGATAATTTCGATTCTCTCTTTTTGTTTGTCTGTTAATTTTCCCAAATGTTCTCCAAGTAAAATATCTGAATATCCTTGAATTGGAACTAGCGGTGTCTTTAATTCGTGAGTAATCATTGCTAAAAATTCATCTTTTGCAATGTCTGTTTTTTTAGCTTCTTCTTCTTTTTCTTTAATTGTATCAGACATTATATTGAAATTCGTTACAAGTTGTCCTACCTCATCCGTGCCTGAATATTCAATTTTTTCACCATATACTCCTTCTTTTACCTTTGATAGTGCTTTACTGATTATCTCCAGAGGCAAAAGTGATTTTCTAATTATCGTTAGAACTAAAATGAATGCAGCAATGTCTACAATTAATAAAATTTGAATAATTATTTGACCTTCAGAACCTTCTTTTGTGATTTCATTATTCCAAGAATTTATCAATCTGTCTGTGTCTTCAAATAAAATTAATTTCTGTTCATACATTTTATTTTTTGCAATGTTGAATTCTGGAGATAATAGTGCTCTGTCTTCAAGGATGGTTATTCTTAATTGAATTGCTTCCCAAAGAGGGTCTATTTTTCTTAGTGATTCAGAATTTTCCCTTGGAATTGCTTCCAACTCTTCATGTGTCATGCCTACACTTTCGACCTCCAAATCTTCAGTTGAAATTTGTAATAATTTTCTGATTCCAATTTCAAATTGCAGTTTTTTCTCTCCAAGTATTTCTTGAGTGTTTTCTCCCTCGCCTATTGAAATTAGCAAACTTTGTTGCCCAATAATTTTTGCGCATTCTGCTAAATCTTTTGCAATTTGTTTGTGAGCATTGTAATTTCTATCCAAAGTGTCCAAGTCTCTTACTAGATTATCTGTAAGCAGAACTAGATCCTGATTTTTTTGCAAAACATAGTTCATCGCATTTGTAGCTTCTGGATCAAATACTGATGTTATTTCTACATCTAATGCTCGTGACTTGTAATTTTCCCATGATGAGTAAACCTTGTTATAATCTAAAACAAGTGCTGGAGGAATAACGGATATTTCTTGCCCATTAATGTTTCCACCATTTTTAATTTTCAATAATGTTGATTGAACTTCATCAATTTCTTTTTGTAATTCATTTTTATCTTCTGCATTTCCATTTGCAACAGATGTTGCAAGTGCTGAAATTAATTCAGCTTTAACTTTCACATCTCCAATTCTAATTATGGATTGTGATTGTGATATTCCTGATTTATCATCTTGATATAGCAAAAACAGATTAAATACAGCTGCTGCGATTAAAATTATTATCAAAAGATATGCTTTACTTACTATCTTCACAACTATGATTTTCATACAAAGAGTATAAAAACATCCAGATACACTATTTTGCATAATGTCTGATGAATTCATCAAAATTGCTACCGCAGAAATCAATGAGGAGATTTCCGCAATTTCCTCAATTTTAAATTCATGTACGGCCAATGAGGATGTTTTTCAAAATTCTAAAGAATTACAAAGCCATACTCACAAAATCAAAGGGTTAGCGCCAATGATGGGTCAAGAAGAATTAGGTTCCATATGTTCTATGTTAGATGCGGTGTTAAAACAAATCAACGATGGCAAAAAAATTGAAGGCATTTATGATATTTTTACTGAATCACTACCTTTCATGAAAAATTCCATGAGTGAACCTGGATATGACATGACATCTATCATAGATAAAGTAACTAATTTTTCTTCTAATGTAAAATGATGAATATTTTTTATATTCATACTTTCACTGTTCTGTATGGCCAATATTTTAATTGCTGATGACTCTAATGCCATTCGTCTAGTTTTAAAAGATATTTTGTCAATTGGCGAACATGATGTTATTGCTGAAGCGTGTGATGGTTCTGAGGCAGTTGAATTTTATAAAAAATATAATCCTGACTTGATGTTGCTTGATCTTGCCATGCCAAAAAAAGACGGTTATGCTGTAACAAAAGAAATTATCTCATATGATCCTAACGCAAAAATAATTTTAATTACTGCAAGTGATGATCAAAAAACAATTCAGAAATGTTTGAATGAGGGTGCATTCTCCTATGTTTCAAAACCTTTTGATTTTAATGCAGTTTTGGATACCATAAAAGAAATTCTAAAAAGTAATTTAGGTACTATTGGGACTAATAAGTAATAACTTGTCAAAAATAGTCCCTGATACTAGCGTTATAATTAACGGTGAACTAATTTCTCAAATAGAAACAGGTTCAATTAGGAATGCCCAGATCATCATTCCACAAGCTGTATTTGATGAATTACGATCTCAAGCCTCAAATAAAAAAGAACAGGGGTTTATTGGTTTGGAAAAAATTAGAAATCTTAATGAATTGTCTGGAAGTTTTGGTTTAGAAATTGTGATGAAAGGTTCACATCCTTCTTCTGACGATATCAAGTTTGCTTCTAGTGGCAGGATTGATGCGCTTATCGTTGATGTGGCAAAACAAAATGATGCAATTCTTTACACTTCTGATAAAATTCAAAATCTAGTTGCGCAAGCTGAAGGAATAAAAACTGTATTTCTTAAAACTACGATCAAGCCTGAAAAATTAGAATTTTTAAAATTTTTTGATGTTGAAACAATGAGTATTCATCTTAAGGAAAATCAATTTCCTTTAGCTAAGAAAGGAAAACCCGGTGCCTTTATTTTAACTCAAATTAACGATGATATTCTCACAAAATCTTATTTGAAAATGATTGCATCACAAATCTTCGATGTTGCAAATGTGTCCGATTCCAGTACCATCGAAATTTCAAAGACTGGTGCATCTGTAATCCAACATGATGATTATAGAATAGCAATAACTTATCCACCCTTTTCTGAATCATATGAAATCACGATTGTCCATCCAATCATCAAATTATCATTGGAAGATTATGCAATATCTGATGCACTAATGGAAAGATTATCTGATAGAGCCGAAGGAATTGTCATTTCAGGTGCGCCTGGTTCTGGGAAAAGTACTCTTGCATCAGGGCTTGCAAATTTTTATCACAAAAAAGGAAAAATTGTTAAAACTTTTGAATCACCTCGAGATTTACAAGTTGATCCTGGCATAACACAATATGGTAAATTAGATGGAAGTTTTGATAACACTGCAGACATTTTACTTTTGGTTCGCCCTGATTATACTATTTTTGATGAAGTAAGAAGACGGGAAGATTTTAGAACTTTTGCTGATTTGCGACTAACTGGAGTTGGAATGGTTGGCGTTGTTCATGCAAACTCTCCATTAGATGCTATTCAGCGTTTTATTGGGAAAATTGAATTGGGGATCATACCAAATATTTTGGACACTGTTGTGTTTGTAAATGATGGGATGATAGAGAAAGTTTATGATCTTGAATTAAAAGTAAAAGTTCCTTCTGGCATGACTGAATCTGATCTTGCCAGACCTGTTATTGAAGTAAGGAATTTTCAAGATAATGTTTTGGAACATGAAATATACACATTTGGAGAAGAAAACGTCATTGTTCCTGTTGCAAAACGTGTCCAAAAAATAGGGATTGAAAAACTCGCTGAAGATAAAATAAGAGACTCCTTCAAGAGATACGATCCTAATGTTCAAGTTGAGATTTTATCTGATAATAGGGTCAAAGTTCTTGTAAATGAACAATACATTCCGTCAATAATTGGAAGAGGAGGATCCAACATTAATGAAATTGAAAAATCCCTTCAAGTGCATATTGATGTAGTAGCAAAAGACTCCAAAAATCTCTCCTTGACCTCAAATGATCTCCCTTTTTCATTTTCAGAATCAAAAACTGCATTACTTCTCACTGTGAGTAGAGAATACACTTCAATGCATGCTGATGTTTATGTAAATGATAAATTTTTGACCTCTGTTAGAATTGGCAAAAAAGGACAAATCAAAATTCCAAAACGTTCTGATGTTGCAAGAGATCTTATGAATTCCACTTCGCGCAATGAAATAAAACTATATCTTAAAGATTTTTAAAATTTTCAATGATTTTTGGGTTTGCTTTTAGAAAAGTAATAAATTTTCTTAACTGTCGAATTGTTTTTGGATTTAAGTGGTGCTCTATTCCTTCTGTGTCCTGATTTGCAGTATCATACCCTACACCTAAAATTTCAAAAAACTCTAACAAAATTCCGTGGTTTTGTCTTATTCCCTCAGCTATTTGTGAACCTTTTGCTGTAAGATTGATTCCGTGATATTTTTCATATTCTAAAAATCCTCCCTCGTCTAATCTTTGAAGCATTTTGGTTACACTTGGTGCACTCACATTCATGTATCTTGAAATGTCTAATGTTGTGGCATATCCCTTTAATTCTACAAGTTCTGAAATAATTTCTAAATAATCTTCCATTCTTGCACTGGAACGGGTTCTTTCTGTTTGATGGGCTGCTTTAATTGAATCTAATCTCTTGGAATTTTTAGATTTCATGCGTTCGTTGTAATTACGTTAAATCTAGTATAATTGAGTGTCTTTTCAATAAACTGTGGTTATTCTTTGTTGACTTGAGTGTGATGGTAGTTGATCTTAGAATGTTAACTATTTTTTTATAAATCATAATTGGTATGGTAGACCCTCTAAAGGAACGACTAGCTAATTTAAAAAAAATATCTGATTCAGCCAAACGTAGAGCCAATTTATATACTGACATTGCTAAAATTGATAGCAAACATACCAATTCTTCACTGGGTGCACTTCAGAAAGCTCCCGCTCCAGGCAAAAAACTCCAAAAAATTGGATTTTTGATGTTGTGGATTCCCGAACCCACTGGTGTCACTTGTGCTGTTGGTGGTCCGATGATTGTTGCAGGAAGATATCTTGACAAAAAATACAATGGTTCTACTATTCACGATATTGGTCATGAAACAAAAAATACCCTTTCATCAATTAGTGACTTTAAGAATTCGATAATGTGACAGTTTTTAAAAGATAAAAAGAGATTATGGCGGAACCATTGGTCTTACAAGATTCCCGATACCTGATTCTGTCAAAACATGGTACTCCCAAGTTCCCCATATTGACCATTCAGGATTATCTCTGTATCGAGGGTCGGTCTCATGTACTATCAGATAGTTGTAATGACCGTTGTCATCGTATCCGTGACAATTGATGTGATTTTGTATCCAGCCAGAATCCATGAAAGGATCATTCTCAAAGTTTCCTCTGAAATTTACTACATAATCACATACAGTCAAGGTGGAAGAATCCAACTCCTCTACTGAATCAACAGTTCCCTGGATGCGCCCATCTCCAAGATCCCAGTACCAGTCCCCAAGATTGTCGTACGCATAAACTGATGTATAGTGACCGTTTACTGTAACTCCTTTGTCTGGAATTCCGTTGTTATCTTTGTCTTTTTTGGATTGTTTTTCATGTCCTGGAACGATCGTTCCAGCATCAGCAGATACAATAAATCCTGTACTTGCTAGCATTATTGCAGCTAGTATAATTGCCATTGTTTTAATCATTAAAGTTATGAAATAAACAAAATAGTTAAAGATGATCTTAAAATTTGAAAATATCACAAATTTTAAGCAAGCCTATCTTCCTATCATAGATTGTCACAGTAGATATTAGACAAATTAACGTATTTTAAAAGGATTGAAATTAATTAACTCATGACAACTAGATCCCAAGTATTAATTCCTATTTTTATTGCAGCTGTAATCATTGGCATTGTTGGATTGATGTCGATTCCAAGTGAAAGTAAATTGGAATCTGTTGAATTTCCTAGAGGGACAATAAAAGTTGATGATGTTCCCTTGCAGGTACAGATTGCTGACACTGAACCCAGACGTGTTCGTGGTTTAATGTTTCAAGATGAACTTCCATATGATCAAGGTATGATTTTTGTATTTGAACAATCTGGATTATACTCTCTTTGGATGCTTAACATGCAATTTTCGCTTGACATGATTTGGTTTGATGAAGACGGCAAAGTGGTTCATATCGAAAAAAACATACCTCCGTGCAAAAGTCCGTTAGAAATCACTACATGTCAAAGTGTCATACCTGATAATGAGGCAATATATGTTCTTGAAGTAACATCTGGTTTTGTTGAACGAAATAATATTACAAAAGATTCTATGTTAACTATTATTTCTATTTGATTTTAAAAAAGCTTATCTGAGATGTACATAAAATGATTCTGATGAAGAAAATAGTCTTGATTTCGGCAATTGCAGGATTTGTGATTGTTGGTCTTGTTTCTTCTCTATTGCTTTCTCCAAATTCATTGGACGCTAAAACTTCAATGCCTGTCTATGAAATTGATTTTACTTTTTATGATGTCGAAAAAATTCAAAAATCTCTTAATGAGCATAATGTTTTCATGTCTACTCCAAGTGCAATCACTGATCATACAATAGATCAGTATTGTACTTTTTTTGATTCTACAAACACAAAAAGAACCGTAGAGTATTGTACTACTACAGCACTCTTAAACTCTGATGGAAAAACTATTGGAAATCTAAACATGGGTGGAACCACCTACAATCCTATCATGGCACTTGCTATTGTGGATGCATCACCATTTTTGAATTCAAAAGCAGACGAGGTTGACATTATTTTTCAAACTATGATTGAAACATTGGTCTGTACTTGCTGGGAAGACCGTCAGCCTGGGGGATTTGAATCTGTATCAGAATGGATTGATGTTGCCCAAGAGAAATATGCTGAATCATCTCAAACCACCATCAAATCTGAGATTAATGGTTTAGATAACAAGAGGCTGATTTTGGAGATTACATCCACAGGTAAATCATATCTATGGACATTAATTGTACTAAAGTAGTCTGATTATATACTGCGAAATTCTTTGATTGACGATTACAATGATTGATCAATTTTGGTTAATTCTTTTGGGATTCGCAGCAGGCATTCTAGGATCTATGATTGGTCTTGGTGGGGGAATTGTTATAGTTCCTGTATTGACATTTCTGGGATTTCCACCTACGACTGCAGCAAGTAACAGCCTTTTTGCTGCATTAAGCAATGCGGTTGCTTCTACAATTTCATATTCTAAACAAAAAAGAATAGAAATTTCTTTAGGGTTAAAATTTGGATTGCTCTCAATTCCTGGAACTGTTTTGGGTGCAATGATCTCAACTGATGTGGCACCGGATCTTTTTAAAATATTATTTGGATTTGTTTTGATAGCATCGGCAGCGTACATTTTTTTAAGAAAACAAATTGAACCTAAAGAAAAAGCACTATCAAAACAAATAATGATCTTTGCAGTGGGTGCAAGTTTTTTTGCAGGAATTATCTCTTCATTTTTTGGGATAGGTGGTGGTATAATCTTTGTACCATTAATGGTTGTTGGAATGGGGATGGCAATGAAAAGAGCGGCCCCTACATCTCAATTGATATTATTATTCGCTTCTTTTTCTGGAGTAATTTCTCACAGTATTTTAGGCCATCCTGATTTTATGCAGGCAGGATTTTTGGCAGCTGGTTCTTTTGTGGGTGGATTGGTTGGCGCACGCTTGTCTATTGATATACGTGAAAGATATTTGCAAATAATTGTCTCTGTTGTAGTGCTGATTGCTGCAGGAAAACTTTTTCTGGATTCACTTTCTGGTACTTTTGGATTTTAGCCTTGTTGTGCTTTTATACTTTTTTTGTAATTACAAAATGTTCTTCAGGTCTTTTGATCTTAGAGCTGGGGAGACTAGTCGGCTTCCCGGTTTTGTTTTATCTAGGTGGTTCTTTCTTTATTCTGTAAATGTTTCTTTTTGAAATAACAATGGTCTCTCCTTCTTGATTGGTTCCTTCATAATCAATTCCAATCTTTCCATATTCTTCATCAATGTCATCTTTTTGTGAGATTGTGAATTTTAATTTCAAAACTTGATCAGTGTACAATGTCTTTAGAAATCTTGTGTTTCTGTTTTCCCATCCTGGATCCCCATCTGTTCCAACAAAAATAATGTGATTCCCATAAATCTGACTCAATCTTGTAAATTCTCCTTCCATTCTGGATAGAATTGCCCTTCCAGAAACAATCTTTTCTTTTTCTTTTTGTCCATCTTCTAGGAATGCATTTCTAACTCTTGAAAAATTCAAATATTCTTCTAATTCTTTGTTTGAAATACTACACGTGGAATAAAACGAGTCTCCTACTTTGAATTCTGAAAATTTTTTCATTCTTATCTTGTTTCATCAACACAGAAAACAATTTCTGCTGATGATAAAGCATTATCAGTGACTAGAAAATTAAATGCATCTGCAATTCTTTGGTTGTTTGGCTCTGTACCTGTCACTGAACCTGGAAAAATTGTAAACATTCTGATTTTTGAATTTAGAACGTCACTAAGTTCTTGGTTAACTGTGGTTGTAAATGGTCTTAACGCTCCTCTGAAAACCTCTACTTGTGCTCTTTGTATTCCTGTTACTTTCTTTCCAACTGGCAAATCTGGCCCAATTATCATGATTGCTCCTTTGGCATCTTTGTAAAGACGAGGATCATTAGCTCCTCCTGGAACAAATTGTTCAAGTGCTCTTTGTGCAACTGTTGCTGGAGTTGAAATGAATTTTTCAGTTAAAGCCTCCCATTCTGCTCTGGATACTTCTGTTAATTTTGGTATGTCTGGTAGTTTTCCAGTTACGTGAATAACTCCTAAAATATCCCCGATGTTTGTTTTTGCTGTGTTTAACCACCTTGCGACTTCATCGGGATTTTTGATGTCCACTATATGGGAGTGGAATTTGCTGCTGATGTATTCTTGTAATTCTGAGGGTGTGTCTTGAGAAATAAAGCATGCTACTTTTCCACCATTTTTCTCTACATGTTGTGCTAAAAATTCAATTCTTTCGGCATCTGCTTTGTCTGTTGCATCAATTGTAAACACGACTGCTTTTCCGGTAAAGTCTGGTTGATGTACACCTGGTGCGGTAGTCCCTATGTGTGGTTTAACTGGATAAAATACTCTGTCTCCAGGAATTACTTTTCCATTGATTATTTTTGCAATTTCATCGTCGCATAGATTGAGAACTGTTTCAGCAACTTGTCCTTGTGAAAGAAATTCTCTGTTTGCAATCATGTGAGATGTGTTGTTTTGAACCTTTTCTGCAATGGTTTGAATTTTGTTTAGTAGATTGGTAAATGTTTCAGTTAATTTAGACACATCTTTGCCGTTTGCAAGTTTGGTTGCAGCATCAGTAATTCCTTTTTTAATTACACTTTCATCTTCTCCTAATAATGGGAGCAATTCTCTGTTTGCTTCATCAACTTGCACTGGGGATAAATCTTCAAATCCACTTACACGCATAAACTCTGCTGCGGCTTTTGGGTAAACTGTTTTGTAAATTCTATCTGAATGCACTGGACCTGGATTTGTAGCGATGGATATGATTCCTTTATCTGTCAATTCCCATGACATTAATTCTGCTAATCTATTTTTTGCTCCTTGGGATGCAGTATATGGACTTCTGAATCTATAAGGTCTCTGTTCTAGCGGTTTTTCTTCTGTAAAGAATGTGGATATTGTAATGATTTTTCCACCTTCTTTCATTACTTTTAGAGCCTGAACAGACCCCCAGAACGTACCTGTGAGATGAATTCCTATTGTACTTTTAAATTCATCAAGTGGGGCATTTGGAAAACACGTTACTGGTCCTGAGACTCCTGCATTGTTAATTATGTAATCTATAGTGACATTATTCTTTTTTAGTTCGTCAAACATGTTGTTCATTGCTGTCTCATCTGCAACATCAACTCCTGCAAAAATTCTAACTGATGCGTTTATTCCCTGAGGGATTCTTCCTTCAAGTTCCTTTGCTGCTTCTTCTAAGGGTTCTTTTCTTCTTCCAAGAATAATCACACTAGCTCCTTCTTCTATGAATTTTGTAGCTATAGCTTTGCCTATTC